>NZ_VMMD01000009.1:0-139347 GCF_013277015.1 Streptococcus sp. 1032 | reverse complement strand
TAGTTTGGGAATTTACCATAATCTATGATAATCTATGATTTATACAAGGTAGCCCCCTTAAAAAAGACTTGCCTTTTTATTCCATTTAAGAGATAATGAAACTACTAATATAAAAGGAGAGATTTATGCCAATTTATAAAGGAAAAAATATCGATGAAGCTATTGAAAATGGCTTGTATGAACTCAATCTCAAAAAAAATGAGGTTAAAATCAATATTATTGAAGAAGGAAATGCTGGAGTATTTGGTTTTTTTGAAAAAGAAGCTGAGGTTGAAATTACACCATTAAGCCCACTGGAATTAAAGGTAAAAAAACTAATTCCATATTTAATTGGTGTTGCTGTAATATTTATTATTCTTCTGTTGGTTCTATTTGGAGGAAACTCAGATAAGTCAACTTCTGTTCCTACTTCTACATCTACAGAAACTAGTTCCATTGTGGAAAAATCCGTCGAAAAAACAAATGAGGCATCATCTACATCACAAAGTTCTACATCTATTTCCTCTAGTTCAACTAGTACCTCATCAAGTTCTACCGAATACTCATCAACAAGTCCAGCTCAATCAGCTGTAATCACGACTGAAAATAATGAGGAATTTAAAGCACTATTGCAGACTGAAGATTCAAACACAATAATAGATTTTGTTAAAAAACATAAAAATCAAACTATTGAATTCGATGGAAATATTGCCTATCTATCCAAATTAAAATCAAAGTATGATGTTCTCATACATTCTGGAGATTATCATCCTGATGAAGCTTCAGGTCCTAATTTCAAAATTCCTCAAATTACTATAATATCAAACCCTATATTTAATTCATTTAATGGTGACGATATTAAGATAGGGCAGAATATACATATAAAAGCAAAAATCGGAAATTATAACTCTACTCAAGATTTAATCTATATATCCCCAATTGAGATTTCACCTCGATAATATAACGAATTATTTTCAAATAATTTATTCAAAAAAACTGAAGTCAGATTGCACTGACCTCAGTTTTTTATTTATTTAGCATAATCTACTGCACGAAGCTCGCGAATCACGGTTACCTTGATATTTCCTGGGTAATCGAGATTGTTTTCAATTTTCTCACGAACTTTGTGAGCCAAGATTGTGACTTTGTCGTCCTTGATTTGTCCTGGATTGACCATGATGCGGATTTCACGTCCTGCTTGAAGGGCAAAGCTATTTTGTACCCCTTCAAAGCCGTTAGCAATTTCTTCCAAATCATGGAGACGCTTGATGTAGCTTTCAAGAGACTCACTACGAGCACCTGGACGAGCTGCGCTCAAGGCATCTGCTGCAGCGACAATCACTGCAATGACACTTTCGGCTTCGACATCGCCGTGGTGACTAGCAATCGTATTGACCACAACTGGATGTTCCTTGTACTTACGTGCCAATTCCATACCGATTTCAACGTGGCTTCCTTCAACCTCGCGGTCAATGGCTTTTCCGATGTCATGAAGGAATCCAGCACGACGGGCAAGAGCCGCATTTTCACCAAGTTCGCTCGCCATGATACCAGCCAACTTAGCAACCTCAATCGAATGACGTAAGACATTTTGTCCATATGAAGTACGGAACTGCAAGCGACCCATGATTTTCATCAAGTCAGGATGAAGGTTTGGCGCACCAATCTCATAGGCTGCTGCCTCACCGTATTCACGGATCTTATTGTCAATCTCTTGACGGTTTTTCTCAACCAACTCTTCGATACGAGCTGGGTGGATACGACCATCCTTGAGCAACATTTCCATAGTCATACGGGCAATCTCACGACGAATCGGGTCAAATCCTGACAAGGTCACCACTTCTGGTGTATCGTCGATAATGACATCGACCCCTGTCAAACTTTCAAAGGTACGAATGTTACGACCTTCACGACCAATAATGCGTCCCTTCATAGTATCATCTGGCAGATGAACCGTTGAGTTTGTTGACTCCGCTACATATTCACCAGCGATACGTTGCATAGCTTGAACCAGGATGTCCTTGGCCATTTTGTCAGAACGTTCTTTGACCTCTTGCTCAGCTTCACGAATGCGGCTGGCAATCTCCTTAGTCAAGTTTTCTTCTGTCTGTGCCAAGATAATATCTCGTGCTTCTGCCTGAGACAGAGCACCAATACGCTCTAGTTCTGCTTCTTTTTGTCTTTCGACTTCCTCTAATTGCTCTTCACGCGCATCAAGGTTTTTCGCTCTATCAGAAATACTTTGTTCTTTTTGTTCAAGTGTTTGTTCTTTACTCGTCAAATTGTCGTCTTTACGGTCAAGGCTAGTAGCTCTCTCGGTCAAACGACTTTCGATTTGTTTGAGTTCTTGACGTTCTGATTTAAATTCAGCGTCCACTTCTTCACGGTATTTTCTGGCTTCTTCTTTGGCCTCCAATAGTGCTTCTTTTTTAAGAGACTTGCTTTCACGTTTGGCTTCATTAACAAGTAAATCTGCTTCACGCTCAGCTTGTCCACGTAAATTAGTTGCTTCTTGTTCAGCATTTAAAAGCATCAACTCCGCAGCTTCCTGAGATGATTTCATCTTGGCTGAGATGCTGACATATCCAATGACTAAACCAATGATGACGGCAAAAACAGCAATCGCAAGCGACATGATTTCCATGTTTTTACCTCATTTTATTGTTATTCCGAATGACATACATTCTTTTACATTCTACCATAAAAAAGTGATTTTCACAAACCTAAAATAGAATATGTTTTGGGGAATTTGGAATGGAATTTGGAATGCATTTACAAAAATAAAATTGTTGTTTAGAAATAGTTGTTTAGTAGAGATTTGAGAAAAAGCCTACTTTTCAGTAGACTTAGTAATGATCTTTAAAGGACAAGAAAGCCACGCTATCTCCATCCATCATATAAATCAAGCGATTTTCTGCATCAATACGCCGTGACCAGGCTCCTTGGTACTCATATTTGAGCGGCTCTGGTTTTCCTATTCCTGTAAATGGATCACGTTGAATATCCTTGATTAGTTTATTGATTCTTTTTAGTGTTTTCTTATCCTGAGTTTGCCAGTAGCAATAATCTGCCCACGCATCTTCTGTAAACTTGAGCAGCATTCCTCACTCCTCAATAACATGGACTTGAGTGCTTCCAGCACGAACTTGAGCCATTCCTCGCAAAACCTTATCAGAAAGTTCCTTATTTTGAGCGATTCTCAGTGTTTCCTGAATACTGTCCCATTCGCTCTTTGAAAGAACTACAATGTCCTCATCTGGATTTTTATTAACCACCGTCAAAGGCTCAAATTCATCGTTTACCTTCTTCATGTAGTCTTTTAAATGATTTCGGAACGTTGAGTAAAGAACTGCTTCCATAATCATACCTCGTTTTACCTCTTTTCCACTATTATACACAAAAAGAAAGAAATTGTCAGGAACTTGTACAAGATTTTCTTTTTCTATCTATTTATTCGTAAAAAATCTCAAAAAGTCCACCTTTCAGTAGACTTAGTTTGTTTCTATTCTAATCGGCACTCTTCCAAAATTCTGCTCTGATATACTTGGATTTCCCAGTTGGTAAATCTGGTCTGCCTTTTGGGTCATAGTATCCCAAGGCTCTTTGCCAATTCGACTGACTAGATTGACCTGACCTTTCAAAGACTTGAGATGTTTCCTGCCTTTTTCAGTAAATCCAAGGACATGAATGGATTCTGGTAAGTCACTTTCTTTAGCCTGCACCAAGATATAGGTCAAGAGCCGTCTGACACGCGCCTTGGTGTAACGTTTGGTGGCAACCGCCTCGACCAATTCGTCAACAGACTGAGCTTTTTTGATAGCTTCCTTGATGCGCACAGCCATTTCTTGATTGACCTGATAGATGGTGGTTAGGTCTGGATTTGACAAGATTTGATAGCGGAGCAGAGGAAAATAGTCTTCCCAGCTCACCTTACTAGCCTGCTCAAATAGGACAATAGAAGGCATAAAGCGTTCTAAAAAATCTTGGTCCTTCTGGTGCTGACGCAGGGCTGTCGCCGAGGCAAAGTCCACATATTTATCCACAGAATGGTAACCAGCCCCCTGACGCTGAATCGGATGCATCTTGATATTTCGTCCTGCAACTGCCTTGGCATAAGCAAGAGCAAGAACATGATTGGGCGTATTGCCAGAAAAATCAAGACCAGCAAATTCCTTCCACATGGCTTGGGTTTTCTGGGGATAAGAGAGAGAATCAGACAGATTTTCCACAAATTTCTCCATCTCAGCACCTTTCTCTGTGTATAAGTCAGCGATTTTCTGGTAATCTAGAACTTCCTCCGTCCCAAAGGCTAAGTTATCAATCCCTAACTGAGCTAAGATATCCACAGCTCCTTGACCAAAGAAATCTGCTGCCTGAACACTGACTAAAAAGGGCAATTCCACTACCAGATCCGCTCCATTTTCCAGTGCCATCTGGGCCCGTGTCCACTTGTCAACGATAGCAGGCTCTCCACGTTGCATGAAATTTCCAGACATGGCTACGATTTTCAGTCCCTCAGCCTGATCCAGCAGGTATTTATGCCCATTATGAAAAGGATTAAACTCCGCGATAATACCTGTGATGGTCATAGTGATCTCCTACTTCTGCGCGACAAAAAACCAACGGGTACTTGTCTCTGTCGGCTCCTTGTCCTCAAAGTCTGCATAGAGTTTGAAAGACTTAAATCCAGCCTGTTCCAGCAAAATATCATAGGTCAAGACTTCATAGGTCCGCTCCTCATGCACCTCATCGTGACGACTAAAGGAGCCGTCAGCCTCCTTGACAAAGAAAGTCAGCTCATGCACGATGGAGTGAGGCGCCGCGTCCTCATAGGTGTCCCAAAGCATAGCGAAATCTTCCGCATTTTCATGGTAGGAATAGCCTGGAAAAACCTCATCCGTCTGGTAAGTCGAATGCACATCAAAGATGAAAACTCCGTCTTCGTTGAGGGCATTATACACTTCCTTAAAGACGTCCCCTACTTCCACCTCATCCTGCATGTAGCAGATTGAGTCTGAGTAACACGTGACAAAGTCGTATTGACCTGCCTTAGACAAATCCAGCATATTGCCTTCCATAAAATCAATCTTTTGTTTGGCTGAAGAAGCTCTCTTCTCAGCAATCTTCAACATATCCGCACTCAAATCAAGCCCAGTCACATCAAAACCAGCTTGAGAAAAGCGAACAGACTGGATACCTGTTCCACAAGCCAATTCCAAGAGTTTCTTTCTCTCCTTAGTTTTTGGCAAATGACGCAGCGAAAAATCAGTCCATTTGTCGTATAAACTGTCATCCATGACCGCATCATAGACCGCCGCAAAAGTTTCATAAGTTGCCATAATCATGATACCAAGAGCCTACATGGCAAACACCACTCGCCCTCACCTTTCTATCCAATTTTCTAAAATAAGCAAAGAAACCCAGTTGACTACAACTAAGTTCATCTTCTAAGCAAGAGCTTCTGAAATATCTACTGAATTTGCCTCATGCCATAGTTTTTCTAGGTTATAGTGGGCACGCATTTCTTCTGAGAAGATATGCACAACGACAGCACCGAGGTCTAGCAAGACCCATCCCCCAGCTGCATCGCCTTCGATATGGCTGCCTTTAAAACCAGCTTCCGCTACTTTTTCACGGATATTGTCAGCGATAGCATCCAACTGACGGCTATTCATTGAACTAGTAATAACAAAGTAATCCGTCACGCTAGTCAAATCTTGTACATCAAGTGCGAGGATATCCTCCGCACGTTTCTCATCAGCCGCTTTCACGACTAGTTCTAGTAATTCTTTTTCGTTCATTTAGTCCTCTTTCAAATAGTACACAAAGGCGTTATAGGTTTCAAGAGTTTGGGGATAGATGGGGAATCCCTGATGAGCTAGATGCTCTACGGTACGAGATGTTTCATAGGCCACTGCCTTATCAAGCGATAGACTTGCAATCTCACGCGCCACATTTACTCCAGGAAAGGCTCGATTGTGCTCGATATAGTCTGCGACGTAGATGACCTTATCAAGATCTGTCATCTGACCAGCCCCAACTGTATGGATTTCAATGGCTCGCAGGATTTCAGAATCATGCAAATCCAAGTCTTCTTGAATCTTGTAAATTCCGACCATACCATGCCAGACATTATTGCCCCAGTTTTTGAGGTCAGGGTCTAGCTGATAACGGTCAATCAAATCCAGAAATTCCTGATCTGACAACTTCTTAGCATAGTCATGAAGAAGGCCTGCTAGACCTGCTTTCTCGGTATCGACTCCAAATCGCTGAGCTAATTCCATAGCGGCACGCTCCACACCTAGACAATGGGTTAGACGTTTCTCAGGTAGAAGCTCTGCCATTTTTTCCAACAAAGCCTCACGAGAGCAGTTGATATGGTCTTGATAGGCCATCAGTAAAGCCCCTCCTTCTCGATATAGTCTAGCACTGGCTGAGGTAGGAGAAAGTTGGGTTTCCGTCCTTGGGCAAGGAAGTCACGCACCATGCTGGATGAGATATCCATGAGAGGTACATCCACCCAGATAACTGGATAGGAAGTCCCTGCCTTGTAGCGTGGGCGCTGAACTCCCACAAACTGAACCATATCTACCAGTTCATCAATTCGGTACCACTTGGGCAGATAGTCCACCATGTCGGCACCGATGATAAAATAATAATCTGTATCTGGATTCTTCTCAGTTAGAAGCTTCATGGTGTCGTAGGTGTAAGAAATGCCCTTGCGCTCCAACTCAATGGTTTCAATGGCTAGTCCTTCAATCCCCTCAATCGCCAACTCAAGCATCTTGAGACGATGGTGTTCAGGGATGGTTTCCTTTTTATCTACATGAGGAGGTTGGTATTCAGGCATGAGCAGAACCTGGTCCAATCCCAACTGCTGGCGTACTTGATCCGCAACAATAAGATGGGCATTGTGAACAGGGTTAAAATTCCCCCCTAAAATCCCAACTTGTTTGCGTTTTTTCTCCTTGATTTCTGGCTCCAACTCTATCTTAGTAAAGGGAGTCAATAATTCGATTGCCATAGGCTAGTCTCCTTTATTTCTCTGTAAAAAACAGTTGTTTGGAGTATGGGGGTCAAATTTCTTTGACTTTTTTAGAAATCTTGCGATTCTCTTTCTTGCTGGATTGTTTAAACAAAATCAAGATGCGTCCGATTTTTTGGACTGTATCCACACCGATTTCTTCTTCCAAAATTTCAGCTACTTCGTGGATATTTTCATCGGTGTTTTGCAAAAGAGTAACCTTGATCAATTCACGGGCATCAAGAGCCTGACGGACGCTGGTTTTGATTTGGTCGTTGAGTCCATTTTTCCCGATTTGGATGATGGGTTTGAGGGTGTGTGCCTGACTGTTGAGGAAGGCACGTTGTTTTGATGTTAATGACATAATTTTCTTCCTTGTTTTTTGATAGTTATTTTAGGTGGTGAGGGACGGTCGGAACTAATTTTCCAAAGATCTCATCTTTGAAAAATGGATTTCCTGACCTCACAATTGAGCCTTGGTCTCAATTATGCCCCTTGCCAATCTACAGATTGGCAAAACACCACGGCAATAACTATCTTTTTATGAGCTCACTTTGTTCGCTCAGTGATTTTGTTTTAAATTATTGCTTTTCGTGTGACGACGGCAACGCCTTCTGGTGCCCAGACGGCGACTTTGGCGGTGCCTGTTACGCGGATCCAGCCTAGGCCTGAGATGACTAGGTCTGTCTTTTCCTTGATATTAAAGACATGTTGGACCAATTTTGGAAAATCTTCTTTTTCCTTGCTATTTGGTGGTGTCAAAAGGCTTCCGACGTGCTTATCGTAAAAGGCACTAGCACCTTCTAACTTGGTACGATGGAGTTTTAATTCATTGTCAAAGAAGGCTGTGAAACCTTGCTTTTCTCCCGCAATGAAATCAAATCGTCCGAGACCACCTAGAAATAGGGTTTGTTCAGGATTGAGCTGATAGGTTTTAGGTTTGATTTCCTTTTTAGGGCTGACATACTTGAGGTTTTTAGCCGTCAAGTAGTGGGCCATCTGGTGACGGTGGATGATTCCCGGCGTATCGTAGATATAAGATCCGTCGTCAAGAGGAATCTCAATCTTGTCCAAGGTTGTCCCTGGGAAGCGTGAAGTCGTGATGACATTCTGGTTACCCGTGATTTCTTGGATGATGGCATTGATTAGAGTTGATTTTCCAACGTTTGTCACACCGACCACATAGACATCGCGGCCCTTACGGTAGTGTTCAATCTTGTCAATGACTTCCTTAATGGCATGTTTGTTTTGGGCTGAAGTTAGGACGACATCGACTGGACGAAGACCTTCTTCGTGGGCACGTTCCATGAGCCACTGGCTAATCTTGCCTGGTTTAACAGACTTGGGCAAGATATCTTTTTTATTTCCCACCAAGAGGACATCATTGCCCGATACAAAGCGTGGCAAGCCTGGGATGACAGAGCCATTAAAATCAAAGATATCAATGACATTGACCACTAAGGCATCGCTGTCTCCCACCTCGTGCAAGAGCTTGAGGAAATCATCGTCTGTCAACTGGACATCCGTGATTTCATTGTAATGACGGAGACGGAAACAGCGTTGGCAATAGACTTCGCCAATCTCCAAACCTTTTTCAAGTGCCGACTGGGGGGTAAAACCAAGACCAGACTTGTCTGTCGTCTGAATGGTTGCTCCACAACCAATACAGAGAATTTCTTCCATAGTTAAATTCCTTTTTTATATGTAATCGGTCCGTACTTTTCAGTGATTTTTCGCATGACACGACGCTCACGAGCTCGGTTAATCTGCGTTTTAATCGAGTCATGTTGGACCAAGGGTTTGACTAAAATCGAGCGAATGCCAGCACGGTGAGCTGCTCGTATATCTGTCATGAGCTGGTCGCCAACCATGACCACTTCACTTTTCTCATAGTGGAATTCCTTCATGGCACGGTCAATTCCAAATGTGAAGGGCTTCAGAGCCCAATAAACGTAATCAATCCCAAACTTCTCAACTGCACGTTGGACCCGTTTTTTGGTGTTATTTGATACCACAATGATGCGAATACCCACGTCCCGAAGGTCATGTAGCCATTGTTTCATCTCTGGCGTACCATCAGGATTGTTCCAAGCAATGAGAGTATTGTCCAAATCGACCAAAACAGCCTTGATTCCCTGCGCCTGCAGGCTTGGGACTGTCAGATCATAAACTGCTTCCACAGCAAAATCTGGCATGTAATTTTCAATCGCCATTCTGGCTCCTTCTCTTTTATTTTCTAGTAATTTTCTTCATCCATTGAGATAAGGCTGCCCATAAAATCAAGCTAGCCATTAAGATATAAATCCAAGCATTTGGCTCTTCTGTAAATGGTAGAGGAACATTCATTCCGAAGAAACCTGTAATAACCGCAAGTACTGCTAGTAAGACGGAGATAATAGTCAAAATTGACAAACTATCATTCAAGTTATTGTTTAGGATGTTGTTGTAAGAAGCTGAGAGTTGTTGCAAGACTTGAGAAATCAAGTCTGTCATAGACACCAACTGATGGGCTTCAATCATGGCATCATCAAACTGCTCTCGTTCGACATCATTAAATCTCCGATAAAGAGCATGGCCCTGGATATGTTCCAAGAGGAGTCGATTTTGTTTTGCTGCTGCTGTCAAGTAAACCATACCAGTCTCCAAGTCAGAGAGGGCGAAGAGATTTTTCTTTGTTGTAGTTTGACGTAGCAAGGCACTAATTTCGTCCTTACTTTTATCCATCTCTTCAATGACAGGATAATAAGCGTTACTGATAATCTCTAAACCAGAAAAGAGAAACTTGTAAATAGAAAGCGACTCATGGCTATCCAGATAAGCTGACATCTGATCAATGACATAAGCATTCTTATGGTTGCTGATGGTAATCATTCGTTGTTTTTCAACGATAAAGGTCATCGGAATCGCTTCATAATATTCTTTGTCTTTTTCTAAATCAAGAACATTATAAATAAAGGTTACCGTCTCCGTTTCACGGTTATAATCCATATGAGCTCGTTCATTTCTATCCAGAGCATACTCAATGGTTTCCTTGTCCAATCCATAGATGTCAGAAAGATCTTCCATATTTTTAATCTTATCCACATCAAGGTCTATCCAGGTACAACCATTGCCCAACTGCTTTTCTAAAACCATCTTTTCTCCTTTATTAAAATTAAACTCTTTCTATTGTACCACAAATTACTTAAAATAACAGGTCTAGTCTGTGCGTGAGAAATTGCTAACAACTGTGATATTTCGGTTAGGAACAAAGTGAAGAGCTTGCTCCTCGCTACGAAGCTGGGTCGTACGAATTCCCACGCTGACGACCTTGCCCGATACAGTAATAGGACCATTTGTCAGAACGACCTCATCTCCCACATCCAGTTGACGTTCAAAAAGGATGAAAAAGCCATTGATGACATCAGACAGAAAACCTTGGGCTCCCATCCCAATGGCCACCCCAGCAATCCCAGCTCCAGCCAACAAACTAGATACAGGTAAGCCTAAAATCGATAAAATACAGTAGAGTAAAAAGAAATATAGCGTATAATTAAACACATTTTCTAGTAAACGCGCAATAGTCTTTTGGCGCCCGACATCATGATGAGACATTTTTAGAGAAGGTTTGACAATTCTCTGCACCATAGTATGAAGCATTTTTTTAGCAATATAAAATACAATCAAAAGCAGTAAAAGAGAAATGATCTTGGTGAGAATATTCTCGATAATAGTTGTCACATCTAGCTTTTCAATATAAGCTTGAATAAATTTTTGCATATAAAACTCCTTTATTTCATTATACCATACTTTTATCGGTCTCATTCTCCATAAATATTCAAAAAATAGACAGAAAATTCTTGATTTTGCCTATCATTTATACTATAATCATAATCACTACATAAAAAGGAGATTATTATGAAAAGAATCATTCATGCTTGGAATAAGGCAAGCCTTGTCAAGCGTATCTTGATTGGTATGCTTTGTGGGGGAATCCTAGGACTGACCCTTCCTAATCTCTCAGGAATTGGGCTACTCGGGGATTTATTCGTCGGAGGTCTAAAAGCTGTTGCTCCTATCCTAGTCTTTGCCCTCGTTGCCAATGCCCTTTCCCAACATCAAAAGGGGCAAGATAGCAATATGAAAACTGTTATTTTCTTGTATATCCTAGGGACTTTCGCTGCTGCTCTTGTAGCTGTACTAGCAAGTTTCATCGTCCCTATTGAAATTACCCTAAATAGTGCCAATACTGAAATTGCACCACCAGATGGGATTGGGCAGGTCCTCAGCAACCTCTTGCTCAAACTGGTTGACAATCCAGTCAATGCCCTCATTACTGCCAACTACATCGGTATCCTATCTTGGGCAGTTGTTTTCGGAATTGCCATGAGAGAAGCCAGCAAAAATAGTAAAGAATTGCTAAAAACTATCGCTGACGTGACTTCTAAAATTGTCGAATGGATCATCAACCTGGCTCCATTTGGAATCCTTGGTCTTGTCTTCAAAACTATTTCCGATAAGGGAATCGGAAGCCTTGCCAACTACGGTATTTTATTGGTTCTATTAGTAACGACTATGCTTTTTGTTGCCCTTGTGGTCAACCCTTTGATTGCCTTCTTCTTTATGAGACGCAATCCTTACCCTCTAGTTTGGAACTGCCTCCGTGTCAGCGGTGTGACAGCCTTCTTCACTCGTAGTTCTGCGGCTAACATTCCTGTCAACATGAAACTCTGCCATGACCTCGGGCTAAACCCAGATACCTATTCTGTTTCTATCCCACTTGGTTCTACTATCAACATGGCAGGGGCAGCGATTACCATTAACGTTTTGACCCTTGCTGCAGTAAATACTCTGGGAATCCCTGTTGACTTTGCCACAGCCTTTGTCCTCAGTGTAGTAGCAGCTATCTCAGCCTGTGGTGCTTCTGGTATTGCGGGAGGTTCCCTCCTTCTTATCCCAGTTGCTTGTAGCCTTTTCGGTATTTCTAACGATATTGCCATGCAAGTTGTTGGGGTTGGATTTGTGATTGGGGTCATCCAAGACTCATGTGAAACAGCCCTTAACTCTTCTACAGATGTTCTCTTTACCGCCGTTGCCGAATACGCAGCAGCCCGTAAAAAATAACTCATAAAGGCAAGCCTGCTCAGGTTTTGTCTTTTGCTCTTTTATTCTAACTTATACTCTTCGAAAATCAAATTCAAACCACGTCAGCTTCGCCTTGCCGTACTCAAGTACTGCCTACGGCTAGCTTCCTAGTTTGCTCTTTGATTTTCATTGAGTATTATCAGGAAATTCTTATGTCTATTAGCCAACGTACGACCAAGCTCATCTTAGCTACCTGCCTTGCCTGCCTGCTTGCTTATTTTCTCAATCTTTCCTCAGCAGTTTCGGCCGGAATTATCGCTCTCTTGAGCCTATCTGATACGCGTAGAAGTACTTTAAAACTGGCTCGCAATCGACTCTTTTCCATGCTCCTAGCTCTGGCTATCGGTGTTCTAGCTTTTCACCTGAGCGGATTTCATATCTGGAGCCTCGGCCTCTATCTAGCCCTCTATGTTCCCCTGACCTATAAGATGGGCTGGGAAATTGGCATCACACCAAGTAGCGTGTTGGTTAGCCATCTCTTGGTGCAAAAATCAACCTCTCCAGACCTTCTAGTCAATGAATTCCTTCTCTTTGCTATCGGTACAGGATTTGCCTTACTGGTCAATCTCTACATGCCTTCACGAGAAGAGGAAATCCAGCACTACCACACGCTGGTGGAAGAAAAGTTAAAAGATATCCTCCAGCGTTTCAAATATTATTTATCCAGAGGGGATGGACGCAACCGAGCACAGTTGGTAGAGGAATTAGACACACTTTTAGAAGAAGCCCTCAGACTGGTCTATTTGGATCACTCTGACCACCTCTTTCACCAAACCGACTACCATATCCACTACTTTGAGATGAGACAGCGACAAAGTCGTATCCTGCGAAATATGGCCCACCAAATCAACACCTGTCACCTAGCTGCCAGTGAAAGCCTGATTTTGGCCCAACTCTTTTCAAAAATTGCTAGTCAACTAAGCCAGACCAATCCTGCTTCTGATTTGCTAGATGAAATTGAACGCTATCTGGAAGTCTTCCGGAACCGCAGTCTGCCCAAGACAAGAGACGAATTTGAAACCCGTGCCACCCTTCTTCAACTCCTACGTGAAGCCAAAACCTTCATCCAAGTAAAAGTTGATTTTTACCAAAAATATGGACAGTAAAAAAGAAAACCACTAAAAAACAGAACTTGCTAGCTCTTTTGAAAAGTAGTATAATTATTGCATGCACAATCATCTTGTGATGCAGAGACTGTCCGTAAATGGACTTTCTTCTATTTACAACTCTAAAAAGAAAGGAGATACTATGACCTATTTGGAAAAATGGTTTGACTTCAATCGGCGTCAGAAAGAAATTGAAAGTCTCTTGGAAGAGACCATTGCCCAGAAGAGCGAGCAAAGTCTGACCTTGAAAGAGTTTTACCTGCTCTACTATCTGGACTTGGCTGAAGAAAAATCTCTACGCCAGATTGACCTGCCAGATAAGCTTCATCTGAGCCCGAGCGCTGTTTCTCGGATGGTGGCTCGTTTGGAAGCTAAAAATTGCGGTCTGCTCAGTCGCATGTGTTGCCATCAAGATAGACGCTCTAGTTTTATCTGCCTGACAAGTGATGGGCAAAAGACACTGACCTCGCTACAAAAGGCTGTCGAAGCAAGCTTGGAAACTGGTTTGGATTTCTTGATTTGAGATGATTTTAGAAAAAAGTTGCGTGCGCAATCATTTTTCTTGACATTCTCTTCTACAAGGAGTAAAATAAAGTCATCATTAAACAAAGGAGTTTTAAACATGATTGAAATCACCTATTTAGATGCCAGCAAGAACGAAAGAACTGTGACTTTCGAGTCTTATGAAGACTTTGATCGTTCGCAGCAAGCTTGCCTTATCGGCGTCGCAGACTACTACCCTGTCCAAAAATTGACTTATAAGGGTCATGATTTGGACTACCATGGGACTTATGGAGACATCTTCTTCTATCTCAAGAAACAAGATTTAAGCCAATATAACTAAAAAAGGAGAAATACAATGGCAAAAGCAATTACAGATGCAACATTCGAACAAGAAACAAAAGACGGTTTGGTCTTGGTAGACTTCTGGGCAACTTGGTGTGGTCCATGTCGTATGCAAGGTCCAATCTTGGATAAATTGTCTGAAGAACTTTCAGAAGATGTCTTGAAAATCGTTAAAATGGACGTTGATGAAAATCCAAACACAGCTCGTGCTTTTGGAATCATGTCTATCCCAACTCTTCTCTTCAAAAAAGACGGCCAAGTTGTCAAACAAGTTGCTGGTGTTCACACAGCAGAACAAATCAAGGCCATCGTTGCTGAATTGAGCTAATCAAACTAGAGACCAAGTACTTTCTTTGGTCTCTTTTTTCTTGCTCTTTGCCATTTTTCAAAAAATATGCTAGACTGTAAGTAGAATATTACGATGTTTGGGACATGCCATCGCTAAAAAAAACCTTGACTTGGTATTTTTTAGCTCCCTCAAGGGAGCTTTTTGCGTGCTCTGAACATTTCCCATTTTGGAAGGAGTACTATGAAACGTCAATCTGCCTTGGTCGTCTTTAGTGGCGGTCAAGATTCTACAACCTGCCTCTTTTGGGCTAAAGAACACTATGAAACAGTCGAAGCTGTCACCTTTGCCTATGGCCAACGCCACCATCTTGAAATTCAAGTTGCCCAAGAAATCGCTAAGGAACAGGGGATTCGCCATCACATCCTAGATATGTCTCTGCTGGGACAAATCACTGAAAATGCCCTGACCTCTGATATGGAGATTGAGCAAAAAGAAGGAGAGATTCCCAATACCTTCGTTGATGGTCGCAACCACCTCTTTCTATCCTTTGCGGCTGTTCTTGCTAAGCAACGGGGCATTAAAGACATCGTGACAGGTGTCTGCGAGACAGACTTCTCAGGCTACCCCGATTGTCGAGATGTCTTTGTCAAATCCCTTAATGTTACCCTCAACCTTGCTATGGATTACGACTTTGTTATCCAAACACCTCTCATGTGGCTGGACAAGACTGAAACTTGGGAATTGGCTGACCAACTCGGTGCCTTTGACTATGTTCGTGAAAAGACCTTAACCTGCTACAACGGAATTATAGGGAGTGGCTGTGGAGATTGCCCAGCCTGCCACCTACGTCAACATGGTCTAGATGTTTATCTCTCACAGAAAGGAAAGGACTAATGTTTTTTGCACCCAAAGAAATCAAACAGGAAACTGGGGAGTCTCTGGTCTACAATCCTCACAGAACCTTGGTATCAAAAGAGTTTACCTTCGATGCTGCCCACCACCTCTTTCACTATGAGGGAAAATGTAAGTCCCTGCACGGCCACACCTATCATTTGCAGATTGCTGTCAGTGGATTTTTAGATGAACGTGGCATGACCTACGATTTCGGAGACATCAAAGCGATCTACAAGAACTACTTAGAGCCCCACCTGGACCATCGCTATCTCAATGAAACTCTTCCCTATATGAACACGACTGCTGAAAATATGGTTTACTGGATTTTCCAAACCATGAGTCAAGAGTTGCCAGACGAGCGCGGTCTCCGTTTGGAATACGTTCGCCTCTATGAGACTCCGACTGCCTTTGCAGAGTTTAGACGGGAGTGGTTAGATGACTAGGGAACGTGTCCTCAAACTACCAGTTCTGGAAATTTTTGGCCCAACCTTTCAAGGTGAAGGCCGTGCTATCGGGCAGAAAACCATGTTTGTCCGCACTGCTGGTTGCGACTACCACTGCGACTGGTGCGATTCTGCCTTTACTTGGGATGGCTCTGAAAAGCCAACTCGTATGACAGCTGACGAGGTCATTGCTGAGTTGGATAAATTGGGGAGCTACGACTATGTCACCCTGTCTGGGGGAAATCCTGCTATCCTAGCAGCCAATATGGCCGAATTGGTCACTAAGCTCAAGGAACGCGGTGTCACCCTTGCTGTCGAGACTCAAGGTTCTCGCTGGCAAAATTGGTTAAAAGACATCGACCAAGTCACCCTGAGTCCCAAACCTCCTTCATCCAAGATGGAAGTCAACTTTGAGACCTTGGACTTTATCGTTTCCCAACTGGATCCAGACAAGGTCACCTTTAAAATCCCTGTCTTTGATGATGCAGATTTAGCCTTTGCTAAAGGAATACAAGAACGCTACCAACCAGATGTCCTCTTCTTATCGGCTGGAAATCCTGAGCCCAAGGCCACAGGCAATATTATCCAAGATCAACTGAACCGTCTCAAAGAACTCTGGGAACGCGTCGCTACTGACGATAGCTGGGGCAATGTCCGCGTCCTTCCTCAACTCCATACCCTCCTCTACGATAACCAACGTGGTGTTTAAGATTAGAAAGAAAAAATCATGTCACAACAAGAAGAAATGAAAAACCTAAGCCTCCTCGGCAACAAAGAAACCAACTATATCTTTGACTATCAACCAGATGTCCTCGAATCTTTTGACAATCGTCATGTGGAAAATGACTATTTTATCAAATTTAACTGTCCTGAATTTACCTCGCTTTGCCCTATTACCGCTCAGCCAGACTTTGCGACTATCTATATTTCCTACATCCCTGACAAGCTCTGTGTTGAGTCAAAATCCCTCAAACTCTACCTCTTTAGTTACCGAAACCACGGAGATTTCCACGAAAACTGTATCAACACCATCGGGAAAGACTTGGTCAACTTGCTAGACCCTCGCTATTTAGAAGTCTGGGGAAAATTCACTCCGCGCGGTGGCATTTCAATCGACCCCTACTACAACTACGGTAAACCTGGAACTAAGTTTGAAGGCTTGGCAGAACAACGCCTCTTCCAACACGACCTTTATCCAGAGAAAATTGACAACCGCTAAACTCATACGAAAAAGCCCTGTTCCTCAAGATGAGGAGCAAGGCTTTTTGAGTTTCAATTATTCTTCTGTTCCAAGGAAGTTTTTCGCAACAAGGGCTGCAAGAACTCCACCAGCGATTGGTGCAAGGATGAAAATCCAAACTTGTTGAAGGGCTGCGCCGCCTACCAAGACAGCTGGTGCCAAGCTACGAGCTGGGTTTACTGAAAGTCCAGTAATCTTCAATCCGACAAGAATCATCGCCATCAATGACAAACCGATTACCAAACCAGCAATCGCGCCATTGCCCTTACTTTCTGAAGTCACAGTCATGATAACCAAGACAAACAAGAAAGTTGCGATGATTTCAAACAAGAAACCACCAAAGACAGTGACACCGTTTGCCAAGGCATTTTCACCAAGGCTAGCAGTTGACATACCTGAATTACCCAAGAGGAAGAAGACTGCGCCAGAAGCGATGAAAGCTCCAACAACCTGACCAAGGATGTAGTTTACAAGTTCTGAAGATGACAAACGTTTGTTAACAAACATAGCAATCGAAACAGCCGGGTTCAAGTGAGCACCTGAAACAGTTCCGATTGAGTAGGCTGCCACCACGATTGCCAAACCAAAGGCAAAGGCGATTCCAAGGTGACCAAGGCCATCAAGACCATTTCCAAAAACAACAGCCCCTGTCCCAACGAACACAAGCATGAACGTACCGATTAACTCAGCGACAAATTTTTTCATTCTCTTTCTCCTTTTTTCAAAAACTAGATACTAGTCTATCAAAAGAGGGAAAAGGTTTCAAGAAAATTGATTGGAAATTTTCAGGATAGAATTCTATAAAAACGGTAGCATTTATTTGAAACATTTTTTCTAAAGTTATATAATGTCAATATAGTTCTAATTAGTTATTCAGTCCCTAATTTGAACTAATTTTTACAACTTTGCTGTTCTTTTATGAACGTTTAAATGGTATCGTGGATACCAAGGAGGAATCATATGTCTAAAGTTGCTATTGTCACAGGTGCAGGTCAAGGAATCGGTTTTGCAATCGCAAAACGATTGGTTCAAGATGGCTTTAAGGTAGGAGTCTTAGACTACAATCCCGAAACAGCTGAAAAAGCTGTTGCCGAATTATCAGCTGAAAATGCCTTTGCTGTCGTGGCCGATGTTTCGAAACAGGCAGAAGTTGCACAAGCATTTCAAAAGGTTGTTGACCATTTTGGTGATTTGAATGTTGTCGTAAATAACGCTGGTGTTGCTCCCACTACTCCTCTTGATACAATTACTGAGGAACAATTTACACGCACTTTCGGTATCAACGTTGGTGGTGTCATTTGGGGTTCACAAGCTGCACAAGCACAATTTAAAGCACTTGGCCACGGAGGTAAAATTATCAACGCAACCTCTCAAGCTGGTGTAGTCGGTAATCCAAATCTAACTGTTTATGGTGGAACCAAATTTGCTGTTCGCGGAATTACGCAAACATTAGCACGTGATTTAGCAGACTCAGGCATCACTGTTAACGCCTACGCACCAGGTATTGTGAAAACACCAATGATGTACGACATCGCTCATGAAGTTGGTAAAAATGCAGGAAAAGATGACGAATGGGGTATGCAGACATTTGCAAAAGATATTACTCTAAAACGTCTATCTGAACCAGAAGATGTGGCTGCTGCCGTCAGCTTCCTTGCAGGACCAGATTCAAACTACATTACAGGACAAACCATTATCGTTGATGGTGGTATGCAATTCCATTAAGATACACAAAAAGAGGTTGGAAAATGATTCAACCTCTTTTGTTAGTTTTCATTATTAGTTAGGAGGATACAATAGAAACTCTTTCAATAAGTACTATTAGCTTATCTCTAGTATTGAAAAGACTGGATAGCTTCTTTCAAGTCATCTTGTAAACTATTTCTCTGGTCAAGTTGGACATAGACTTCCAACAGACAGGATCTGAAGTTGGAAAATTTATAAAAATCTTTCCTTTCTTCTATCGGAAAATCAACAGTTTTTATCCAAGAAGTCACTTGCTCTTGCTCCAACTTCCCTTGTAAAATCGGTTCATAAAGCACTCTGGCTAAACGCCAATCTTCATCATCTGTAAAACGAATGGTAATTCTTTTAAATAAATGATCAAGTATGTCAAATACTTCATGAATTCTGTTTTTAGGAAAGTCTGGATGACAAACCACCTCTGTCAGTAAATCGGCTCCATGTGCAAAAGCATGAACCCAACCATATTGACTTGAAAAACCCCTTGTATCCTTTTCTTTTGAAAGATAACACAAACCTTGATTTAAAAGGACATTACGAATTCCTGCATTTAATTCCTGATAAAAAATCGATTGCTGGTTGGCATCCGCAGACAAGAGATTTACATAAATAAGCGCCCTAAAAGAACGTTCAAGGGTTGACAAGCCTACCTTATCAATCTCTTTATCTAACCCTCCATCAGATGAAATCCCTTCAGCAATGAAATAAAATTGTTCCTGTGTAAATAGCTCTTCCTGAATCCCCCTAGCAAAGCTTGTAAAAACAAGGTCATCGCGAATTTCTGGAGAAGAATCTCCCAAATGGTCAAGCAACCATTGGATTTCTTCCTCATGATAACTTGGTTTTTCTTCTGCTATTTTTCTGAGTAACTCTTGATACATGGTCAATACCTCTACATTTCTAGCAACTTGATATAATCTAGACCCCATTTCTCGACAGCATCTAAAACAACTCTGAATTCCTGCCCCATTTCGGTTAAGCTGTACTCAACTCGTGGTGGAACTTCGGCATAGACCTTTCGTTGAACAATCTTATCCTTTTCTAATTGACGGAGATGACGGGTCAAAATAGTTTGAGTAATCCCAGGCAATAATCTCTGCAATTCTTTAAATCGTTTGGTACCCGTACTCAACTGATAAATGATTACCAGTGCCCATTTCCCCGTTAAAACCCTCTGCGTTGTCGCAAATGGACAAATACCATACTCACTCACTTTATTTGTCATAAAATATCTTCTTTCTATTTTTTTAAAAAAATTTATCTTTTAGTATCAATAATAGTACTACTTTTGATACTAGCTATCGAAAAAGTGTCTACTTGTATTTTTGTTTGTAACTGTTACAATTATATCATAAAAAAGAAATGGAGAATAGATATGTCAACAAACTTAGAAATTTTCAATGCTTATAACCAAGCTTTAATTGCTGGTGACTTTCCTGGTGTCTTTGAAACGATGGCAGACGATATTATCTGGCATCAACCTGGTAACCATAGTGTATCTGGTTCAGTTGTTGGCAAGGACAAACTAGGAACTCACCTGGCTACATTTGCTGAGAAAACCAATGGAACCTTTAAGGTGATAACAAATTGGGTTTCTGACAATAAGGATTTAATCGCAGCTAATGTTACTTTTCTTGGAACACGTGCTGATGGTACTGAACTCAATATGAACGGGATTGAACTCTTCCGCATTGAAGACGGAAAAATCAAAGAAGTTTGGCTCTTCTCTTCAGATCAAGCTGAAGAAGATAGCTTTTGGGGATAATTTAAGAGGCCAGGACAAAAAATTTTGATTTTAGGAATTCTTTATTCTAAATTTTTAAATCGATAGATTAGAAAAAAAGCGAACAAGACAGAATTCTGAGTTTCAGATAACTCGTTTTGTTCGCTTTTTATATTTAAGGTTAGACTTTTGTCCCAGACTCTTTTAATTTACTCTCCCAACTGGGCACTGTAAGCGATGATCTGGTCAACTGTGTCTGACAAGAATTGAATTGTATCACGGAGTGGTTTATCTGTTGAAATATCAGCACCGATAATCATAGCTGACTCAAGTGGTGTCTTGCTACCACCTGATTTGAGAAGTTTGAGCCAGTCTTCAGCTCCAGTTTCTGAATGTTTCAAATGGAGGTAACCAGCAGTCGAGATGACTAGTCCTGCTGAGTAAGTGTAACTATACAAGCCCATGTAGTAGTGAGCTTGGCGCATCCAAGTCAAAGCTGCATCATCGTCAATTTCAATGGCATCTCCCCAGAAATCCGTCAAGACTTCCTTCATAATACTGTTGAGTTTACTTGCTCCAAAGGTTTCTCCTTCTTCAATCAATGTATACACCTTACGCTGGAAGGCTGCTTCCAAAAGGTGAGTGATAAAGTTATGGAAGTAGGTGTCTGTCAAGCGGTGAGCAAGAGCAAAGCGTTTTTGACGAGGGTCGTCAGACTGGTGCTCCAAGTAGTCACTGAGAAGCAATTCATTGAAGGTTGACGGCGCTTCAACATAGTAGGTCGACATATGGGCGTTGAAGTAGCTTTGGTGATTATCTGAAAAGATGAATTGACCAGAATGCCCAATTTCATGAATCAAGGTATAGACATCGCTCAAACGGCCTGTCCAGCTCATGAGGACATAAGGATGCACGCGATATGGGTCTGCCGCATAGCCACCAGAATCCTTACCACTATTGGCAGCAAAGTCCACCCAGCGCTCTTCTTGATAGCGAGCAACTTCCTGACAATATTCTTGTCCCAAAGGTTCTACCGACTTCATGACCAAATCATAGGCGTCGTCAATGGTCACTTGAGGATTGAGGGCACTATCCAAATCCAATTTCCAGTCTGCAAAGGTCATCTTTTCAAGACCATTTACCTTGGCAACATGCTTGAGGTATCTCTGAGCAACGGGCGCAAAATCCTTCATGATGAGGTCAATCTGACGATCAAACATAGCACGGTTCACTTCTTGCTCAACCAGGAGATAATCAAAGACTGAGTCGTAACCCTTCATATCTGCTAGTAGTTTTTCAGACTTGACTTGGGCTAGATAGGCTGCAGCGGCCGTATTTTGGTGCTTACGAAGTCCCTCTGAGAAGGAACGGAAGGATTTCTCACGAACCTCAGCATCCTCATGGTTTTGGTAGAAGTTTTCATAGGTAACAAAGCTGTTTTTGTAGGTCTTGCCATGGGCTTCAAAGTCAGCCATTTCAAAATCCCCAGCTCGCATCTTAGTGTAAATGTCCTGCGGACTGTAGAAAACTTCTCCTAAATTGGTCAATGCCTTCTCCACATCAGCCCCTAAGTAGTGGGCTTTTTTGATTTTTGCCTGACGAATGGCCGCCGTCAAATGAGGTAATTCACCCAAACGATCCAAGACTTCCTCATCAGCTTCCACCAAGGCATCGTCAAAGAAGGTCAAGGCTACACTGGCATCTGTTTCAAATTCCATCCCAGCTTGGGCGATATTGGCAAATTCTTCATTGCTATAGTCTGTCGTCTGAGGCATAAAACCATAGTTTCCAATATGGCTCATCTGAATGTAGATTTGTTCCAATTCCGCAAAGGCCTTTTCAAAATCCTCAAAAGTATGAAGATTGCCCTTGTAATCACGACTAAATTGGTTGATGTCTTCACGAGCCTTCTCGATCGCACGTAAGAAATCCTCACGATCTTGGTATAGGGCTGTTAAATCCCAAAGTTCCTTCTCTGGAAATTCTGAACGGTGTTTTTGTTCCATTTTCTTCCTCTTATTTCTCTAATTCTAATAAAACACTAAGGGCTGATAAAGCGTAAAGTGGTGCTGTTTCTGCTCGCAAAATACGAGGTCCAAGTCCTGCTAAGACTGATCCCTTAGCTTCGAAACTCTCAATTTCTGCAGGTGACAGGCCACCTTCTGGACCAAAGATAAAGAGCAGTTTGGCTCCTTTTTCAAGACCAGAGACCGCTTGTAAGAGCGCAGCGGCTTCACCTTCTTTTGCCGACTCTTCATAAGCCACTACGATGCGGTCAAATTGGTCTAGTTGGGCTAGAAAATCTGATTTTTTCTCGAAAAGTGTGACACTCGGTACTAGATTACGCTTGCTTTGTTCTGCTGCTCCAAGAGCAATTTTTTCTAGTTTTTCAACCTTTTTACCCAATTTTTTGCCATCCCATTTGGCGACCGACCAGTCAGCAGGAAAGGCCCAGATTTGACTGGCACCTAGTTCGGTTACTTTCTGAGTAATAAATTCCAGCTTGTCTCCCTTGGGAAAACCAGAGGCGATGGTCACTTGGATTGGCAGTTCCACATTGTCATCTAACTCTTCAACCAACTCAAACTGACGGGCTTCCACATCCAGCACACGCGCCAAGCGCTTAATTCCATCATCAAAGACCAAAGTCACCTCATCATCTTCTTTCAAGCGCATAACCTGAAACATATGTTTGCTGGTTTCCTTGTCCTCGATGGTGACAGGAGAGATAGCACTGCCTTTGACAAAATACTGTTGCATGCTAGCCTCCAATCACACCGGAAATATCCTTGGTTTTCTTAAAGACACAGGCATTCCATTCCCCTTGAACCATGTGAGTTTCAAGGAAAAATCCAGCTGACTCAGCCGACTCGCGCACCATGTCCCACTTGTCCTTGATAATCCCACTCATGATGAGGTAGCCTTCATCCTTGATCAAACGATAAGCATCATCCGTCAGATGAATGAGGATATCCGCCAAGATATTAGCTACAATCACATCTGCCTCAATCTCAACTCCCTTAAGCAAGTCTCCTGCTGCTACATGGATATTTTCCATGCCAGAGTTTAGCTCAATATTTTCCTGAGCAACCCGAACTGCCACATCATCTAGGTCGTAGGCAAAAATTTCTTTGGCACCCAGAAGCGAGCTAGCAATAGAAAGAACTCCTGAACCAGTCCCCACATCTAGCACCGTTTCGCCACCACGAAGAACCTGCTCCAAGGCAAAGAGACTCATCTTAGTAGTTGGATGCGTCCCAGTTCCAAAAGCCATGCCAGGATCCAGCTTGATAATCTTTTCCCCAGCAGTCGCCTCGTAGTCCGTCCACGACGGCACGATGGTCAAGTCATGAGTAATTCGAGCTGGTTCATAGTATTTCTTCCAGTTGTCTGCCCAGTCTTCCTCAGCCAAGGCAGTCGTTCCCATCTTGACCTCACCCAAATCCATAAAATCTGTCAATTCTGCTAAGCGAGCCTGTAAGTCCGCCTCAACCACTGCCACATCAACCGTATCAGGATAGTAGGCGGTCACCACAATTTCTTCTTGCTGCTCGACCTCTGGGAAAATCTCGCCGAAGCGGTCAACATTTCCCACATAGTCCATGCTGTCTTCAATCGCAACGCCTTGCGCTCCCAGCTCGATCAAGATATTTGAAACCAATTCCTCTCCCTCACGCTTGACTGTAACTTTTAACTCTTGCCATGTTTCCATATTTAAGATACCAAGCCCGTAGAACACAAAGCCAAAATAGGAAATTCTCTGAAGACGCTTGTGTCTAAGAGAAGTTTATCTTTTTAGCACAGTGTTTAGGGCGGGTTCAGTTTAGAAATGTAACTGAACTATCCTTTCTATTTCTCTATGCATTTTTTCATGTAAACCATATCCATACCTTCTTTTTCAGGTTCAATATGGGTTTGATGGTAGCCGTTCTTCTCATAGAAAGCAACCATACCTTCATCCTGTAATACCGTACACAAATCCCACTGTTTAATCATTGGAAATTCCTTTTCCAGCAATTTCAATCCTTCAGAACCATAACCTTTTCCTTGATACTGGGGCAAAATCGCTGCCGTTCCCAGCCAAGCCTCCGTCAACTCTTCATTGGTCTGAACTCGTAAAAATCCGATATTTTCTCCCTTTTCTTTCAAAAAGTAGTAATAGCTATTGGGACGCTCAACCAATTTCCACTTGATTCGTTCACTGTCCTCCAGATAAGGATCATACTCATCTTGATATTTTTCATAGACAGCCTTAAAGCTAGCTCTTTGAATCGCAATGATGGTCTCCAAATCCTCTGCTCCTGCTCGTTCAAGTCTTATCATAAACTTTCCTCCAAATAATCCCTCAATCTACCCTGCAACTGAGGTACAACTTGACTGGAAGTAAGAAATTCCTCGACATTCATTAACTGATAGCCCTGTCCTTCATCTCCAAATACAATCTGGTCAAACTGTTCTTGCGTTAACTTGCCGACTAGAAATACAGATTGTTTATCCGCAAAAAGCATACTTGGATAAACCCTACTCCAAAGCAGACAATCCTCAGTCAGATAAACACCAAGTTCTTCATAAACTTCACGCGCCACGCACTCAAAAGGACTTTCATCCTCCTCTCGTCCCCCACCGGGCAGTTCCCACATATTGGGCCAGGGAATGCTTGCCTTATCATCGCGTAAGATAGTCAGAAGCTTATCCCCACAAAACAAAGCAATCTTACAGCCTGTGAAATCAGAAATTTCTATTTCCATATTAGACTCCTTCGGTTAATTCCTTTTCCAGATCGGCTAACCAGTTTTGATAATAGATTTTCTCATCCCGTAACATCCGGCTGCTATTCATTTTCTGTCCAGCAATCTTCATAGCCTTGTGAGTTTGAACCACATCTTTCTTTACCTTAAATTGATACCAAGCTTGAATGACCTGCATATCTGCTGTTTTTAGAGATAAAAAGGATTTGACCCCTCGAATACTTGCATATTCTTCCGCTTTCTTATTATCTCCTTCCATCAGAGCAACTTGAAGAAGGTATAATTGAGAAATAGTTTTAGACATTGGATTATCTGTTTTCTCTAGCACAGACTGAAACTGTTGCTTTGCAAGCTCTATATTATCATCCAATATGAATACCAATCCCTGAAGAGTCCGAACACTTTCTGCAAAACTCCCTCTCACATCCTCATCAACAGACATGATAAAGTCTTTTAAATCATATTCTTGAGGAGCTAGCAAGGTCTGGGCAGAATGCCTCAACATCAGGTAGGCGTATTTCGTATTTTCAGGGTGTTGTAGTAATTCCCAAATTTTTGCGCCATCGGTGATGCCGACTGGCAAAATGTTATTTAGGAAGAAAGACAAATTAAGAAAAATCCAAGTCCCTGCAAAATACCAGCTTCTTGTCAAAAATCCAAACACTATCGCCAATAATATCAAGCTGATATGAACCATCAAGCCTCCTGAAAGCATCAGGATGATTCTTTGATCACTTTCATCCTCTTTTAAACCAATGTATTGAGCACCAACATTTTTCAGAATGGCTGTTCTACTAAGATGAAACCTGCCTGACTTTTTGGTCAAAATAAAATGTCCTAATCCAAAAGCCACCAGCCGATAGCCTGTCAAGTAACCACAAAAAGCATGACCCAGCTCATGAAGAATAAAGATTAAATACATGCTTAGAAGAGCGAAGGCATAACCAAAAGTAAAGGCTAAAACTGCGGAATACCCCAACTCTGCAAATGCGATTGTTCCACAAGCACAAGCCAGCATAATAAAGACAACAGCTAGCACATAAACCAAATAAATCCCAATTTTCTTCATAAAATCTCCAACCAACTCCTAGTATCTCGGATAAGGATAAAACTCTCCCTCTTCCAATCCAACTTTTCCTTCTTCAAAGACTTCTTGATTCCATTCCATGACGAATTCTTCTGCTTCTGGGTCTTCCAAAAAGTCCATGAGGGCATCTAGTCCAACCTCGGCAGTATCTTTAAGGAATAGCGCAAAATAAGCTAAAAATTCGCGAGAAAATCCTTTTTTAGGTAGGTAAGGGATGACAGTCAAATAGTCTTCCTCATTGACTGTTGATTTGGCAGGATTGTAAAAAAGCACTGCTTCTTCAAAGAGAATGTCATCTGATGAAACCTCTCCATCTTCATCCACCATCTCCACACCTGCAGCATTTTGCGCTTCCAATAGAAAACTCACTTCAACCGCGTGGTTACGCTTGTCCCAACTAATCTCAAAGTCAAAAGGAAAGTTCTTCTCCAACTCTTCCTCTAAAACATCTAAAAATCCGTATGTTGCCATTTTGTCCTCTTTCTATGCGACTCTTAAATCGCCCCGATTGCTCGGAAATATGCTAAAATAGATACTACCATATTACCACAAAATTATTTTATGTCCTAATTATACCATATTACCTCATTTAAACCCTTGGTATCAGTGATTTTCTTAAACGGTTGATTTCCTTATTTTTTCTAAAAACTCAACACAAAAAAGCCCTCGAAAGGGCTAAGAAATCTATAAAATCAATGGACAAGTAACTAGCACAATTAGATGTGCTTTTTTATTGACCATTCCCACGATACCACACTTAATCTTATGCTTGTATTTTCTTATCTGCAATAGCGTCTGTCAAAGTCTGAGAAAAGTTAAGTCCCATTTCTCGTCCCAACTTATCTGCCCATCTTGGTATGGTCAAGGTCTTTTTAATTGGTTCCTGACTTCCTAGGTATTCTGATACATCAACAGACACCATAGAAATAAAAGATTTATCAAGGTTATAGGTTGACACGAAATCTTCATCATCTTTAAATGGATCGTTATCAATTAAAGACAAGCTATTGATATCTGACGGCTGGGGCAAATCTCCATCACTCTCTATCAAATCTGCAACAGTTATGCCTAACCACTCCGAACCCATAGCCAAAGCCTCAGAAATCCCCTCTCCTTGTGTAGCTGAGTATTCAAAATCCGGGAAATGGACAAAATAAGTCGCTTTTGCTCCGTCTGTATCGTCATAATAAAATAAAGCTGGATACGTAACTAACATCTCACTACCTCCATATCAAAAAGCAGGGGCTGAATTTTACAACCCAGCTTGCTTTCTTATCCCTCTTTCAGTGTACTTATTTAGCTCACCATGAGGGATTGTGATAGGTCTTTCCCCTTGCTTCTCCATTTTAATATGGGAGCCTTTACCACCTTTGGTTTTTATCCAACCATGGGCCGTAAGGAGTTTGACCATCTCTTTTTGTGTCATAGGCATAGCGCTTTTACCTCCTGACAACACTATTATAGCACGTGCTACACGTATTGTAAAGAAGGGATACGTATTATTCTCTTATACATAAAAGCCCCTAGATGTGGTTCTAAGGGAAGCCAATTTATTCATACCTATTTTTCTAATGAGTAGTAAATACTGCTTCTTTATCAAGCAATTCATCATCTGTATAGTCAATTGTTAAAGTATCTCGATTTAAGACAGACTGAGGCGGAGTTGAATGAATCATAGGAACACTGCGTACCCTATACTTTTTATCTCCAATTTTTACAAACTGATTAACTCTCAAGTCTTTCAAATCAGGATTTTCAACAATTATTACAAGGAGACGATTTACTACTTTAAAAACATCAATTATTCTATTTTTCATATTTTTTCGACCCATTATGATTAAAATGAACTTCTTGGTAAGCAAAATCAAGTTTAGGTTTAATGTTTTCGTACAAATCTAAAATCTCTTTTGGAGTATCTTCACGGAAGAAAAATTGTCTTTTTCCTGAGATAACTTGATCACTAAGAATCCAATGACGAATTTGTTTTGTAAAAATCAAAATTTCCTGACTTGGTAATTCCATTCTTTCCATTGCTTATCACCTCTCTTTTCATTATAGTTCATGCAATAACATTTAGCAATATTATTTCTCAAGTCAGCAATTCCACTTCTTTAGACTCAACTATCATATTTTGAGTTTTAAGGAAAATCAAATCTCTCATGCTGATACCTCTCCTCATTAAATTAAATAGTCAAAAAGATTCTATCTCACATCCTGAATATTACAAAAACATTGAAATATCACAACTAATAGGCTAGAATGGACATAGTAAGATACATTTGGTGAGTTATACTGCTCAAAAAATATGACACTAAAATCCACGTTAGAAAGGACTGCTATGCCAGACAATCTCGCGCTTCGCATGCGCCCTAAAACCATCGACCAGGTCATCGGTCAGGAACATCTGGTCGGACAAGGAAAAATCATCCGCCGCATGGTGGAAGCCAACCGCCTGTCCTCCATGATTCTATATGGACCTCCGGGAATCGGCAAGACCAGTATTGCCTCAGCCATCGCTGGGACTACTAAGTATGCCTTTCGAACTTTCAATGCGACAGTTGATAGTAAAAAGCGACTGCAAGAAATTGCGGAAGAGGCTAAATTCTCTGGTGGTCTCGTCCTATTACTAGACGAGATTCATCGACTGGATAAGACCAAACAAGACTTCCTCCTGCCACTCTTGGAAAGTGGACTAGTCATCATGATTGGCGCTACGACTGAAAATCCTTTCTTTTCTGTCACTCCTGCCATTCGTAGTCGTGTTCAAATTTTTGAGTTGGAACCTCTGTCTAACCAAGACGTCAAAGAGGCCCTACAGATAGCTCTAAATAACCCTGAACGTGGTTTTGATTTTCCAGTAGAACTAGATGAGGATGCGCTGGACTTCATTGCCACCTCTACAAACGGAGACCTGCGCTCTGCCTTTAACTCACTGGATTTGGCAGTTCTCTCTACCCCTGAGAATGACAAGGGCATCCGCCATATCACTCTAGACATCATGGAAAATAGCCTGCAACGGAGCTATATTACCATGGACAAGGATGGAGATGGTCACTATGACGTTCTATCTGCCCTGCAAAAGTCTATCCGTGGCTCAGATGTTGATGCCAGTCTTCACTATGCTGCCCGCTTGATTGAGGCTGGTGATTTGCCAAGTCTCGCTCGTCGCTTGACCGTTATCGCCTATGAAGATATCGGTTTGGCCAACCCTGAAGCCCAGATTCATACCGTGACTGCTCTGGATGCTGCACAAAGGATTGGTTTCCCAGAAGCCCGCATTCTCATTGCCAATGTCGTCATTGATTTGGCCCTTTCTCCAAAATCCAACTCAGCCTATCTAGCTATGGATAAGGCACTTGCCGACCTCAAAACATCAGGTCATTTGCCCATTCCGCGACACCTGCGTGATGGGCACTACAGTGGAAGCAAGGAACTGGGGAATGCCCAAGACTATCTCTATCCACACAACTATCCTGGAAATTGGGTCAAGCAAGACTATCTGCCAGAAAAAATTCGCAATCATCACTATTTCCAAGCAGAAGATACTGGTAAATATGAACGGGCTTTGGCTCAAAGAAAGGAAGCTATCGACCGTTTGCGAAAAATCTGAAATCCTTTTCAAAAAATTGCACTTTCCTCTTGATTTTTTTTGAAAAAGTGGTATCATATAAACATAGAAACGCTGTGGTGTACGACTTCACACTTAAGTGTTGACCGACTATTTTTTGTATTATTAGGGAAACAAAAGTCTTCTAACAGCATGTAGGCCGTCTCACACGGAAACAGCTTCAGTTAGAGCGAGTTGCCCACCTGCTTAATTGCGCGGGTTCAATACAAACCGTGAAGTTTCGGCACCAATACAGCTTTTTTATTTGCCTCCTTAGCTCAGCTGGCAGAGCAGCGGACTCTTAATCCGTGGGTCACAGGTTCGATCCCTGTAGGGGGCATAATTTAGTGCCTAAAAGCCTTATTCTAAAGGCTTTTTTTCGTATCTGTTCTACTTTTGTTCTACCAACGGATACTCACTTAAAAGGTTTCGAATAATCTGATGTTCTTTTTCTTTCTTCTCTTTTAAAAGATGACCATATGTTTCTGTTACCTGTTTTATATTTTTATGACCCATTACATGAGCAACCACCCAGATATCAATTCCCTTTGCAAGCAACATGCTAGCATAAGTATGCCTTATACCCGTAGCAGTTAAATTATATGGAAAAATTTCTAGTTTTTTTAGTATCGTTTGTAAACTTTGATTTACAGCATTGTTACTAGGAACTCCATACACAGTATCATAGAAGAGGAAATTTTCTTTTTCCTTAATCCCTTGATTTTTATAGACAATCTTTTGTTCTTTCTTTAATAATTTCAAAACCTCAGATGTTTCTTCATCTATAGGTACATCTCGAACAGATGTATCCGTTTTGGGTGGTCTCCATTTATAATTATAGTAGCGCCTATAAGTGTGAATTACTTGATTTTCAAAATCAACGCAATCCCAAGTTAAACCTAAAATCTCTCCGAAACGCATCCCTGTTTTAAAGGAAACAAACAAAAGATAAGGAATCACAGATTTACTGTAATTAAGATGACTTTTTAAATGAACTAAAATCTTATAATAGTCTTCAATATTATCAATATATTTTTCGTCTGTTGTCTTGCTTTTCTTCATCCCTGAAATAATCGCACCATCAGTAAAATCAACTATATCTAATTGGTCACGTTGAGCAAACTGAATGACTTTTCGGATTTCTGAGTTTAGTCGTGCTACAGTATCTTTTGTAACCCTCTCAGCATACGAATTTAAAGCTCGTTGATATTGACTAAAACGAATAGAAGTTGCCGATCTATCTTGAAAAAGTTCCTTTATCAAGTCCCCTCTCTTCATATGCTTAAAAAGCGTTGATTCACTTTTTCCAAGTGGTCTTACAACAACATCAAACCACTCTTCCCATAACTCATATAAACTAGCTTGCGAATTAATTTTTGCACCTGACATCAACTTCAATTCGATAGCTAAAGCTTCTTTTTCTGCTTCCTTCTTCGTTCGGAAACCACCTTTTGATGCAACAAGTTTTTTGTCACTATCTACAATTCTATAATCCCATGTACCACCTTTTGTACGTTGTCTAAAAGTTGCCAATAGTTACCTCTTTCATTAGATAACCAAGGTTTTTGCCAAGGCTATTATATCATAATTTCTCTAAAGTTTTCTTCAAACCATTGTTTTGTTTTACTCGCCAAAAAGAAATAGCGTCCACCTTGGTTCTCAGGATATTTAACAAACCCATTTGGATTTAATTCAACATCAATTTCTCTACGGATTTTTGGGTTATACAATACATTATCAAGTAACCACGGTCTTGAAACTGATAAAAGTTGTAGAACATCAGATAAGGTCATATACCTACCTTGAGAAGAGTTATGTTGTAAATTATCATATTCTTTTCTATCAACGATAATTTTATCTTCTGGCAATTGTATCTCTATATTGATTAAATCAACAGTAATTTTATTTATCTCAGTCATAGAAAATTCTCCTTTTTTATGAGACAATAGTATAGAGATGGTGAAAATCATCCCTATACTATTTTTCACGCAATATTACTCTTTATTTTTAGGTCGTTTCGGAGTAATATTGTTTTTTTGATAGAATAAATTAAAACTATCTTCAAAATACTCTTTATAATTTAATTGAGAGAGCTCTGAACCAAATTTGTTAATCCATAGCTCAACATCTTGGTTTGGTAGGTAGTTCCACTCATACTCTTGAATTAGCCTAATGATAAAGTGATTACGGGCTTGCGTACCCCAAATTTCCTCAATTTTCTTTAGAAGTGGATAAAATCCGCTACCTTTTAACAAATAAGAAATGGTTGCTAATAAATCATTATTTCGAGAGTTTAAGGATTCAAGCTCTGGGAAGCTACCAAATCCTTTAAGTAAATCACTAGTGAATGGCAACAGTTGACCAGTCTTGGTGTCATGAAAACAATACTTGTCAATCATTTTATTAACAATGAGCTTGCTCAAATCTTGAGGGCTATCAATATCAAGAAGTAAGGCTAGTATTTGATTGCTATAAGTTCCTTTGTAAGAAGCTTCCATACGGACCCAAGAATTGCAATACTTAGTTAAGTGCATATAGCGACCTTGATTGTCTAATTGTTCCTGATACTTGTTATAGATCCGCAACAGAGCATTTACATTCTTTTTCTTGCTACCAATATATATCGTTTGCGCCTGACCATTTACTTCTTGAGCGCTAATGTTAGAAACATTTTTACGTCCCTTGTGATTGGTAATGATATATCGCTTACCTTTCATACTTTGGTAAAGCTCACTGACAGACATTGGATAATTAAAGTAATCAACAGCAAGGTCAATACGAGAGAGGCGCAAGTCATAATAGTCAGCGTACAGCAGTTGTGCTATATTGTGAACGTCAATTGCTTCACTATAATAGTCTTGATAGGAGGCTTTATAGTGAGACAAAGCCGATGCAGAAAATTTCAGGATAATTCCCATAGTAAAATTAGTTTGATGCCAAGCAATCGCAAAGTAATAAGGGAGATTCTGAAAGGTAAAGCCGTCAGTATAGCCTGCTGGTGAGGTTTTCAGTGGAATATAATCTCCAAATAGAACTGGGAGGGATAGCTTTTCTGCTACTGTTTCAGATAGAGATAAAGCAATTTGATGCCAATTATCTGGATATTCTCCTACAGTATCTTCTGTCGGTTTGATGACAAACGTAGCTTCATCGATACTAGTCATGATGACTGGCTTGCGGTTATTGTTTTTTTGAAGATACTCTTCAATTTCATTTTTATAAGACATAATCTCCTTCTTTCAGTTCGCCTAATAAGTGAAAATTAACAAGGCGGTGGATTATTTTTGTTAACTATTACTTGAGTAGCGAAATTTCTATATTTTAATTATTCCACTATTTCAAGGAATAAGCACCCTAAGTTTTATCAAGTACGAAAAGACTTGATTTGAGAGCTTTTTAAAGTAGAGAGAAGTTCTTTCCCTAAAGTGGGATTTCTAAAGCAAAGAATTTAGGTGACAATGGAACGGGGGTTATTACATATCCCCCTACTGCTCGGCAGAGCCGAGCGAGGCAGTAAGACATTCTGCTTCGCCACGGGCTACTCAGAGTCAACTGCCTCACTACTCTTATACATACCCTCTAAAATCTTGCTCTGAACTTTAGCTACATTATAAATCGGAACAACTATTTCTTTAGTTGCTTCTCCAGAACTAATGAGATATCCCCTACCTCTAGAATGTTTACGATTTACTACATCTTTCTCATCGCTTATTAACATATTTAATACTTCTTTACTGAATGACCCAAGAAGTAGAATATTATGTATATTTTCTCTCGACTTACCAAAATATTCCGCATCTGGTCTTTGCTGACTAATCCAAACATGAATATTAAAAGATCTACCAAGCATCAAAATCCTTGAAAGTTGTCTAATCCTAGTATCACGTTCCTTCTTTTCTAGCATCGTAAAATACGCACTCATCTCATCAATAAAACATATGATTAGACTTCTACTTTCATCTTGTCCAGATTGCCTGTTTTTCAGCAAAGTATCAGATACAAAATCAAAGAACAATCCTACTCTTTCAAATCTATAAAAATTCTCCTGATTCTCAAGAAATGAAAACTCTAAATCTCCTTTGAAGTCTGCGACAACTAATTTTGCAGAGCTCAAAACTGCTTTTGCAAGTAGTAACTGACTTGCATATGTCTTACCGCTTCCACTCGAACCAAAAATTGCTAAATGTGGTTTTTTTACATCTATTGGGAGAGGAAAGTGAATTCCTCTCTTCAATAACTCAGCATCTAGTACAGCATTAATTACTGAAATCACTATCCTCTACCTGCACTATTTTTTCTTGTTTAGCTTTATATACATCTAATTCTTTCTTGAAAGAACTAGCTTCATTCCCATTAACAGCAAGCAAAAAGCGTATAAATAGATAGTTCACGTTATTATACTCGGCTACTGCTACTGATTGACACGAAAAGCTTTCAGCGTTTGTTGATGTCATAGCATGATTTTCAAGAAACTCTGACAAATAAATATTTATTTGAGCTTCAACTTCATTAGAGTTGAAGTCTTTTACATTTGAATCTGTCACACACACTACTTCAATAATTTTTGCAGTTTTTTTCTTGCTCGCTCGAACTGCTTGCCATTTTTGAAAAAGATAACGATTTTTAGAGTCTGAATCCAATCTACTTACAATTTGTTTGAAACACAGAGAGAGTTTGCTATTATCATAGTAAACTTCTTCTCGTTTTGTATTCAAACCAACCCACACAGCAAACGGTAACGCTATAAGCAGTAAAACAACCATTTTTAATAAAAGATCCAAAATAGCTGGTAAAGCATAAATAAAGCTAATCAATAAAGCTAACGACACAAGAATTAGTAAAAACTTCTCTAACTCTGTACGTTTTTTGAAATAATCTATTGCTACTCTATACTTGTTTTTAAACATATTAAGTACCTCAGCTGGCTTGAGAGACTTTTACAGAGTCTGCTTTAATTGATAAAGAAGCACTATTCCCTGAAATATACGAGCTAATTGTAGTATTTGAAAGTGTTAATGTAACTACACTATCTAAATACTTTATAAAGTCGCTAGCATTTACATTCATAACTTTAATTGAATGTGTTGTAAACCTTCCATTTGCTGTCCGGCTCCCAATCTGGAAAGTCGCACCAACTACAACAGCTGTCTCAAAATCTTTACTATCTGAGACACCAAGTAGTAAACCTGCTGTCTGTAATGTTAAACAATTCATGATTGTTCTCTTTTCTATCTCTATTCATTAACATTTCTACTAATATATGTAGAGAATCACATAGTAGTGAAAATAGCGAAATTACATACCTCTTCTACTTCATATTAATCACATCCTTTCTATAAATCTTGAAAACACTAAATGTATTTTACAAGTTCATTTTAACCCAAAACAAAAACGTAATTCAGTAAAATAAAAATTTATTTATATAAAAATACTTCTCTTATTTTACATTGCATTCAATTCAGCTTATGTTATAATCAAAACATTCTATTATATAGAAGCACGTATTAGTGAAATTATATAGTTCTTCTACTTCATATTAACCACATCCTCTTTACTATAGATTGTGTAAAACGCTAAATGTATTTTAAAAGTTTATTTTAACCCAAAACAAGAACGCGATTCAGTAAAATAAAAATTTATTTATATAAAAATACTTCTCTTATTTTACATTGCATTCAATTCAGATTATGTTATGATAATCAAAATAATAAACAAGGAGTATCGGTCATGATTTCCCAAGAAAATAATTTTAATGAATTTTTACTATATAGAAGTGATGAAAGTAATAGAATTTTGCTTAATCACTTCGTCAATAAGATGAAAAAAAAAAGTAACTACCGTAATTTAGAAAACAACGAATTATTTTCTAAATTTATTAGCAACATCAATATTTTCTATACTATAGTCAGAATACTGAGAGAAGACAATAAAGATCTGACGGATAAAGCATTTCTTGATGAATATTTTAAAGGAGATGCTCCGAATTCTGAAAAAACGTTATATAACTGGATTCAACGTTCTAAAAATTTCCAAAATAAAGTTAGAACGAGAACAACAAAGGAAGTTTACATAAAACATATACGTAACATACCAACGTCTTTCAAACTGTTCGATGAATTTCGTATCTATGAAGGATTAACCGATTTGCAAAAAAGTCTCAGTTATCCTATAAATAGAAGTGATAAACTAGATTTACTGCAATCATTTTTTAAAGAATTAGAACCAAGGAATTTGGAAATAATATCTAATTCTATTATTCAATATTCTTCTGAATTATCTGGAAAAAATCTAACACTACATTTATTTCTTGATACCAATCAAACAATAGTAGACTTAGATATAAAATCATGGGCTAAGCTAATTGATGGATTAATTGAAAACTTTAAAAATGTTGAGTCTAGTAAAGATTTTAATAGTGCATCTTTTAATAAAGAAAAATCACTAAATACAATCTATAATTTTTTAAATATACTCCCTACACAGTCTCTCCTTATCCTAGTGGAAATACTTGAACTAGTTTTTAATCTTAAAAAATACCTAAAAATTGAACTAGAACCAAAACTACAAAATAAATTACCTAAAGAGATAAGAAATAAGAAATTTTTAACCTCTAATGTAATTAATCAGATTAATGATACACTTCAAACAGAAATTAAATCACCTTCACCCCATAAATTACTTATCAAGTTTAAAACTTATTTACTTGCTATTATAGATGAAGAGGCAGAGTTTGAAGTATATATGAGAAAGATGGGTTTTACAAGCATAACTGAATATACAGAACATATGATGAGTATGGAAGATTTTGAAGTATATATGAGAGAGATGGGTTTTACAAGCATAATTGAATATATAGAACATATGATGAGTATGGAAGATTTTGAAGTATATATGAGAGAGATGGGTTTGATAAGCATAATTAAAGATGGAGAAAACAATAAATAATTATTAAAATATTTATTTTTATAATCATATCACTTAACGTAATTTACTACTAAATTCAAAAAAGAGAGCAATCGCTCTCTCTTTTTATTATTACAATTTTGTCTTTATACCCACTCACCATTGGCATTGACCGTATAGCCATCTGGTGTAGTAGTATTCACTGCCAAAGCTCCTGAGCTATAGGCATAGTACCATTTACCAGAAACTGTAAACCAGCCTGTTTTCATAGTTCCAGCGCTATCAAGGTAATACCATGTATCATTATCTTTTACCCAACCAGTAGCCATTTTACCGCTATCTTTAAGATAGTACCATGTGCCATTGTCTTTGACCCAGCCTGTAGCCAGTGAACCTGTTTCATTCAAGTAATACCATGAGCCACCAGTTTTGACCCAGCCAGTTTGCATCCAGCCTGTATTGTCAAAGTAATACCATGTACCCTTGATTAGTTCCCAACCATTAGTAGTGTATGAACCATCTTCATGCTGATACCACCAGCGACCAGCTGTCTCAATCCAGTTACCAGTCTGAGAATCTTTTGCAGTCTTAGTTTCCGTTTTTTGTTTGGCAACTACATCTACTTTGGCTTTATCTTGGCCAAACACCCCACCATTGTTATTTACAACAGGAACTTCAACACGTGGAGTTGTTGGAAGAACAGGAGCTACAGGAGCTACAGGAACGCTAGGAACAGATGGAGTTGTTGGAAGTACGTACTCTGGAAGAGCTGGACGGACTTCAGGGATACCCTTTTCTGTTACAGGATGTTTCTTCAACTCTTCTGCTTGAAGACGAGCTTGCTCTGCTTCATAACTTGCTTTTGCTACTGCATAAGCCTTATGCGCTTCTTTGGCTACTTTTTCTTTTGCTTCAAGTGCTTCTTGTGCAGTTGTTTGGTTTGCTTTTGCTTCTTTGAGCGCTTCTTCTGCATCTTTCAACTCTGCCTTGCGAGTTTCAAGCTCTTTGACAGCAACTTTCAAATCTTGAACCAACTCTTTTGAAGAAACAACTTGTGCTTTTGCTTGGTTAAGTGCTTCTTTGGCAACAGATACCGCTTGAGTAGCTTCTTCTGCTTTTGCTTGAAGAGAAGAAAGAGTTGCTTTCTCTGCTTTGGTTTCTTCTTTTGCTTGGTTAAATTCTTTCTCTGCTTGTTTTGCAGTTGCTTTCAACTCTGCCAACTTCGCTTCTTTATCTGCCTTTGTAGCAGACAAGGTAGCAACCAAGGCATTGGCATTTGAAAGAGCGACTACGGCTTGATTATGAGTGGTTGTAGCAGATTGAAGAGCTTGTTTCAAGGCTACTGTATCTACCAACTTAGCTTCTTGTGCTTTCAAGTTTGAGTTTGCAGTTTGCAATGCAGTCTCTGCTTCAGCTACAGTTTGGTTAGCAGTTTTAAGAGTTTGTTCTGCTTGTGCTTTTTCTGCTTTTTTAGTAGCTACCAAAGCCTCAGCTTTTTTAACACTATCTGTGTCTCTAGCTTTAGTATATGGATTTTCCACTTCTGTACGACTAAAAGTTGAGTTAGCCATGAATGTTTCTGGGATACCCGGTACTGTGTGCAAAGTATACATACCTGCTACTTGACTAGCACCAAAACCTCCGTAATAAAGAGTAGTGTCACCTTTTTCAAAACCAAGTGTACCACGAGTATGTCCATAATCATTTTCTGTAGATACAAACATAACCAAAGACTCATAGAGTTTAGTACGAATTTCTGACTTAGTTAAGTATTCTAATTCAGACTTCTTCTTAGGATTAGTTTCAATAAAGTTTACTGAATTCTCATAACTTTGAAGCCCTCGACCTTCTCCCTCTTTACGGTCAGTTTCAGACATGCCATCATTCAAACCATACTCTTTAGCAACTTTATTGATACCGATAGCATAGTGTCCATGACCATTTTTCTTAGCACGGTAGCTATCTAGCAACTCAGGGGTAACACCATCTTTTTCGTATTCACGTGCAATTTTATCTGCAAAATGGAATGAATCCTCAGTCACTTTCACATCAGACAAACCAAGTTGACGACGCATTTGATTTGTTAGGTCTGCTGCATAGAGAGTCAAATCACGTTTAAAATCTTCTGGTAGATTATTCAAATCATATTTCTTAGTATCTTTAGAATCAGATTCTACAGGTACAAAATGATTGATTTGAGCATTTTCCAATTGAGTTTTCAGAATTTCTGCACGAGTTTCTTTAAACTTAACAGGAACTTCATCTAAACGATCGTTGTATTCTCCATTTTCAACTGCTTTCAAGAGAGCTACACGAGCTTTTACAGCTTCAATAAACTTAGGAGCTAAAGTAATTGTACCTTGTTTTGTATTTTGAATAGCTTTCAAAGCAGATACCGCTTGGTTATACTCAGCAGTTAGGCCTGTTACTGCTTTGTCTGCCTTTTCTTGTTCTGCTTTGGCATCCGATACCGCTTGAGTTTTTGTAGCAATCTCTGCCTTTGTTTCTTCAATTTGCGCTTTTGTAGCTTGATTTGCTGTTTCTGCTTCTTTAAGAGCAGTTTCTGCATCTGTTTGCGCTTGTTTGCTTGTTTTTTCGGCTTCTACGGCTTCTTTTTGGGCTTCCTTGGCATTTTCCAAACCTTTGCCATTAACAGCGTCTGTGGCGATTTGAACCGCTTCTGTGGCACTTGTAAGTGCTTTTTCTTTTGTAGCTTGAGTAGCTTCTTTTTCTGCTACAACTGCTTCTTGTGCAGATACCGCTTGGTTTGCTTCTGTAGCTTTTGTTTCTGCATTTTTAACCGCTTCTGCTTTCGCAGGAACTTCTGCTTCTGCCTTAGTAACTGCTTTCTCAGCTTCTGTAATAACTGCTGGGCTTGCCTTTTTCGCAAAATCCTCTGCTTTTTTCACAGCTTCTGTTTTCTCATTGACAAGAGAATCTGCTTCATTTGTAGCACGCTTGGCGTCTTTTATCGCCTGTGTGGCTTCCGCTACAGCTTGATCCGCTTTTTTAGCTTCTGCTTCTTTTGTAGCAACTTCTTCTTTTGTCGCTACCGCAGAAGCAGTTGTTTCCACAACTTCCGCCTTTGGTGCTTCCACATTCACTGGTTTTGGAGCGACTTCTTCTGCGCCTACTGTGTTAAATAGAGAAACTGTAGCAGCTGCGGCTGCTGTCATTGCGATTGTTGATTTTTTCATATTGTTTCCTCTTTTTTCTTTATAAACTTATTATACCACAAAACAACCTTTAAAGGTTATTTATGTGTAAAATAACTTTAAAAAGTCTAAAATTTGTACCATTTTGACTGTATCATGTAAGTAGCGAGGTACTACATGACAAATAACAAAACCAATCTTCAAGATTACATCTCTAAAAGAATCCGTCTATTGCGCTTAGAAAGAGGATATACTCAAGAACAACTAGAAGAGATGGCTGATTTGGGTACTAATTATATCTACAAATTAGAAAATCTTTCAACTAACTTAAAGATTCAAACGCTAGAGAAAGTAATGGAAGCCTTAGAAGTAGATTTAGATACATTCTTTGATATACAATTAAAAGAAGAAGACCCCAAAATTTCTCTACTTGTTGATGAATTAAAAACTCTTCCAACTGAACAACGCTCCCGAGTTTTAGATGCCTTGATACTTATCCTTAAAGAAATAAGATAAAAAATGTTCTACTTTTGTTCTACCTTTTATTTTTACAGGCAATTTAGAGAGTGGCAAAACCTTGATTTATCAATATTTTTGTTACTCATTTTTACTTATTTGAACTCTAAATCGACTGTAGGGGGCATCTAAATACAACAGGAAAAGCCTTAACATCAAGGCTTTTTTTCTTGTCTCAAACGGCTTCCTCCTCAAGTATATAAGCATCTTTTCGCCTTTTCTACTATCTAATCAAACAAAAAAATCTCTTTCAACATTTATAGAAAGAGATTTTTCTTTAGGAGAAGTTACTTAATTTTTAATCGATTCGTGATAGCTCAGCTGGCACTGTTAGGTAATAAGTTGCAGTCAAGCTTGCTTCACCTTGATTGACAAAAATCTCTATGGAATTTTTATCTAGAACAACTTCCAATTCTTTAGCTTCAATATCTACATACCGTCGACTAGTATCCTGTTCTTCTTCACCTAGAATTTTTTGAACAAGATGGTTACGATCAATGTAAACTTGCTGCGCATTACTGTCATAACCAAATTCAAGATAATCTGTATCATTTCCTAAATGGTATTGACAATCTTTATCTATTTGGATTTGATATTGGCCTTTTTTAACAGGGAATTGTCTTAGTTTGCCATCTTCCAATCTTAGAATTCTAGGTAAAGTCATGGCACATGCCCACTTGTGTTCTTGGTCATGGGTTGGAAGAGTACGCCCCCATGTCTGCATCCAAGAAATCAGGATACGACGATTTTGATTGTCCAACAATGTTTGTGGAGCATAGAAGTCTTGACCATGATCAATTTCTTGAACTGATTCTGGGATAAAACGTTTTTCTTCCCAATCCACCTTACCCGTGAACAAAACCGATGAGTTGATGTTATGATATGAGTCTCCCTCACGCTGATAACGCATGGGTGACATAATAAGGCAATCCTTCCCATCTAACTCAAAGTAATCTGGGCATTCCCACATAAATCCTTGATGTTCTACCCCTTTTAAAAAGATGGATTCGAACTGCCATTCTACTAGGTTATCGGACCCTAGTAGAACGATACAGCCCACATTATCCTTATGTTTGGCAGCTACTACGGAGTAATAGCGTCCATCTTTTTCAAAGAGTTTTGGATCACGGAAATCAGCAGCAATCAACTCATCTGGCAAGTCTGCTCCTGTTGCAACTGGATTTTGTTCAATCTTTTCAAAGTGAATCCCGTCGTCTGAAAATGCCATATTTTGCACTTGACGAACACCGGTTTCTTCTTCGATGTGTCCAGTGTACATGAGCCAGAGGCGATTATCCTTGACAATGGCAGAACCTGAGAAACATCCATTGCGGTCATAATCTTGGTCAGGAGCAAGTGCCACTGGCAAGTGCTCCCAAGTTACCAAGTCCTTACTTTTAGCATGTCCCCAGTGCATAGGCCCCCAAACACTATCATATGGATAGAATTGATAAAAGAGATGGTATTCTCCACGAAAATAGACAAATCCATTTGGATCATTGATCCAACCAATCTCAGCTGAAAAATGTGCTTCAGGCTTATATTGAGTATTTACGAGATGTTTATTTTCTGCTATAAAACGATTGGCTTTTTCTACTGTAAATGTTTTATTTATCATAAGTATATCCTATTTTATTCCAGTTCCGGAACCACCCAGACCTTGAACAATATATTTCTGAGCGACTACATAGACCAAAATCAACGGAATCGTTGAAATAGTTAATACAGCCATTACCTGATTGATATAAACTGGTTGAGTTGTATTAATAGTTGTAATTGCAACCTGCATTGAAAATTTAGAAGAATCTGTCAAAACCATCAATGGCCAAATATAATCATTCCAGCTTGAAATAAATGATAAAACACCAACTGTAGCAACTGCAGGTTTAGACATTGGAAGCATAATTCTAAAGAAAATTCTAACGATACTTGCTCCGTCCATCTTTGCAGACTCAAGAATCTCTTCTGGAATTGCAATAAAGAAATTCCTAAATAAGTAAATATTAAATACACTCGCCAATCCTGGAATAATAACTGCAAGACGATTATTGACCAAACCTAGGGAATTGATAATGGTAAATTGTGGAATTAACACAGTTTCTACTGGAATAATAAGTAAAGCAAGTAAGAAACCAAATAAAATTTTCTTACCTGAAAAATTGACTTTTGCAAAAGCGAAACCGGCCAGTGCATTGACAATAATAGAACCAATAGCAAACGTTCCAGCATAAAAAATGCTGTTCCCTAGATAGGTAAAAATACTAAATCGCTCAAATACTTCCTGATAAGGTTTAAACCAATCAGCAGGATTTAAACTTGGTAAGAAGGCTTGCCAACTAGTCAAATTTTTATAAACATCCGCTTCTGGCTTCATAGCTGAAACTACCATCCAAACCATAGGAAAAAGGAAGAGTCCTGCCAATAGGGTTAACAGAATATATTCTAAGATTGTTGTTGGTTTAAATCGTTTCATCTTAGTCATCCTCCTTCAGAACGCGACGTTGTACTAAGCTAATCATACCAATTAACGTTGTAAACACTAAAGCGATTGAGCTAGAATATCCTACAAGACGATCAGTAAAGCCTTGTTGATAAATATAGTACACCATAGTAATTGTTGAGTTTAATGGACCACCTTGTGTCATAACCATTGGTTGCACAATCAGTTTAAAGGCAGAAATTAAAGTTGTTAACAATACAAACAGGGCTGTTGGTTTTAGTAGGGGCATCGTGATATAACGAAACTGAGCCCACTTTGAGAATCCATCTAATTCAGCAGCTTCATAGACATCTTGTGGAATATTCTGCATTCCTCCTAAAAATAAAAGCATCTGATAACCTGCACCCTGCCAAGCAGAAACAAAAACAATTGCATACATAGCTTGTTTAGGACTAGTCAAGAAAGGTTGAGAAGCAATACCTACCTTATTTAAAATAGCATTTAATAAGCCACTATTTGGATTTAAAAGATAAAGCCAAAGAATAGAAATAACTACCAAGGACATGACAACTGGAGCAAAAAAAGCCACTTTAAAAAACATATTCCCTTTGCGCTTTTTATTAACAATCAAAGCCATTCCTAAGGCCGCTCCCAATTGAACTGGAATAATCCAAACAACAAATTTCAAAGTATTCAAGAAGCTCTTTAAGAAAATCGGATCTTTTGTTAATCGAATAAAATTTTCAAGTCCAACAAATTTTCTTTCATCTGGTGTCAACAAATAATAATCTGTAAAAGCGTAATAAATGACCATTCCAACTGGAATTACTAAAAAGATACCTAATAAAATTAAAGCTGGAGCTAAAAAACTATAACCTAGTATGTTATCCTTTATTTTTTCACGTCTTTTTGTATCCACAACAGTTTCTTTACTCATATCCATCTCCTTTAATCATATATATCAAACTAGGCTATTAACAAGAAAGGGGAAGGTAGTTCCAAACATTTTCCTTCCACCTTCTTTTTTACAGATTATTTGAGTGACTGATCAATAGCAGTTTGCATTTCTTTTGTACGAGTATCCAAGACTTTTTGCACATTTGGATTTTCTTCATAATAGCTGATATCTTGCATCGCTTGTTGAAAAGCTCTAGAAACCTGAGGATATGCTACGACAACTGGGCGAGCATGAGCTGTTTTTGAATTTTGTTCCATCAAGAAACGCATTGGTTCGGACACTTTATCTTTGATATTTTCAATTGTAGATTTACGAATCGGAAGGACCGAATTCCCCAAGCTAATAATTTCACTTGATTCTGTATTTGTAGCAAATTTAACAAATTCAGATGCTGCCTCTTTTTTATCAGATTTTGTCGTAACAGCTAATTGCCAACTACCTGAAGGGGATACTAATTTTTTCGTCTTACTAGATACTGGGTAAGGAAGGATACCAAAATCAATATCTTTGTAGTTTGTATTCATGTCAGCAATCGTCCAAGAACCACTCAAAAGCATTGGATACTCTCCTGTTTCAAAACCTTTTTCGACTGGACTAACAGTTGTATAACCTTCTTTTACAAGATTTTGAATGAATTGAACTGCTTCTACACTCTCTTTTGAGTTGAAGTATCCTTCTGCCTTTGTTCCATCTTCGTTTACGACAGAACCATTATTTGACCAAATCAACGGCATATAAGCATATGGTAACATTTCATCGTTTGAATTAATACGAAAATCAATTGCCGGTTTGTTATAATGATCTTTCAATTTTTTAGCAATCGTATTAAATTCATCCCATGTCCATGGCTTTTCTAGCGTTGGAAGCTCTGATTCCGCAATTCCGGCCTCTTTGAACATTTTTTTGTTGTAATAAACACCAACATTCGATTCAGAAAATCCAAATGCATAGAATTTGCCATCATAAGTTCCTTGTTGTTTAATACTGTCCAAAACATCATCCATATTATTATCTTTTAGATAATCATCTAGCGGAGTAATCACTTTAGATTTTGCATAAGCTGCCGTATTTGGTCCATCAAGGGTAATAACATCTGGAAGACTATTAGTCGTGATAGCAGCATTAACCTTGTCTTCATATCCTCCACCACTACCACTACGAGGAATATACTCAGTTACAACTTTGTACTTACTTTTTCCTGATTGATTAAAGTTGTCAACAACTTTTTGCCAAGCTTTTCCTTCATTGGTTTCGTCAGAGAATTGTACCCAGACTTTAATATCATTTGAAGAACTAGCTTGTTTTGAGTTAGTTCCTCCACTACAACCTGCAAGTATAGCTAACGATAGCCCCGCAACAACAGATAACATTGTACCTTTACGCATTATTTTCCTCCTTTTTGAAACGTTTCATTTGTTGATTATATTATAACAGCGCTTTCATTAATTGTCAAGCGCTTTTTAAATTTTTTTTGTTGTTTTATCTCCCCAAAAATATGTGGGAATTACGATTCGTTTTTCTAGAATCTCTTCTCGCTTAATCATTTTCAGTATCATTGCAACAGATTCTTTTGCCATCATACCAATATCTTGAACTATTGTAGACACTAGATAAGATTGATCGACAGAAGTTTTTAAACCATCAAACCCAATTATCTGGTAATCATCAGGTGCTATTTTCCCCAGTTCTTTCATAACACTAATAACTCTCAGAGCCATCATATCATTTATTGTAAATATACCATCAATTTCTTTATGAGATTGCAAAAAAACTCTTATCTGATTTTCAGGATTTATTAAAGGTTCTTTCATTTCAAAATTATAGACATCTACTCCTAATTCCTTAGCTTTTTCTCTGAATCCTTTACTTCTGAGTATAGTCTCATTCTCATACATATTAATTGAACCAATAAAAGCAAGGTGCTTATTATCCCTTCTAACCAGTTCCTCTGCTGCAGTTTGTCCTCCTTTGTAATTTGCTGAAGTAACATAGCATACATTTTCCGAAAAATGTCTATCTATACTTACAAACGGTAAATCGGATAAAATATATTTGTCAATATCAGAATATGTAATACCAATAATTCCATCCACTTTATTTTGTTTCAACATTTCGATATATTCGATTTCATTTTGTGAATCGCTATCAGCGTTACAAATAAATAATTTATAATTATATTTTAATAACTCTTTCTCAACATGATAGGCAAACTCCGAGAAAAATGGATGCCATATGCTCGGAATAATCAAAGCGATAGTTTCTGTTCTATTCTTTTTCATACCTCGAGCATAATTATCAGGGATATAGTCCAATGTTTTTATAGCCCTTTGAACTTTCCTTAAAGTTACTTCTTTAATGCCTTTTTCTTTATTAATCACACGTGAAACTGTTCCAACACTAACTCCTGCTTCTAAAGCAACATCTTTCATGGTAATTGATTTTCTTTGTTCTACCATATTATCACCTCCTTTCAATATATAGTATCATGCAAACGCTTTTTAAGCAACTATTTCTCAATCATTTTTGACCAGATCCTTTTTCCTATCATGAATAAAATCACTCCAATCAGCTTTCTAAAATTCTTTCAATTTTCATGTGTGAACATCTACATAAAACAGGAAAAGCCTTTATTTGTTTCCTATCTCCCCTTTTTCATGATGTATTTTCGTACAGGTGCTTCAATAGTTTCTATAGTAAAATGAACCAAAAATAGTACACGTTGCGGTATAATGTTCTTATGGCATATTCATTAGATTTTCGTAAAAAGTTCTCTCCTATTTGTAAGCGAACAGGTATAGTCAATTGATTGTCAGTTTGAAGACCAAGAGTCGTAAGGCAAAATATGTGGCAGAATCCATCCAAGGGTGGCTAGCACAATTTCTAGTGAACCTCTTTAAATCTATTACATTTGACTGGGGAAAAGAGTTTTCAAAATGGAAAGATATTTCCAATCAGCACGATAGTGAGAGCTTTTTTGCGAATCTAGGATGTCCAAGACAGCGGTGTCTCAACGAACATTCAAATAGACTTTTAAGGTGTCATGACTTGCCAAAGTAGACAGATTTCAACAAAGTCAGTCAAGAATTTTAGGCTGGGCAAAAACTCAATTTCAGGAAAATGAAATAAATATTCCCACAATAAAACGCATAATATCAAAGTTTCAACACCTGATATTATACGTTTTTTAATTTTAAAGACTTTTTTCCCAGCCTCAAGAAATCACATCCCACCTAAATCCCTTGGATACCAAACACCTCATCAGGTATTTTCTGAGTTGGTAAGACTGTCTAGCTTAATTTGACAAATAGAGGGCGTTAAATCCAGTTTTTACAGGAAGTCTATTTAAATATTTTCACACTGACCTTACAAAATATGAAATAAATTATATAAAGTTATTCCCATGACAAAGAATAACATCCCTTTAAAACAGTATCTTACCCAATTTTCAGGTAAGACTTTTGATACAACCGTCCCCAATACCCCTCCGCATATAGAAGCAAGAAAAATAACTGGAACAGGTGCTAAATGATACTGATTTAAACCTGTAACCACAACAATTGTAGCCAAATGAGACAACTGGGAAAAGAAAATAATTGCAAGAGAATACATCGTTGCTTCTTTTATCGAAATAGAAAAAAACACCATCAATAAAGATACATTGAGCGGACCACCACCAATCCCTAAAAAACTAGAAATCAAGCCCAATAGAAGACCACAAATCATATAGAATCCTATCTTATCAAATTGATAAGTTTTTTTAAAATCTGCTAAAACAAATGATACAAGTAGCATCACAAATAGTAAAATCATTTGAACAATGAATACTAGCCGTACTGATAATTGAGATAACAGAACTTGAAAAATAAGATGACCTAGAAATCCTCCTAAAACAGAAGAAGAGGATACCGTAAAAATCAATCTCCATTTTATCTCTTTACTTTGTGAAAATCTTTTGATTGTTGAAATAATCGCCATTATAAAAACAGAGAAACTAGAATAAAAAGCAATATCACTGACCGAATGGTATCCAAAACTATCCATAAGTGGCTTAATTATAATTCCACCACCCATGCCTGATATAGAACCCAATCCACTAGCTATTATAATGATTAGAAAATAAATAATCTCAACCACTTTTTAAGTCCATCCTATTCTTTCAAACATCTAAAACCTAGATGGCTACTAGTTGAAGTAGAAATACATCCATTTCTAGCAGCTACTCGGTATCGATTACAATAAGAACAATGACATAAAAAGGAACCTCCTCTGATAGCATACTCCTCCTCTTGTATCCCATATTTTGGCAACTCATAGTCATCTTCATTAAAACTAGCTAATAAGGTATATCTCGGATTGCGACACCATTCCCAAACATTCCCAATCATTTGATATAGACCAAAATCATTAGGTAAAAATTCATAGACAGGAGCCGTTCCTATAAATCCATCTAAAGCAGTATTTTCATAAGGAAATCTTCCTTGCCAAGTATTGGCATGATAATATCCACCTTCTAAAAGAGTATCTCCCCAAGGATATTCAGATTGTCTTCCTCCTCTAGCAGCATATTCCCACTGTGCTTCAGTCGGTAAAGACATTCCGCTCCAATTACAGAAAGCCAATGCATCTTCTAAAGCAACATGAACTACTGGATGGTCTTCTAAACCCACTAGATTACTGTTCTCACCGTAGGGATGTTTCCAGCAAGCGTTCGGAACTTGTAACCACCACGGAGCCCCAGCAGGATGAGGATATCCCTCCCTTTCTGCCTCTGGAACGAACAATATAAAAACAAAAGACCACTCTTGTCGCTCAGCTAGTGTTTTATAGCCTGTTTCTTTCACAAATTGAGCAAATTCTTGATTCGTAACTGGAGTATCCGCAATGGAGAAATCCTTTACACTAACAGCGACTTGAGGACCTTCAAAATCATCTAAAAAGCCCTCTTCAGAATTTGTTCCCATCATAAATGTCCCACCCTTGATTTTTTTCATCTTCATGATTAAGTATCCCCCGTTTTCGTTAGAGTGGGTGTTATTTTAGATAGTTCAACAGGAACTAACTCTTCATCCACAACAAAACCTTCTTCTCTATATCTAAGAAAGTCTACTAATTTTTTCTTCATTTGACGAACAATAGGTTGGTATTTTTCACTTGGATACAAATCATTCATTTCATGCGGATCTTTTTTCATATCAAATAACTGATAATGATTTAAAACAGGAAACCAGATAAATTTCCACTGGTCTGTCAAGATATATTGACTAGAATCTTTTCCTAAAGCATGTTCACCATGAAATTCTGTTCGCCACCCCTCGTACTGTCCAAATAATAAATTCTTAACACTCCGTCCATCTAGTTCATCTGTAGTAGTTCCTCCTGCCAAATCCACGAGTGAAGGAAAAATATCTTGGATTTTCACTAATTGCTTGATTGTTCCCCTATTACCAGCTATCAATCCAGCCGGATCGTAAATGAACGAAGGAATGTGGATACTTCCTTGATAAGGATATCCCTTTCTAAACAGATAATGTTCACCAAGCTGATCCCCATGATCCGAAACGAACCAGATAATCGTATCTTTATCATGACGAAATTCTTTTAGGGCAGTCAAAAAGCGACTAATTTGATGGTCTATATGAGTAATCAATCCAAAATAAGCAGCAACCATTCTTCTTTGATCATCTTCCTTTAATTTCCCTCTTAAAGCATAAATAGACGGAATTTGCTTTTCTAATACTTCCCAATTCCCAATATGCAAATCGAGAAATTGAGGCAAGCGTTCCATATACATATCAAAATAGTATTTTGGGGGATTTAATGGAGCATGTGGTTTTTCAAAAGACATTTTGAGAAAAAAAGGAACCGTTGGATCTCTTCTTTGTAAAAATGAAATGGACTCACTCACAACCCAGTTTGTTGGATGTAACTTCTCATCTTTATCCCAAGGTCTAGCTTCCCAAGAATTACAATCCATTCCGTCATCAATCAAATCAACATCATAACCAACTTTACCCTTTAAAAAGGCTAGATAGTCACTAGCATAATCAAATTGACTTCCATAAGCCTTGTCATACTTTCTATCAACATGTAGATACCCATCGTGAAGCAAGACATGATCAAACCCAAGTCTCTGTCTGGAAGGAAAAACATGCATCTTACCAATACACTCTGTTTGATAACCCATATCTTTAAAGACTTTTGGAAGAGTATTAGTAAAATTCCAAGGCACCTCATCTTGATAACCAACACGTCCACTTTTATCTTGGTCTAAGCCAGTCAATAAAGCTGCCCTAGCAGGAACGCAAGAAGGAACTGGAGAATAGGCATTTTCAAAATTATAACCTACACTAGCCATCATATCTAATGTTGGAGTGCTAACTAGCTTATCCTTACTATTCAAGGATAAGGCGTCTGCTCTCATTTGATCTACAACAATCAAAATAATATTTGGCTGTTTTGTCTGAACCATAAAATCTCCTTTCTAATATGGCAAAAGAGGCACAAGAAGATATCTACCTTTACTGCACCCCTTTCTATATCAATCTTTCTATATAAAGCGATAACATTCTTGTTATGTTTTATAGAAAAATGAACTAAAATATGACTAAATCGATTAGAAAATTCAAATCATTTTCTAGCACTGTTTTAGAAGTTACAGTGTACTATTCTAACTTCAACAGACTATAAACCTTTGTCTAATAACAATTTTAGTGGAGATAAGAAATCCTACACCTAACTCATCTTACACGTAATCTATTTCTATTTTATCACAAAAAACGCAAGTAAGACCCTTAACTCAATTCAGTTTTATCTGCCATTTTCACAAATGGGAAATAAGTCAAGACACTAATAATCAAACAAACAACTGATAAGATGATGGCACGCCAATCAAATGCTGTAGAGAAGAAACCATATAAAATTGGTGGCATTACCCAAGTAACATTTTGCGTAACAGGTGAAACAAGACCCCAGCTTGTTGCCCAGTAAGCTACCGTTGCCATGAAAACTGGGCTAAGTACAAATGGTATAAATAGCAAAGGATTCAAGACAACTGGTAAACCATAATTGACCGGCTCACCAATATTAAACAGAACTGGTGCTAGACCAAGTTTGGCAACTTTTCGATAATGACTGTTTCTTGAAAAAATTAAAATAGCAAGTACTAATCCTAATCCTCCAAACCAGACAAACGCCCCAAAAGATCCACTTGTCCATATATAAGGAATCGGTTCACCTTTTTGGAAAGCATCCAAGTTCGCTAACATAGCAACTCCAAATAGCCCTTCCATGATGGGAGCCAATACATTTCCTCCATGGAGACCAAAAAACCAGAATAACTTATTCAAAAAGATCATCAGAATAACTGCAAAGAAACTTTGAGACAAACCTAGTAATGGCGTTTGTAACACCTTGTAAACCCAATCAATCAATAAGTCATTGCTAAGTAAATGGAAAACATAAGTCAAGATGGCTACTATATACATCGCCATAAATCCTGGAATGATAGAAGTGAACGGCTTAGCAATCGCAGGGGGAACTGAATCTGGTAACTTGATTACCCAGTTCTTTTTCATTACTTTACAGAAAATAATAGAGGCTAAAAATCCAATCATCATGGCTGTAAAGTAGCCTCTAGCATTGATATGGTTTCCTGGAATCACATTCCCAATAGTTACCATCAGATTTTTACCATCAAATGCTAGATTATCAATTCCTTGTAGGATTTGATCTAATTTCACATCTCCTACATTTGCCAAAGGGAAACTCTTTGTAACTGTACTTCCAATCGAAATGACAAACGAGGCAAGTGATACCAAACCAGCAGAAACTGTATCAACCTTGTAAATCTTAGCGATATTCACTCCCAAGCAATAGATGAACAACAATGAAACAATTGGTATACTTCCCTTGAATACCAAATTATTGATGTCAACAAGCCACTGAAAGGTTTTCGTAATACTTTCTAAGTGAAATTGTTGTGGTAAATCCACTAGAAAAGCATTTAATAACAAAGCAATGGAACCTGTCATAATAACAGGCATAGTCCCCACAAATGAATCACGTAAAGCAACTAAAAACTTCTGATTCCCAACTTTCATTGCAATTGGAGAAAGTTTTTCTTGCATTTTATCCAACATTGTATTCATACCAAACTCCTAATTTTTTTCAAATCGTTTGTACACTTCTACCACTTCTTTTGCTAAGTCAACAAAGGTCAGACTCGTCATTAAATGATCTTGCGCGTGTACCATCAAGAGGCTAATTGAAGTTTCTTCCCCCTGTGCCTCTCTTGTCAACATTTCTGTTTGAGCTTTATGCGCCTGTAATAAGGCAGCATTCGCATCAGCTAATCTTTGATTGGCTTTTGAGAAATCAGCTTTTTTTGCTGCCTGAATAGCCTCCATAGCATTACTTTTGGCTTCCCCACCATACATAATTAGCCCCATTACAGATTCTAAATTACTTTCATTCATAGCATTCTCCTCAATCTTAGTCTAATAAACTTTCAGCTAAATCTAAGACTTTAGAACCATTCATCATTCCGTAATCTGTCATCGGAATAACCGCCACAGGAATCTGTCTATCTTTTAGTTTTTCTTGAAAGTCCCCTAGTAAATAGCGAACTTGAGGGCCTAAAAGCAACACATTTACTTCCTTTGTTGCTACAATTTCTTCTGCTTCAGGAGCTGGAACTGCAAAAATTTCTGCATCCAACCCCTTATCTTCTGCTGCCTTTTGCATCTTTGTCACTAGCAGACTTGTACTCATACCTGCTGCACATGCTAACATAATTGTTACTTTAGCCATAGCTTACTCCTTTATCACCTATTTACTGACCTAGCCAAGCGAGATACTGTATGTCTCACTCCTCTAATTGCCTTGCTCAATGCATAAATATTCTCGACTGTTGCCAGTCCCCCATATCCTGCGTCACCTATATGTTGAATATCAACTCCACAAATTTTATTTCTCAGCGCTATTTCCCTAATTGTCTCCGTATCAGATGTTTCTTGGCTAGTCCCAATAGCACTCAGTACTAGCCCACCTTTACTGTGAACTAAATCTACCACTGCGCGTAATTCTTCATCGTTAAAAGAAGGAACTGTCCCAACAGCTGGAACCAAAATCACATCTGCACCTGCTTCAAGCAACTGCTCCGCAACGGAAATATCCGCGACAGGTTCCTTTACACCAGCGCCGTGCATTTTACCAGCTATAATCAAACCTGAGAAATTCTCTTTAGCAGATTGAACTGCTTTGATAATCTCTTGATTGCTAACTCCTGTACCTGGATTTCCAGTCAGACAAACAAAATCAAACCCAAGTTCTTCAATCCTCTTAAAGGTATCTCTGTTTGCAACACGACCTGCAACAATTTCCTGTGTTTCCTCTAGCATCTTTGCAGATGGGTCAATCGGTTCCAAATTTACACCAATTGGGCAAGCAACGAGCTGGTGTAAGCGATGAATAACATCATCACCTGAACTATCCAAAGCATAAATTTTAGGCTCAAAAACATCAACACAATTCAATAAAATCATGTCAGCTCCAAAAGCTCTAGCAATTTCAGAATTAGTGATATCTCCAACAAATGTCTCACGAGTGGCTACATTTTCAGATAGAACAACTCTACCTTCACTTGCTAAAATACTTTGTTTTAATTCTTCAGCATTCATCTCTAATATCTCAGATGGATTTGCACTAATTAAACGTTTCATTCTCAATCCTCCAACTGATTGAAATATTTTCGTAACAACTAGGCTCTATATCATTGTTAGCAAGAACCCCTATCATCACATACTACTCTATTTTCTATCTTGTGAATTACTTTCCATTATTTTCCGTTGCACTTCCTCTTAAATATATTTTATTATCAAAAGTTATCAATTAGCTTTATTTTTTGACGTCAAGTTGTTATTTGATTATCTTTTGTTATTTATATTTTACAACTATAAGAAAGCCTTGTCAAGGATTTGTGTAAACATTTGATTATTTTTTATTATCAATATATAATAAAAAGAGACTTGTAGGTAATGAAAAGCTTAAAAAGCTTAAAAAGATTAACATCTACATTTTTCCATAACAAAAAATCATAAGATTTTAAAAATCTGACAACTAGAAAGACAACTAATATGACCTTATCTAAGAAACAATTACAACTAAGAGCTAAAATACTGGAGACAATTTATACATTAGGCCCCATTTCACGAATTGAAATTGCTACAAAAACAGGAATAACACCTGCAACAACCAGCAGTATCACAAATGAGTTGATTAAAGAAAACATTCTCTTAGAACTTGGTGAAGACGAACACGATACAAGTGTAGGAAGAAAAAAATCCTGCTAGATATTCAAGCTAAACGATTTTACTACATTGGTTGTGAACTATCTGAAAAACACTTTACTTTTTCTTTAGGAGATAATCTAGGAAACATCTTAAAAGAAGAGAAAGAAATTGTTACTAAACAGTTAATCCAAGAAAAGGGGAATCAACTCATTAGCCAGACACTAAAGCAATTCTTAAATAACTGCTCTGATTATGCAATAGAAGCAATTGGAATTGCGCTACCTGGTCGCTATTTAGATGATTATAAAATAACAACAAACAATCCTTTATGGCAACATATCGACTTAGAAATGATTCAATCTCACTTTGATAAGCCTTTGTTTTTCTCTAACAATGTTAACTGTATGGCTATAGGTAAACGCCTATTTAGCCGCCAACAGAATGACCCTAATTTTGCTTATTTTCATTTTGCTAGAGGTATGCACTGTTCTTATATCTACGACGGGAACATTTATGGGAAAGGAAATCTAATGATTGGAGAAATAGGGCATACAGTTGTTTCATCTGAGGGAGAAGAATGTAGTTGCGGGCGCAAGGGATGCTTACAAACTTTTGCTGGAGAATCTTGGTTAATCAAAAAATCAAAAATTCTATATCATCAATCTACCTATTCTTTACTTCCTAGCTTAGTCAAAAATGCCGATGATATTGATATCCAAGTTATTTTAACCGCTTATCAATTAGGTGACACTGGAATAATCACACTTATCCATCAAGCCTTACTCTATCTTAGTCAAACCATTTTAAATATCAGTATGATGATTGACTCTCAAAAAATCTACCTACATAGTCCTTTACTAACAAATCAGCACATCATCCAAAAACTATATAGTGAAATGAACTACAAACCCAAATTGCTCTATAATCGCCTACCTGAAGTTATTATTGAACCTTATAATGATTTTACAGCTGCACACTCAGCTATTGCACTTTGTTTGTATCATACAATTCTACATTCCTAATTTTCTATTACATTTAATAAATAGGCTAAAAAGAGGGAGTATATCATAAAAAGCGAACAAACCTGTTTTCTGAAAATCAGAATTCTGTTTTGTTCGCTTTCTTTATATTTGTAATTAAACTCCTATCTCCCCTTTTTCATGATGTATTTTCGTACAGGTGTTTCAACCATTTGAACGATTTCAAATCCTTCTTTTTGATAAAGGTGCTGGGCTGCTTGATTTGCTTCGAAGACATTTAGAGAAATACTGTCTATGTCTCCATTTTCAAAGGCCAAACTAACAAATTTCCTGAAAACCTGGCTACCTAAGCCCTGCCCCTGTTTCTCGGGATTGATAAAAAATCTTCCAATATGAAGATTCCTGCCTTCTAGCCTGATTTTCTGGATAAGTCCCACAAACTCTTGTCCATCAAAGATTGAAAAGATTCCTTCCAACTCTTGCAAAACTTGAATTGTCAAGGGAAAAGGAATCATTGTTCCCATCCATTGTTCTTGAAAGGATTTGCCAAGAGAGTTGGACCATTTGCATACGAGCTGAGCGTTTTCTGTACTCACCTTTTCTTCAAAACGAATTATCATCTTTGCCTCACCATCTTATCTATGTTTCTCCATTATACTACTTCTCCCATTTTTTACGAATAGATAAGTATGATTGATTTTTATTTTTTTCTTGTTGGGAGCATTCTCGCTTCCTTTCTTGGTTTGGTCATTGACCGCTTTCCAGAGCAATCTATTATCTTTCCAGCTAGTCATTGTGATTCCTGTCAGACTCGCTTGCGGCCCTTAGATTTGATTCCGATTCTCTCGCAGGTTTTTAATCGCTTTCGCTGTCGCTACTGCAAGGCTACTTATCCTGTCTGGTATGCCCTTTTTGAACTAGGCTTAGGGCTCCTATTTCTGTCCTGGTCTTGGAGCTTTCTTTCCTTGGGTCAAGTCATCCTAATCACTGCTGGTTTGACCTTGGGCATCTACGACTTTCGCCATCAGGAATATCCCTTACTGGTCTGGATGACTTTTCATATAATCCTAATGGCCTGCTCTGGCTGGAATCTAGTCATGGTCTTCTTCCTTGTACTTGGAATTGTGGCTCATTTTATCGATATCCGCATGGGCGCAGGGGATTTTCTCTTTTTAGCTTCTTGTGCTATCGTCTTTAGCGCAACAGAATTACTGATCTTGATTCAGTTTGCTTCGGCGACGGGCATCCTAGCCTTTCTCCTGCAAAAGAAAAAGGAAAGACTTCCTTTTGTGCCTTTCCTCTTACTCGCTACTTGTGTGATTATTTTTGGTAAGCTACTGCTTGTTTGATAAAGTCCAATTTCTGCCATATGTCCTTCATGAAATTATTTCACAGTTAAATTATAAATTATTTCTTTTATACAAAGGAATGATGTTATCAAATCGATCCGTTCTTTTATCTTCTTGATACTGATCAAAAAATTTCATTTCGACTGAAAATATTTCGCTTATAAACTGTAAACGAATACTTTGTTTAGACATTATAGTCGCTAGACTGACTAGATGATTACTCAAAACGACGTCCAGAATACTCTTTACTTTGCTTGGTTTTTTAACAAAAATTTGATCATCCAGAGGTTCTATCATTTTGTAACCTTTTTGCGCAATTTGACGATAAAAGTAAGAATGTTGCTTTGGAGTCAATAATCCTAACTTAAAAGCTCGATACTCTAAAGCCTGTATCGAAACATTCAAATCCGACTTCAATAAAATATAACTATCAGGATTGCTGACACGCTTGCCAACCCTCTCTTCAAATTTGACTAAAAACTCTTCTTTTGGCAATAAAAAACATGATGCAAAATAATTTGCTTCTTGCTCCAAACGATCGCCATCTTCATTCATATCTTTATATTTGTGTAAAAGAATATGTCCTAGCTCATGAGCTAAGTCAAAATTTCGACGTACAGATGATTTATTCGTTCCCAACACAATATAAGGTCTTCCCAATTTTGACCATGCGCTATAAGCATCAGCTTGGCCATTAATTAATCGTTCCACGATATAGATGCCTGAACGTTCTAATTTATAAAGCAAATCATGATTATCTTTTGAAATACCTAATTTTTCCCTGGCATAAAGAGCCAATTCCTCAATGGATTCTCCCTTATGATAAGATTCACTCACTACATTACTTAGGTCATGAATTGTAATATTAGGTATAATTACAAAACTTTCAAAATAATCAATCAAACTATCTACCTTATGTAAATACATAGTTTGAATATCTATTGTTTTCCGTGTTGCTAGGTCTGCATTTCTAAAGGCAATTACAGAAGAATCAAATCGAATACTTTCTTCTTCTTGTTCAAAATAAGTTAAATCAACATGAAATTGGTTGGCCAAATGCATTTTGGTTGATAATTTAGGTTTCGTTTCGTTGGACTCAAACTGCCAAATGGCTTGTTCCGTTAAATCAATTCTCTGAGCTAATTCTGCTCTACTTAAACCATTTAACAGCCGTAATTCTTTCAATACCCGACCATTAAACATTTACATACTCCTTACTACTTTTGACCTTCTTGTTTTTCTATTCTTGGAATAATTTCAAAATCTTCTGTTTCCGATAATTCTGAAAAATTAGGAATATTTTGATATTTAGCTTCTTCGAAATGGTACGAACTTGATTGAATATACTCAGACAAATCTTGAATCAAGTGTAACTGACCAGTTCGTGCATCAGGCATAACAACATCTACAGATATAATATTGTTTTCTAAGTCCGCCTCATAAGTTAAAATCATAAATTTTTCGATATTCGAATTTTTAGTAGCTTGTTCAATTTCTTGAATCATTTCATCAGAAACTAACTCCATCTGAATTGGAAAAGAATGACTATCTTCATCATTTTTATAGGAAGAATGTTGATTAAGATAAAGTGTATTCATCTGAGCATATTCAAATAAGTAGCCACTCTTATTTTTTTGTACCAAAGGAAATTGGTTCGTAAGTCGCTTCTTACCCTTTATAATTAACAATACTTTCCCATATTTTTCTGTATTTGTTTCAAATTCTAAATATCCCCAAGTCTGTCCTGCTAATTTTAATTTATACTCAAACAAATCTGCTGATGCAAATGCAGTATCAATATGATTAGGTCGCGTCCATGCATAACCATTCGACACTATCATGGTCTCTCTTTTTTCTATACGTTCATCTACATAATCTTTTTGCCCTTTCATCAAAGTATCTACAATTTTTTGTGCCTCAAGCGAATCAAAGAGATCCTGATTCAACATAATTCTTCCTCCTTCAAATTCTTTTTAATGAATTATATCATTTTCTTAAAGAAATTACTACAATAATTAGCTTTTTCTTAAAGTTGCATATCAGAGTAATTTAGAAAATTATATCTTCTATAGTAAAATCAATTAAAAACTGAACAAATTTATTGGGAAATTCAAATCACTTTCTTAAAATATTTTAGGAATCATAATGTACTATTCCAGATTCAATTCATTATAAAACTAGCCTTTCTCCTACAAAAGAAAAAGGAAAGACTTCCTTTCGTGCCTTTCCTCTTGTTCGCTGCTTGTGTAATTATTTTTGGTAAGCTACTGCTTGTTTGATAAAGTCCTCAATTGGCTCTCCTTCATGGAGAGCTTTTACGATTTTTGAACCGACGATAACGCCATCTGACACCGCATTGAAGCGTTCTACATCGGCTTGACTAGATACGCCAAAACCTGTCAATACTGGGATATCAGCTACTTGATGCAGTTGAGTCAAGTGCTTGTCCAAGTCTGCACGGTAATTGCCAGATTTCCCTGTCACCCCATTGATGGCAACGGCATAGACAAATCCTTCTGCCCCTTCAATCAACTCTTTCTGGCGCTCAATTCCTGTCGTCAAACTAACTAGGGGAATCAAGGCCATGTCTGTATCTGCCAAAAATGGTTCTACAAAGTTGGCATGCTCATGAGGCAGGTCTGGAATAATCAAGCCCTTAACCGCTGTATCTTCCAAATCTTTGACAAAGTTCTCCACACCGTACTGAAAGAGGGGGTTGAAGTAGGTCATGATGACAAGTGGCACCTCTGTTTGAATGGTTTTCAAGGTTTCAACCAAAGCCTGGGTAGAGGTCCCGTGGGCTAAACTGCGCAAGCCAGCTTCTTCGATAACAGGTCCATCTGCAACAGGGTCTGAAAAGGGAATACCCACTTCAATAGCCGAAACACCCAAATCTTCTAAAAAGTGTATTGTTTCTCCTAGTCCATCCAAACCTTTTTCGTGGTCCCCAGCCATGATATAAGGAACGAAAATTCCTTTTCCAGTTGCTTTTATAGCGTTTAATTTTTCTGTTAGTGTCTTAGGCATGAGCTTCTCCCTTCTTTGCTGCATCTGCTTCCAAGCGGTCTTTGACTTGAACCACATCCTTATCCCCACGACCTGATAGACAGACAATCATAGACTTATCCGGTCCAAGTTCTTTGGCCAACTTCACCGCAAAAGCGATCGCATGGCTTGATTCCAAGGCTGGGATAATCCCTTCCACACGAGACAAGAGTTGGAATCCTTCCAAGGCTTCTTCGTCTGTCACAGGGACATAGCTGGCACGTTTAATATCGTGGTAGTGAGAATGTTCTGGACCGATACCAGGATAGTCCAAACCTGCTGAGATAGAGAAGGCTTCAAGAATTTGACCATGGGCATCTTGGAGCACATCCATGAGAGAACCGTGAAGGACACCCGGACGACCCTTGGTCAAGGTAGCTGCGTGGTGCTCTGTATCCACACCAAGTCCTGCTGCTTCAGCCCCATACATAGCTACAGACTCATCTTCTACAAAGGGATGGAAGAGCCCGATAGCATTAGAACCACCACCAACACAGGCTACTAGGGCATCTGGCAGATCTTGACCTGTCATATCGCGATACTGTTGTTTAGCTTCTCGACCAATGACACTTTGGAAGTCACGAACGATTTCTGGGAATGGATGAGGTCCCAAGGCAGAACCAAGGATATAGTGGGTATCATCGATATTAGCCACCCATGAACGAAGGGCTGCATTGACCGCATCCTTGAGCACGCGCGAACCATCTGTCACTGCCTCAACCTTGGCTCCCAAAAGCTCCATACGGAAGACATTGAGGGCTTGGCGTTTGACATCTTCCTCACCCATGTAGATAGTACATTCCATGTTAAAGAGGGCTGCAGCAGTTGCAGTTGCCACACCGTGCTGACCAGCACCTGTTTCAGCGATAATTTTCTTTTTGCCCATGCGTTTAGCCAGAAGAACTTGTCCCAAGGCATTGTTAATCTTGTGGGCCCCTGTATGGTTAAGGTCTTCACGTTTAAGATAAATCTTGGCTCCGCCGATATGCTGGGTCAAGTTTTTTGCGTAGTAAAGGGGAGTTTCACGTCCCACATACTGACGCAAAAGTTGGTTTAATTCCTCTTGGAAACTTGGGTCTGCCTGACTTTCACGGTAGGCCTTCTCCAATTCCAAAACTGCTGTCATCAATGTTTCTGGGACAAAACGTCCGCCGAATTTTCCGTAAAATCCATCTTTATTTGGTTCTTGATATGCCATTCTTTACCCTCTCTATAAATCTTCTAATCTTTTCATAATCTTTTTGTCCATCTGTCTCCACTCCGCTTGATACATCTACTGCATAGGGAGTAAAGTGTTGAATTGCTTTTACTACATTGCCTTCATTAAGCCCACCTGCGATAAAGAAAGGCTGAGTTAGTCCAATCGTATCCAGTTGAGCCCAGTCAAAGGTCTGGCCACTCCCAGCCACAGGGGCATCAAAGAGTAGATAGTCTGCCTGAGAATTGGGTACATGCCCCTCTCCATCCACCTGCACAGCCTGAATACTGGCACAAGGCAAATTCTCAAACAAATCATCTGCCACCTGACCGTGAACTTGAACCAAGTCCAAGCCAACTTTGTCAATGACTTCTAGCAGTTGAGCCCGACTTGGTAAAACAAATACACCAACCTTTTTGACATCCGCAGGAATATGCTTTGCCAGCTCAGCAGCCTGATCCAAGGTCACCTGTCTTTTACTAGGTGCGAAGACAAAACCGATATAGTCGGCTCCTGCTGACACGGCTGTCTCCACCGCTTCTTTGGTCGATAGTCCGCAAATTTTAACCTTTGTCAATCTGCAACTCCTTGATTCTCTGGGCCACATCTTCCGCCTGCATGAGAGCTGTCCCTACCAAAATTCCGTTAAAGTATGGCGCTACTCGTTCCGCATCCTGCCCTGTAAAAATAGCAGATTCAGAAATGTACAAGCAATCATCTTTGAAATGTTTAGCCAAGTCCACACTGGTCTGCAAGTCAACTTCAAAGGTGATCAAGTTGCGGTTATTGACCCCGATAATCTGGGCACCAAGTCTGTGAGCCACTTCTAGTTCAGCTAGATTATGAGTCTCCACTAAAACTTCCAGACCAAGCTCTGTCGCGTAGTCATACAGTTCCTTGAGGCGTTCTTCTGACAAGGCAGCCACAATGAGCAGGATGACTGTCGCACCTGCATTGCGAGCTCGAATGATTTGCTTTTCATCGATGATAAAGTCCTTGTTAAGCGTCGGAATGTTTACCTGACTGGAAATCTCCCGTAGATAATCCAAATGTCCTTTAAAGAAAACTTCATCTGTCAAAACAGAAATCATCACTGCTCCGTTTTCTTCATAAGTCTGGGCCTGTTGCACAATATCCACATCGAGATTGATATCTCCCAAACTAGGGCTAGCCTTCTTGACCTCAGCGATTACCTGCAAGCGGTCCTGATGATTCTTCAAAAATTCTGCCAAGCGATAGGTCTGGCGCAGGGGCTGGATTTCCTCCAGCTTCATTTGCTCGACTTCATGCGCCTTCTGCTCCAAAATTCGTGCTAAAAATTCCTGACTCATTTTTGGTACTCCTGTAACAGTCTAAGTTTTTCAAGGGCCTTGCCACTAGCAATGACTTGGCGGGCCAAGGCAACTCCATCCTTGATATTATCTACCTTACCATTAGCATAGAAACCAAGACCAGCATTTAAAACTGTCGTTTCCAAGAATGGACTTGGTACATTTTTAAGAACGCTGAGCAAAATTTCTGCATTTTCCTGAGCATTGCCTCCACGAATATCTTCGATAGCGTAGCCTTCCATCCCCAGATCTTCTGGAGTAAAGCTTGACAAGGTGATTTCGCCATTTTCAAGAAGAGCAATCTTGGTTGTTCCGTTCAAGCCAGCTTCATCCAGTCCTTCTGGTCCAGCGACCACGATAGCACGTTTGCGACCCATATTTTTCAAAACCTGAGCTGTACTTTCTAGCAGTTCTGGACGACTAATACCAAGAAGCTGTGTTTCCAAGGCCATTGGGTGAATCAGTGGACCAGTCAAGTTCATGATCGTTGGAATTCCCAATTCCAAACGAGCTGGCATGATGTATTTCATCGCTGGATGCATATTTTTAGCGAAGAGAAAGACGATTCCAGTTTTATCAAAGACCTTACCTAGTTCAGCTGGTTTGAGGTCAAGATTGATGCCCAAGGCTTCGAGGACATCTGCAGAACCAGATTTAGAAGAAATCGAGCGATTACCATGTTTTGCCATATGAACACCGCCACCAGCCAAGACAAAGGCTGCAGTTGTGGAAATGTTAAAGCTGAAAGACTTGTCCCCACCTGTACCACAGTTGTCCATGGCATCATGGATTTCAGTTGGGATATGTTGGGCATGTCCTCTCATGACTTGGGCAATGGCTGTGCGTTCTTCAGGTGTTTCCCCCTTCATCTTAAGAGCTAAGAGGAGAGAAGCAATCTGCGCCTCCGTTACACGGCCAGTTACGATACGCTCGATGACATCCGTCATTTCCACACCTGATAAATTTTCAAATTTTGCTAGTTTTTCAATAATCTCTTTCATCCTAGTTTCCTCACTTTACAACCTTCTCGATAAAATTCCGAATAGAAGACAAGCCATCTGGCGTTCCGATACTCTCTGGATGGTACTGGAAGCCATAAATCGGTAGGTTTTTATGTTGAATTCCCATGATGGCTTGGTCGTCAGTCGAACGAGCTGTCACTTCAAAGTCTTCTGGCATTTCTTCAATTAAAATACTGTGATAACGCATGACCGCACGGCCATTCTCGATACCTTGATACAAAACAGATGGCGCTTCAAAGCTGATATTGCTCTGTTTCCCATGCATGACTTTTGGAGCCAAGCCTAACTTACCACCAAAGACTTCTGCAATGGCTTGGTGGCCCAAACAAATCCCAAGAATCGGCTTCTTGCCAGCAAAATCACGAATCATGTCTTCCATCTTTCCAGCATCAACTGGCCAACCAGGTCCAGGAGAAAAGACCAGACCATCTGCTTTTTCAGCTTCTTCATACAGCTTGGGATCATCATTTCTCAAGACCTGAACTTCTGCAAAATTCCCAATGTATTGGGCCAAGTTATAAGTAAAAGAATCATAGTTGTCAATCAATAAAATCATGGTCTTAGTTCTCCAATTCTAGTCATAGATTTTGCTTTGTTAATGGTTTCTTGGTATTCGTTTTGGGCGATGGAGTCGTAGACAATCCCTGCCCCAGCCTGCACATAAGCTGTTTGATTTTTTAGAATCATGGTTCGGATGGCAATGGCCAAATCCATATCACCCGTCGCAGATAGGTAGCCGATTGCTCCTGCGTATACGCCACGTTTTTCTGTTTCCAGTTCATAGATGCGTCTCATGGCCCGAATCTTAGGTGCTCCTGACACTGTTCCAGCAGGAAGTGTTGCTTTCAAGGCATCCATGGCAGTGAGTTCTGGAAGCAAACGCCCCTTGATCACACTGGTCAAATGCATGACATAACGGAAGAGCTCCACTTCCATATACTTAGTGACTTGGACACTGGCCGTTTCAGAGATGCGACCAATATCATTACGACCCAAGTCTACTAACATTCGATGCTCTGCTGTTTCCTTCTCATCCGAAAGCAGGTCTGTCGCCAAATCCTTGTTTTCTTCATCCGTAGCTCCTCTTGGTCGTGTCCCTGCAATCGGATTGGTTGTCACGATGCCATTTTTAACTGAAACTAAACTTTCTGGACTGGCACCGATGATTTGATAATCCCCAAAATCATAGAAATAAAGGTAATTAGAAGGATTAGTCACGCGGAGATTTCTGTAGAAGTCAAATGGATTTCCAGTCACTTCTGCTGAGAAGCGTTGACTAAGTACACATTGGAACATATCGCCATTACGAATCAAGTCACGAGCCGTTTCCACCATTTCCTCAAACTTCTGAGGAGCGATATGCGGTTTGAAGTCAAGTGGTGATAAATCCAAGTCTTCAAATTCATTTGGAGCAGGAATGCGTAATTCCTTAATCACTTGGTTCAAGGCTTCTTCCAAGGCCTCTTGACTACGCTCACTATAGAGAGCATCCTCGATGACATGGATTTTTTCCTTCTTGTGGTCAAAGACCATGTAGCTCTCATAGACAAAGAAATGCATGTCTGGCGTTCCAATTGTATCTTGAGGGATTTGACCAATTTCTTCATAAAGCGAAATCATATCGTAACCAACAAAACCAATTGCCCCACCACCAAAAGGTAGATCTGAATGGTGCTGGCTCTTATGAGTCACTTCATAAAGGAAATCCAAGGGATCCCGATCAATCACTTGACCATTTTGATAGAGAACTCCATTTTCAAACTTAATCTCAAAAACTGGATTATAGGCTAAGATAGAAAAACGAGCGGTTTCCTTGTCTCTCGGAATACTCTCTAAGATAACCTTGTGTTGCCCCTTTAGGCGCATATAAGCCAAGATTGGTGATACGACATCTCCATGAATGATTCGTTCCATTGTAATTTCCCTTTCAGTTCTACTTCTAGTCCGTGGCGACTGTATGAAAAATCCCCACGCAAAATAACTTGCGTGAGGACGAAATTCGCGGTGCCACCTCAATTATAGGATTTCTCCTATCTCTCATTCCTGTCTTAGAAACCTCCTGTAACAGGCTGTGCGATAAAGGGCACTCCCTTGAGAATTATGTTTTCTTCTCTTGTTTCAGATGGACCCAACCTTACAACTTTCTCTGCTTGTTTCCAGCAACCACAAGCTCTCTGTGAGAGAAAAGACTGTAATTTTTCCATCTTTTATTTTTTAGCTTCTAGGTAGTCTGCAATCGCAGCTACGTCCTTGTCTCCACGACCAGAGACATTGATGATGAGATTTTCATTTCGGTATACCTTCATACTCTTCGAAAATCTCTTCAAACTGCGTCAACGTCGCCTTGCCGTACTCAAGTATAGCCTGCGGCTAGTTTCCTAGTTTGCTCTTTGATTTTCATTGAGTATTACTAGCTTTTTTCATATTAGTCCGGCCTTTTTGTTTGCTTTTAGTAGTAGGCAAGGAGCTGCAGATAGAACTTAAGTTCATCAAAGCGACTTAAGGCCCTAATAAAAGAAAAACAAAATGACCGAAAGAAAAAAGCCCACACACAGAATCTACTTCCATGTGAGGGCGTTGGTAACGCGGTGCCACCTCAATTATAAAGGGATTATCCCCCTTTACATCTCTGCCTTGTCTAACAACAAGTTGCACTGTAAGGTGTGCGCACCGAATTTTCATTGTTTCAAATTCATTTTTAAAATCAGCCCACTTTCACTATTTCCAACCACCTGTTCACAATCACCACAGGCTCCCTGAAGATCAAAAATAGTTACTTTTCTGATTTGTTGAACTTATTTTAATACTTTGTTTTTTCTTTGTCAAGACTTTTTTACAATTTTTTTGAAAGATGTGTGATTCGAATGTGATAATGTCTTTAGTAAATCGAACGTGAAAATGTCCCACTTGTTAGAAATTGGATCCAACTCAATAGAAACTGAATGGAGGCTAAACAGAACTTACTTTAGAACACTCCATCTTTTCCATTAGGATTTTCAAGAATTAAACAATACTAGAAACTCTGTCTCCTAACAAGTTTAGTAGAAACTTCAACAGATGTGACACTTTCCCCCTTTATAATTGCTAATACCCCTTCAATCATTTCTTGAGCTAATTTAACATAATTAGGAGAAATTGTAGATAAAGCAGGAGTGTAATACTGTGAAATTGGAATATTATCAAATCCAACAACGGATATATTATCCGGAATCGCTATTCCTTTTTCGTAACACGCACGAATTAGTCCCTGAACTTTTTCATCGCCTGAAACAAATATAATATCTGGATAATTTCCAAAAGACAATTCATTCACAGCAAAGGAATAAACTGACTCTATTGTAGTTAAACCATAAACTACCTTCAAATCCATAGAATAATTATTATCCTTTAAAAAAGTTCTCACTCCTCTCTCTCGATCCTTATTTACATAAGACTCACCTCCCATAAGTAACCACATATCTTTAAAATTCTTTTCCAAAACTACTTTCATCATATCATAAGTAGCTTGAAAGTTATTGTTAGATACGTAAACTACTCCAGGTGTTTGAGACTCTCCAAAGACAATGAAAGGCATATTATTTTTCTTTAAATATTGGATTCGAATATCATTCTCCCCCTCATAAAAGACAATCACTCCATCTACAAGGCTACCAATACTTGAAATAATTGAATTACTAATCGAATCTTCCTCTCCAAAATATTCAACAATAGCATTTACTCCAAATTGTCTACAAGTTTGTAAAACTTTATCTAAAAGTGTTTGAAACCAGATTAAAGGAAAAGAATCAATCTTCTTCACAGATATTAAAATATTCGTGGTTTCTTTCTTCGTTAAATTCTGAGCATAGGCATTTGGAATATAGGATAACTCATCGATGACTTTTTTTATGGCATTATAAGTCTCAGGTTTTACTCTATTCCCTCCATTTATTACACGTGAAACTGTCTTTGGAGAAAAACCAGACAAACGTGCAATATCATATATCGTTACCTTTTTCCCTTTTTCCATTAAAATACTCCTGTCATAAACCTTCACTATAACTATACAATATTTAAATTATTTTAACAAGAAAATTACATTCTAATCTTTTAATCTAGTTTACATCTGGAGGAAATACTTCACTAAATCTACATTAACTTTCAGTACTAGTAACATAAATTTTACAATTCAATTCACTGTTTTGTACTATTTTGTAAACTGCATTACAAATCACCGGATAAGAAAATACACTACCTGAAAATTCCAAGGAATCATTTTCAGTAAATCCTTCTGTATTTAGAAATGTATTCATTATCTGTTCAATATAACACTCTAATATGGGAACAGCTTTCTCCTTAACAATAACATTTCTAAGCATTTCTTCAAATGGTAAATGACAAGCGAACACCATCTCACAAACATCATAAAATGAATGGAAGTGGTATACCTGTATGAGATTATAGTCATCAAAATAAGTTATTTTTCCTGCATCAAAATCCACTTTATATACTCTCAAATTAGTTAGATCCTTTTCTTCAAAAATTATTATGGACACCTCTAAAAACTACCGATTTTCTATTTTTATTGCTCAGAAAACGTTGATACATCAATGTTTAAAAGTATTGAAATTGAGTTTTTAGATGTGCCCTTATATTTCTTATTATTTAAAGAAAACAAAAGGACTAGAATAATCCGTCCCTTTGTTTATCCCTAGATTAGCTGATTTCCTCAACATAAATCACACCAACAATATTAGCAATTTCTTCCATTAGTTTAAGGTGCTCAAATCTACCTGATAATTCCAGAGTAATAAATGACGCGATTTTTTTGTCTGGAACATCAAAATATTCAATTCTTTCTGAATTAACATCTCCAAATGCAGTTCTAGAATCAGTCATTCTAATGCCATTCTCAGCACAGTATACTAGTACCCGATTATATGCCTCTGTAGATCTAACAACGATATACAATTCGATTATCTTTGAACGACTTTGAAGATATTTTTTTAAAGGTTGGAACATAGTTATAATACTCCAAACAGACATTGCTCCTAGTATGGCTCCTTCATAAAAACCAACACCAATAGCTAGACCGATTCCAGCTGAAGCCCATATTCCGGCTGCAGTTGTTAAACCAGTTATTTTCTTTTTATCTGTAATAAGTATTGTTCCAGCCCCAAGAAAACCAACACCTGATATAACCTGCGCACCTAAGCGTGTAGGATCTCCTGTACCAAATTTATAAGATACATACTCATTAGTCATCATAATTAAACATGCAGCCAGACAAACAATACTATGTGTACGAATACCTGCTGGTTGAGATTTACTTCCTCTCTCTAAACCAATTACACCACCAATAACTAATGAAAGTACAATTCTTAATACAATTTCGATATATGATAGTCCTAAGCTTGTTGCTTGCATTATTATTTCCTTTTTCTACTAACTGGTCTCTGAGTAAAGTATAAAACAGAACCAGAAATTATCATTAATACAATAGTATAAACGAATACAAGTGCTTGAGCATTTGAAGTTGCTGTTTCATCACCTGCTGAACGAATAGTTATACCCAGTGGTTGAGCTAATGGATGGTAAAGAAATACAGATAAGTCGAAGTCAGTTAATAAAGAGTTAAAGTTTAAAGCAATAACAGAGAGAACAACCGGTAAAATAAATGGAATGATAACCTTCATCATAGTATAAAAAGGTGAAGCACCCATACTTCTTGCTGCATCTTCCATCTCATCATCAACACTAAATAAAATAGCACGTACCATTCTATAAGAAAATGGGATTTTTACAACTATATATGCAATAAGTAGAATTACCAAACTACCTACCAAAATCTGATTCAAGACAAGAAATTGTGGCTGATTAAAAGTAAATAATAAACTTACTGCTAAAAGTGTACTTGGTAGTAACCAAGGAAGTAGAGCACCATATTCAAATAAGAAATCAAAACGAGATTTATGTTTTCTGACAACACGAGCAAATACAACTGCGAGAATTGTTGCTGTTGTCGCAGCAATAATAGAATAAATAAAGCTGACCAAGAATGGAGAGAATGCCGCACTATTACTAAAGAATAAGCGATAATTTTCTAAAGTAAAGTTTGATAATGTTAAGTTACCTGTTTGAATTGCAACTGGATCTGTAAATGAGTATAATACTATAAAAATTAGTGGAAGCATGAAAACTGTGAACAATCCATATGCTACAATGTGAGCAATGATATTCCAAGGCTTAGACGCAATTTTTTGTTTTTTAAGAGGCGCTTTAGTCTTAGAGATAGAAATATAATTTCCACCTTTTTCTATCTTGTTCATGATAGTAAGCAAAATTGTAGTTGCAATACCTAAAATAATTGCAAGTAGAGCAGCTAAATCACGAGAATTCCCCATCCCTGCAAATGTAATAATCATTGGATTTATAGTTTGAAATTCTTTACCACCAACAATCATGGGTGCTGCTACTGCAGATAAACCACTAAGAAAAACCATGATAGTAAGTGCAAATAGAGTTGGAATTAAGGTTGGTAACACTACTTTTCGGAAAACAGTAAATGGTTTTGCTCCCATATTTCGAGCAGCCTCAATAGTGTGATAGTCAACGCTTCGAATTGTATTTGTTAAAAACAATGTATGATTAGCAGTTCCTGAAAATGTCATAATGAATAAGACTGCACCATACCCAATAAACCAGTTAGGGTCTAAAGAAGGCATAATATTTTGTAAAAATTTTGTAATCAATCCATAAGGACCATAGACAAATTTATATCCAGTCGCTAAAACCACTCCTCCATAAATTAAAGAGGTCATATAACCTAATTTTAAAATTTTAGCACCTTTAATATCAAAGTATTCTGTAAATAGAACACAAAGAATACCTACGATATTAACTGTAATAATGAGTGAAAATGCCAACTTAAAACTGTTCATAATACTCTGAAGTGCCCTTTGAGATTTTAGAACACGATGTACAGCATCAAGGGAAAATTCTCCTCCTTTTACAAATACATTCACTACTAGATCAAAGTTTGGATAAATAATAAATGTTACTAAGAACCAGATTAACCCTAAACGAATAAGCCAATCTTTTAAATTTAATTTATGACGCATACTGCACCTCCTTAAAATTGCAGAACGTCTGATGGTGTGATAAATAATTCCACACTTTCTCCGACAGATCTAATAGCAGCCTGACTATCAATACTTGTTACATTAAGAATCTGACTTTCAGAAACTTTTATTGTATAGTGAATTGTAACTCCAGAAAACTCAACATCAATAATTGTCCCTTTTAGAATGAAATCTTGTTCAGTTTCACGATTGAATCGAACTTTCTCTAATCGAATGTATCCTTTTTTATCTTCTAAGAAAACGCTTGCATTTTTCAGTAATACTTCGTGGACTGTTTCATCGGTCAAAACATTAATATCTCCAATAAAATCACATACAAATTCAGTTTGAGAATTATGATAAATTTCTACTGGTGTACCGACCTGTTCGATGTATCCATTGTTAAAGACTGCAATTCTATCAGATAAAGTCAAGGCTTCCTCTTGATCATGAGTAACATATAAAGTAGTAATACCTAACTCTTTTTGAAGTCTTTTCAACTCTTTTCTCAAATCTACACGTAATTTTGCGTCAAGGTTTGACAATGGTTCATCTAGACAAAGAATTTTAGGTTCAAGAACCAGAGCACGAGCCAATGCTACCCTTTGTTGTTGACCCCCAGATAATTCTGATACATTACGCTGTAACTGTTGATCAGAGATCTTAATTTTTGCTGCTACTGCTGATACTTTTGCTTTAATAACATCTGGAGCTACCTTCTTAACTTTTAAACCAAATGCAATATTATCAAAAACAGTCATAGTTGGAAATAGCGCATAAGATTGAAATACAATACCAATTCCACGCTTTTCAGGTTCCAAATGAGTGACATCTGTTCCATTAACTTCAATACTTCCTGATGATGGATCTAGAAAACCTACCAATGCTCTCAAAGTAGTTGATTTACCACATCCTGAAGGTCCAAGAAATGTAAAAAATTCCCCTTCATGTATATCTAAATTTAGATTATCAATTGCAACAAAATCACCATATTTAATTTGAATATTATCAAATTTAATCATCTCACTAACTCCCTCTATTACTAAACCAAAAGCCTCTCTTTATTTCTTCCTTAAATTTAGAAATAATAGAGAGACTTGGACATAAAAATTAACTCTTATTTCTTATTGTACGTATTCTAATTCAGCTTTTTCTACCCATTCATCCAAATGCTTTCCAACAGCTTCCCAGTCAATATTTTGTGGTTTCACTTGATCAACAAATTTTTTCGTATCTTCAGGTAACTCTGTTAGGGCATCTTTATTTGCAGGAATAGATCCAAAGTTCTTACTATATTCTACTTGAATTTCTGATTGACCAAACCAATCAATAAATTCTTTAGCTAACGCTTGTTTTTTACTAGTGCTTAAAACCATAGTTTGTTCAGTTACAAATGGTACACCAATCTCAGGAGTCATAACTTTGAAAACAACATTTTGTTCTTTTTGTCCAACTAATGCACCAGAACCCCACATCATTCCATATTGTATTGGATCTTCTTTGTCTAACATCTTAACAATTGAACTTTCTCCCTTTTGAAGAGTGTATGCATTTTTCAAATATTCTTTTGCTGCTTCCCAACCTTTTTCGGAAACACCTAATTCACCTTTATCATCAAGGTATCGAACTAAGATACTTGCTAGAATTGCCCGTCCTGTACCACCTTGAAGACCAGAAATTGAATATTTACCTTTATACTTACTACCTAATTCAGTCCAATCTTTAGGCATTTCTTTTACATCAGGCGCCCCAATTAAAACTAATGGTTGAACAATCACAGGATTATAATAATTATCTTTATCTGATAAAGATTGATCAATTTTATCTAACCATTTAGGCTTGTACTGGACTAGTAATTTTTGATCTCTAATTTTATTTGAATCAACAGCACCAATTCCAAATACCATATCTGCAACTGCATTATTCTTCTCGGCAATAACACGGTCTGCTAATTGAGCGCCAGGAATATCAACCATTTTTATATTAAAACCAGCTTCTTTTGCTTTAGCAGTTAACCAATCACCACGACCATTTGAAACTGAGTTCGAATAGATTACTAATTCTTGACTTTTATCAGCTTTTTCTTCAGATGAAGAAGCAGTCGTAGAGTTTGAACCTCCAGAGCAAGCAGCAAGTGTAGTAAGAGCAACTCCCGTTGCAAGTACAGTAGACCAAACTTTCATTTTTTTCATGATAAGTTCTCCTTTTTTATTATTTTATTTAAATTTTTCGTGATATGGAACAAATTGTCTCATATCTTCAAATACAGTATAGTCAATACGGTTTACAGTAATAGTTGGAATCTTCTCTAATAAGATTTCAGTTAATTCTGCTCTGACTTTAGTAAACTCTTCTTCCTCCTCTTCGGTTAGAGGAATCCGAAGATATCCAATTGAAATATGGAATTGATATCTATCATGATTAGGGAAACGAACACCTGCTTTTTCTGAAACATAAGTACGAATTTCTTCTAATCTCTTTGCAGAAGCTTCATCTGCAGGTTCAACTAGTATGTTTTGTTTTCCCATTTCAGTCACACGCATATGAATTTCTTCATCCAACAATGGAAAAATTTCAAGTTGTTTAGCAAAGTAATCATGTATTTCCTGTAAAGGTGTATCAAGAGGAAGATTACTGCTCCAAAACTCCGTTTCACGATTTTCATGGCACAACAATTCAATTACAGTCATGTGAATAGAATTCCTTGGAGTTAAAGTAAACTTATCGATAAATGGTAATTCTCTATAACGTGATTGAATAATATCAACAACTTCCATCAAATCTTGTTTAGTATAAAGATTTGCTACAACAGTATTTCCTGGAAAATGATTAAATTCTCCATTTTCTTTGAACTTAATTTTTGTTAGGTTTTTCATATAAAGACCCTCTTTTTTATATTTGACACCGGTGTCATCCATGCTTATATTATATAACGAAACCGTTTACTTTGTCAAGCGCTTTCAAACATTTTTTAAAAAAATTTATCTTTCATTAAATATGCATTTCATTAAAAGTTTAAGTAATTTTTCCAAAATACAGCACTCATATAGACAGTATCATCAATTATAGCCATTGGGATTTTTTGATTGCCAATTCCATGTATCTCTACACATGTCTTCAATCGATTTTGTTGTCCTCCAATTTAATTCCTTATATGCTTTGTCTGCATTTGCATAACAAGTTGCAACGTCTCCTGAACGTCTTGGAACTATTTTATAAGGAATAGGGATCTTATTAACACTTTCAAATGTATTTACAAGTTGTAATACACTAGTGCCTTCTCCCGAGCCTAGGTTATAGATATAAACATCTGTTTTTTCAGATACTTTTTCTAAAGCTTTTATATGTCCTATTGCTAAATCTACTACATGGATATAATCACGCACACCAGTACCATCAAGCGTATCATAATCATTTCCGAACACACTTAGCTCTGACAACTTACCTACCGCTACTTGTGCAATATAAGGCATCAAGTTGTTAGGAATTCCTGAGGGATCTTCCCCAATCAAACCAGACTCATGAGCACCAATTGGATTGAAATAACGAAGCAACGCAATACTCCATTCTGAGTCTGCCACATGAACATCTTTTAAAATTTGCTCAAGCATCACTTTCGTATACCCATAAGGATTTGTAGCACTTGTCGGCATCGTCTCAATAAGGGGAGACTGATTGTGAACGCCGTATACAGTCGCACTCGATGAAAATACAATCTTTTTAACATTAAACTCTGACATCACTTCAACAAGAGCTAATGTGCTCATAATATTATTTTCGTAATACATTACAGGCTTTTGCACGGATTCTCCGACAGCTTTGTATCCTGCAAAATGAATTGCAGCCTCAATAGATTCTTGTTCAAAAACTTTTCTCAATCCTTGTTTATCACAGACATCTAATTCGTAAAACGCAGGACGTTGCCCTGTAATTGCTTCAATACGATCTAATACTAAAATGCTTGAGTTTGAAAGGTTGTCGACAATAACGACTTCCTTACCTAAATTTAGTAATTCTACTACGGTATGGCTACCAATATAACCAGCTCCGCCTGTTACCAATATTGCCATTTTTGTTTCCTCCTAATTTATTCCAACCGATTTAACAAATCTCATAAACGCTTCATGTCCAGATGAAGTATTCTTATAAACACCTGCATCTTCTAGGACTCTCGCAAATGCTTGTCCTACTTCGTGTTGAACTACGCTATTAACCTCTTCTTTTTTAATGTTAGGATATTTTTCTTTCAATTGATCAGCCCATTCTAAATGATAATCCGCAATTGCGTTTTCCTCTCCTAAAAGATATTTTCCAACTTCTTCTAACTCTGGTTTCAAACGAGGTGGTAATATCGCAAGTCCCATCACTTCGATTAATCCGATATTTTCCTTTTTAATATGTTGTACATCTTGATGAGGATGGAAAACACCATCTGGGTATTGTTCAGTAGTATGATTATCTCTTAGAACAATATCTAATTCATATCTTCCGTCCACTTTACGAGCAATAGGAGTCACCGTATGGTGTGGGACATCTGCAGTCATTGCAATGATGTCTACTTCTAAATCTGAATATTCTCTCCACTTGTTTAGAATTTTAGTAGCTAAATCTAACAATCGATTTTTATTTTCACTTTGTAACCTAATTACTGACATTGGCCATTTTACAATACCAGCATTAACATCCTCAAAGTCTTTAAAACGAAATTCACTCTCAAATTTTGCTTTTTCCATTGGGAAAATATGTTTCCCTCCCTGGTAGTGGTTATGACTAAGAATGGAGCCTCCTGAGATAGGAAGATCAGAATTTGAACCAGCAAAATATCCTGGCAAAATATCAACAATCTCCAATAATTGTTCAAATGTTTTAGAGGTAATAGCCATTGGTACATGTTGACTATTCAAAAATATCGCATGCTCATTAAAGTATGAGTAAGGAGAATACTGAAATCCCCATACTTCGTCACCAAGTTTCATCCGAATAATTCTATGATTCGAACGTGCTGGATAATTTATTCGCCCCTGATATCCTTCATTTTCCATACATAGTAAACATTTGGGATAATTAGTGGCTTTTACTAATTTTTCAGCAGCAATTGTTTTTGGATCTTTTTCGGGTTTTGACAAATTTATCGTAATCTCTAGCTCTCCGTATTTAGTTGATGCTCGAAACTCAATATTCTTAGCAATAGCAGAAGTTTTAATATAATCACTATCTTTACTTAACTTATAAAACTCTTCAACTGCTTCTTGAGGTGATATATCATATGAACTCCAAAAAATATCATTTAATCGACTAGGTAAAGGAACTATGAAATTCATTAACTCTGCTCCTAAACATTCCTTTTCCTCAATTAAATCTTTAATTTTACCGTTTTTTAAGGCGATTTCCACTAAGTAATCTTTTATTTGTTTCAGGTCATTTTCATCGGAAATGCGATCAGTTCCCTCCTCACCTATTAACGCTAGTACCCTATTTTTCACATATATTTTGTCAATTTCATTATACATTCCGTATTCAATTACTCTATCAACAAAATTATCAATAATTGTTTTCATATATTTTTCTTTCTAATTTATGTTCCCATATTTTCTATACATTATCCATTTATAAATTGATTGCGTAGTATGAGCAATTTTATCAAGGTGATGAATAATATCTAAAGCACCAATTACTTCAGAAACATTCCCATCATCTTCAAATATGTAATTCATTATTTTCTTTTCAATATTTATACTAAGCTCTTCTATCTCATTCTGTTTTTGTATAACAACCATATCTAAACATCCAAATTGTTCCTCTCTATAACAAGATATAGCCCTATTCATATGCAGTCCGATAACTTCATGAAGTATTTTTATTTCTGAAATAATTTTCTTCAAAATTTCATTATTTTGAATAATCTGTAGATTTTTTAAAATTTCAACAATTCTATCCCCAATACGTTCAATGTCAGTTGATATTTTTATTACACTAATAATTCTTCTTAAGTCATATGAAACGGGATGTTGTAAACAAATTAACTCATATCCTTTTTTATCAACATTTAGAACTGACTCATTTATGATTAAATCTTCTTTAATCAATTCTATTCGTTCTTCATTTGATAAATATTCAAATAACTTCTCGTATTTATCAAGCACAGATACCCAAATGGTCTCTAAATTATTTGATAATTCTATAATTTCATTTTCTAAATATAACCTTAACATTTAGGTACCTCTTCTTAACAAAGTTCAATAGTAACAATTAATATTTTAAACAATATATCAAACATCAATAACTAGAATACTTGCATCATCCTTCTTTCCATAGATTGGATCAATAGCAGAAGAATTAAATCTCATCTTAATTAACTCTTCAAAAGTCTTATTTTGATTATTTTGATAGAATTCATAAAAGCCATCGCTCATTAAAACAATTTGTTCACTAGTAACATCTATTTGATTAATAATAGCATGGTCTAAAAATCTCTCATCCAACGAACCTATCCAGTACCCACTCGGTTGATTAGATAATTTTCTGATTTTTTGTAAAATAATTTTTTTATTTAAAGCACTATTTGTACCAATTGAATCTTTTATCTCATTTTTTCCTTTTTCAAATAAGTTATCTACTCTATGATCAGTTATTTCCATTTCGTTTACTAACATGACGCAGTCACCTAGCATCATATACTCCAACTTTTTTTCTGAAAGTTTAGCAAATATAAAAGCAAATGTTGGTAAGCGATAATACTCTGTTAATTCATATGAGTTTAAACCGATTTCATCTTTAACCTCTAGTAAAGCAGTTTCAAATATTTGTTTAAGAGTTTTTGATTCTTTACAATTAACCGACAAACTTTCTGATAAAATATGTACAACTTCTGAGACTGAATAACCTATCTCCTCTTTAGAATTATATAAATCTGTAGCTCCATCGATAATCCAAAAATACTGATTTTGTGAACCTACAGTATCCTCATTTTCTACAGAACTTCCTTGTATCGAACAAATTTTATTTATCTTTACCATAATACTTCAACCCTTTTAGTGTCAAAAGTAAACCAATTCCTGTCACTGTTAAGAATAGTTCCATAATCTTGTTCGAACCAGTCTTTGGTAATTTTTGTTTTACATCTACTATTTCTTTAGATTTATTAATATGATTTTCAGTTTCTCTGCCATCTCCAACTATTTTATAGTTTACTTCTTCTGTCTTATTATCTTGTTTATTGTCGATCTTGTCATTCATTTGTCTATTATCTTTACTTGAGTTAAACTCTCCGTTCTTCTGGTTACTATCAATTACATTATTTGAATTAGATTGTTTTTCCTCTTTGTTTTTTTCTTTTTCGTTTTTATCACTTAAATTATTTGTTACAATTTTGTAAAGCCCATTCTCCGTTACAATATTGAAATTACCATCGCTATCACGTATAACAGGTTCTTTCTCATTTGCATTAGATTTGATGAATGATATATACTTACCGGATAAATTATAAAATTGGTTATTTAAAACGGTTATTTTACCCTTTGAATCCTCAATAACAATTCCTTCTTTACCACCGAATATACTATTCTCTGAGACTACTAAATTATCACTAACTCGTAATAATTCAATATTTGGTTGTTCTGTTTCCTTAGAATTATTATTAATTACATTTTTTGTTACAGTAATATCTGATACTTTTCCTAAATATTCTGCACTATCTTTTGCAACTCGTATCGCTTTTGTTTTAGGATCGGCAATATTAAATATATTTTCGGCGATAACCACCTGTTTATTTAAATCTAATAGGTCTTTAGTGTTTTTATAGCTATAAGCATTTACTAAAGCTGCTCCGCTTTCTCGATAATGTACACTCTCTCCTTTAACTTTCTTATCAAAGCGATTTCCTTTGATTAATACATCAGTGAATCCTGTAAAACGTACACCTGCATACATCATGTTATCAAAATGATTATTTAAAATTTTAATATTAGAGGGGTTCTGTGTCGACAATGTTTGATAGTGTGTGCCAATTGCTGTTACTAATTCCCCAGATTTATCACTTTTGCCAAAATAGGAATTTTGAATAGTCACATTTTCAGATTTTTTCCCATCATCATTCAAGGCATAAGGAAAACCTTTTCTAGTTAATGGTTCAATCTGAATGCTCTCCTTACTTATGATTTGCCCATCCTTCATCGTTTTGGGTAAGGCTTGCCCAAGAAAACGAGAATTATCAACTAATACATTTTTCGAACCTGCAATTTGAATAGCATGCCCTTGATAACTATCCTTGAATGTTACATTTTTTATAGTTACGTTATTTGAATTCCCAATAGCAAATGCACCTGAAGAATTTATAAGTGGTAGATTTTTTGCTTTAGTTCCTTCTTCATTCAAAGCACCGTTCATATCAATAGTACCACCAGAATAACTAATATCTTCTGTTGGGCCCCATTCTACTTGCGCACCATCATCCGTAAATAAACCTGTCATAAAAACAATAGAAGGGTGATTCTTAATATTTATACCATTTAGAATGGTAGCTTTCTCATTCAATTCTAAGTGTGTATGACTTTTTAAAAAAACAATTTCTTTTACTAAATAAGTTCCTTCCGGAAAATATACATTTCCTCCACCTAGCCCTTGAGCTGCAGCATCTATTGCATCTTGAATTGCTTGTCGATCATCATTAACTCCGTCACCTATTGCTCCATAATCTTTAACATTCAAAGCTACGTCTTCGTTCAGATTAGTACTTAAAATAGTATTCACTTCCATCCCAGAGATGTTACCCATCATAGTATCATTTGTTATATCAGGTTTATTTTGATTAATACTCACTCCTCCATTATTATCAGTACTTAAACTTGAATTGTTATCAAGACTGAGAGTATCAGAATGGGGTTCCGCAGATAATGATGTAGATGTGCTACTCAACAAAGAGTTCATTTGCATATTATCTTTAGACGAAGAAGTTTCACCAACTACTTCATTAGCTAAAACACTTTGTGTTCCAATAAATAAAACCGCTAAGAGAACTGAGCAAACTCCCACCTTAGACTTACGAATAGAGAAAACCTCATTTTGTTGAAAAGATTTCATATTAGCCTCCAATTAAAAACATTATGTCCTAATTTAATATTCATATAAATTCCATGCCAGAAAATGACACCGCTGTCATTTTCTTTATAATATATTTTTAAATCAAAATTGTCAAGGAATAACACAATAAAATATCAAAACTGTGAAAGCGTGACCATTTATATATCTAACCATACTTCTAATAATTCTTTAACCTTCCATTCAAAAGTGATTACTATCTTTCTTAGCTTGAACATAAAAATATCCTATTCACTGTATTTAAAGCATGTTGACATCTCGTAAAATACTAATTTATAAATACAAGAACAAATATCTTGTCATGCAAGCATTCGCCAGGTATATTTACATGAATATCGTTCATATAGCGGATTGAAATCAAAACAATACAATATATTTCTTAAATAGATTTTCTATAAAAGCTAGATTCAAGCTCTATAAAAATAAACGCAGTTCTTCTAAAATACTGGAATAGGACATATAAATCATTGCAGACACGTGTTTTATAGATTATTTCAAAAGAATGACTAGAACATGAAAAATAGTCTCAAAACTTTGAACAATATTCTGAAAACAAAAAAGAAAGACGCGAGTTTCCACAACCTCATCGTGGAAACTCGCGTCTTTCAAAAAATAGGGTGAATTGAAAACTAGAACAAGACACTACATTTTCTAAATGATGCCTAATAAAAATTCTAAATGCTACACCAAATTGCTCACATCTCATTTCAAACCATACAGTATATTGAAACTATAAGAGTACACCTTTGCTTCTAAAATATTGCTAGAAATTAATTTGACTATCCTGATTGATTTGTCCTGTTTTTATTTCATTTTACTATAGGACTTTCAATTGAAAACAACAGTTTTACACTCAATTAGACTTTTTAGAAACAGAATCACTATTACTTGACTGTAGTTTGTCATTTTTTTGATGAAACTAGTACTTTTTCAGAAACTGTTTTGAAAGTCTCAATGATATAGTCTACTTCTTCATCGCTTAATTTAGTGTGAAGAGGGAGCGTAATTTCATTTTCAAAGAAGGCATAGGCCTTAGGATAGTTGGCTATATCAAAGCCAAGATTCTTGTAGGCGGTCAACAGAGGAAGCGGTTTGTAGTGCACATTACTTGCAATTCCTGCTTTAGCCAATTCTTGGATGATAAGATTGCGTTCTTCTAAGCTCGCTCCATCTACATGGGTGATGTAGAGGTGGCGTGAAGATTCGACAGTTTCAGTCTTGTGTGCCAAAGGATGGATGAGAGAACCTGCAAAACCACGATCATAGCGATCCACGATATCCTTACGACGGCCAAGCAAACTTGGGTAACGGTCCAATTGTACCAGACCAAGGGACGCCATGATATCGGTCATATTGCACTTGTAGGCTGGTGTGACGATATCGTATTCCCATGAGCCCAGTTGCATCTTGGCAAGAGCATCCTTAGTTTGACCATGAAGGGAAAGAATTTGGAATTCCTTGTACATCTCTTCGTCGTCAATCGCTGGATTGGTCTTCCAAGTTGCGCTTCCACCCTCTGCAGTTGTAAAATTCTTAACAGCATGGAATGAGAAGGATGTGAAGTCAGCGATAGAACCAGCTGGTTTCCCTTTATAAGTAGATCCCAAAGCATGGGCACTATCAGAAACAATCACAATACGGTTAAAGGCTTTTTGCCACTTGCTTGACGCAGTAAAGAGATCACGTTTTTTCTCCACAACTTGGAACAAACGGTCATAGTCGCAAACAATCCCTGCGAGCTCTACTGGGATGATCACCTTAGTTTTCTCAGTGATAGCTTGCTCCAGCAGGTCATAGTCCATCTCAAACGTATCCGCTTGGATATCCACCATGACAGGGGTTGCTCCTACGTGAGTGATGACACTACATGAAGCTGTATAGGTCATGGCTGGAACGATGACTTCGTCACCAGGTCCCACTTCCAAGACGCGCAAAATCAACTCAAGAGCGGCAGTCGCAGAGTTGAGGCAGACAGTCTTAGGCGTCTGTGTGTATTGAGACAAACGACGCTCCAGTTCTTTTGTCTTAGGACCTGTTGTGATCCAACCAGAACGCAGGGTATCCGCTACTTCAGCAATTTCTGCTTCCGTAATATCAGGTGGTGAAAATGGAATATTGTAATTTGGCATTGATTTGCTCCTTTTATCTGTACTCATTTTCTAATGACTACTTTATTTTAGTACTTCAAACACGGTTTGAAACATGATTTTGATGTCTCCAAGGAAACTAAATTCTCGGAGATAGTCGAGGTTATAGCGCATCTTTTCAGGAAGGACGTGTTCGACATAGGCTTGGTCAACTGACAGACCTTTCTCCGTCATTTGACTGATGATAGCATCCTCATCCTTGTAGTTGATGCTGGCTGGAGAGGTAATTCCTGCTGGCAAGAGCAAGGTCGCCATCATTTCAGGGCTATACTGCTCAGTGTAGCGTGGCACTTCAGGTCGTGTACCGACAAAGGACATTTCGCCTTTAAGGACATTGACCAGCTGAGGCAGTTCGTCCAAACGCACACGGCGGATGAAATTGCCAACCTTGGTAATGCGACTATCGTTAGCAGAAGTCACCAGACTGCCTTTTTTATCCGCATCCGTCACCATGGTACGGAACTTCCAAATCTTGAAAGATCGATTGTACTGGGTCACGCGCTCTTGCTTATAAATCACTGGCCCCTTGCTATCCAACTTGATCCAAATGCTCAAAATGAGAAAGATGGGAGAGGTCAGAACCAGTACAACCAAGGCTAAAACCCAGTCCAAGCAACGTTTGAAAATCAGCGAACCCTTCCTTTTAGAGACAAGCTGGTAGTAAGACTCAACCTCGCTTGATTTCATTTCCACGGGCAAGTCTTCCCATTTCAGCATGCTGTTTCTCCTTTGTTTTTATTATACTATTTGTCAACATTTTTCATTATACCACAAAATGGAAAAGGCGGTGAAAGAAATCTGTAATTTGAAGGATTTCCTTCTTTTACTCAATGAAAATCAAAGTACAGCTTTTAGGTTGCAGATAAAGATGACCTAGTTTGAAGAGATTTTCAAAGAGTATTAGGCCATGGCCCCTGCCTGCAAGCTATACATCTTGTGGTAGGTTCCTCCCAAAGCCAAGAGTTCCTCATGAGTTCCACTCTCGATAATGCGTCCCTTATCCAAAACATAAATACAGTTGGCGTCTTGGATGGTCGAAAGGCGGTGAGCGATGGCAATGGTTGTCCGTCCCTGTCTCATCTTAGCCAGAGAAGCTTGAACCAAACTTTCTGTTTCAGAGTCAATATTGGCTGTCGCTTCATCCAAAATCAGAATTTTAGGCTGACTGGCGACTGTTCTAGCAAAGGCAAGAAGCTGGCGCTGTCCAGTTGAAAAACTGGAGCCACGCTCAGAAACAGGGGAATCATAACCCAAAGGAAGTTCCTGAATAAAGGAATCTGCATCCACGAAGGCTGCCGCATCCTGGACCTGCTCATCACTGATCTCTTGGTACATGGCGATATTGGACTTGATAGTCCCGTGATAAAGAAAGGGTTCCTGCAAGACCAGACCAATGTTTTTTCTCAGCTCTTCCTGACTGAAATCCCTGATATCCACATCATCCAAGAGAATTCGCCCTGACTGGAATTCATAAAAGCGCATGAGGACATTGATAATAGAAGATTTCCCAGAACCTGTATGCCCCACAAAGGCAATGGTCTCACCCTTATTAACGGAGAAGGAAATATCATCCAGAATCGGATGTTTCCCATCATAAGAAAAACACACATGTTCAAAACGGATATTGCCTTCTTTGACTTTAGCCTGCCCATTTTCTTGGAGAGGTTCATAGGTACTCTCGTCTATCAGGGCAAAGACACGGCCTGCAGACACCATAGACGTTTGCAGGGTTGAAAAGTTTTGCGTTACTTCAATCAAGGGGTCAAAGAGACGATTGATATACTGGATAAAGGCATACATGGTTCCTGCTGTTATTCCCAAATAAAGTCCACGATAGCCAAAATAGGCCATTAAAACTGCATATCCTAGGAGTTTCAGTAAACTCATGGCAGGGCGCAAAAAGAGGGCATCCAAGGCTACAGAACGGTAGGCATAGACCAAGTGTTCTTGGTTGATCTCATCAAATTCTGCCTGCAGGCGCTTCTCTTGATTAAAGGCCTGGATTATTCTGATTCCCTCGATGTTTTCAGCCAGCTTGCTGTTGATATCTGACAAGAGACTTCTGGTTTTCTCAATGATTTTCACTGATTTTTTCCGATAGAGATTGACCAAAAGGAAAATCAAGGGGAGAAAGAGCAAGACTAATGCTGTCAAACGAAAATCCAACACCAACATGGTATAAAGAGTTGTCAGAAAGATGAAAACTGCTGAGATAAAGCTAGATAAAATCCCCGAAAACATATCACTGATGGTCTCGGTGTCATTTGTCAAACGAGAGACAATGGAGCCTGCTGGCGTCTTGTCAAAATAAGACATGCCCAGCTTCTCCATATTGGCAAAGGCATCGCTACGAATATCCCTAACAATACTGTAAGACACGCGCGCAAAGAGAAGATTGCCGACATACTGGACCAGAGTTTGTAGGATATAAAGGCCATAGTAGGCCAGCAAAACGGTCACGGCGAGGTGGTTGAGATTGCTGAGATACTGGTCGATAAAGTGGGAAGCCACAAGGGGAATGACACTTTTGATGACCGTAGTCGCTAGGAGAAAACTGAGTGCCAAAAAGGTAAGGAGTCCATAAGGCTTGAGATAGGACATCAAGCGCTTCAATACAGCCCATTGTTCTTGTTTATTCTGCATCTTCTTCTCCTTTCATTTCCAACTGCTGAGACTGGTAGGTTTGGGCATACCAGCCATCTAGGGCTAGCAAGTCTTTGTGCGTACCACGTTCGATAATTTGACCATTTTGCAGAACCAATATCAGATCTGCATGAACAACTGCACTGAGGCGATGGGCAGTGATAATGGTTGTTTTGTCCTTTCGCGTCTCCTTGAGGTTGTCGATGATGGCATACTCTGTCTTGGCATCCACGGCGGACAAAGAATCATCCAAAATCAAAATGTCAGGGTCTAAAATCATAGCTCGACTCATGGCCAGACGCTGCTTTTGACCTCCAGAAAGACTGACTCCTTTTTCACCAATCAACGTATCAAATCCCTGAGGCATGGCTACAATGTCTTGGTAAACTTGGGCTAGCTTCGTCGCCTCCTCGACTGCTGAAAGGGACAAGTTAGGATTGCCAAAGCGGATATTGTCTAAGATAGAAGTCGCAAAGAGAAACTGATCCTGAGGAACATAGCCCATGAGACTACGAAGAACTGTCAGACGATAGTCACGAATATCGTGGCCATTTAGATAAATGGCTCCCTTGTCCACATCATATTCACGCAAGAGAAGTTTGATCAAGGACGTTTTTCCAGAGCCTGTCTGACCAACCAAGCCCAGAGTTTGCCCTTTTTCCAAACTAAAGTGAATATCCGTCAGTGTTTCCTCATTTTCAAAGGCAAAGCTGTCAATAGCGTACTCCAAACGCCCATTTTCGATACCATCTAAAGGTAACTCAGGGTCTTGTACAGGTGATTCCTGATACAAAAGTTCCTCAATCCGCTGATAAGAAACCTTCCCTCGCTGAGTGATATTAAAGAGGAAACCAATAGCCATAAGAGGCCAGACCAACATATCCAAATAACTGATAAAGGTAACTAAATTCCCAACTGTAATCTGCCCTTCCTGAACCATCAAGGAGCCGACCAAGAGCGTTAACACATAGGAGGAACCAACAAACAAGAGAACCATGGGGTCAAAGAGACTATCGTATTTCATGGTTTGGAGGTTCTTTTGGAAGGTCAATTCATTGACTGCCTGAAAGGATTTCAACTCGTCCACCTGATAACCGAAGGACTTGGTCACTTTGATACCTGATACGGACTCCTGTACCTTGTTATTAAGTTCGGAAAAGGCAGCTTGGGATTCGCCAAAGGCCTTGTGGGTCTTTCTCCCTAGACGACTGGTCGCATAAGCCATGAAAGGCAGGGGAAGAATGGCAACCAAGGTCATCTGCCATGAAATGCTAAAGAGCATGGTCAGCAAAGTCACCAGCGCCGTGATAGAGGCATCCACCGCTGACATAACACCACCCCCTGCCAGACGCGTTAGGGCATTGATATCATTGGTTGCGTGTGCCATCAAGTCCCCTGTCCGATAGGTCTGATAAAAGGCTGGAGACATCTTAGTGAAATGCTCAAACAAGCGAGACCGCATAATCTGTCCCAAACGGTAGGAAGTCCCGAGGATATACATACGCCAAACATAGCGCAGATAGTACATCCCAAAGGCCGCAAGTAGCAAATAAAATAGGTCAAGAAGGAGGTCCTGCTGAGTTAATTGCTCCGAAGTAATGGCATCAATAACCCGCCCCATAACCATAGGTGGAATGAGATTGAGGACGGAAACCAAGACCAGGGCCACAATTCCGACTAGATAACGGCGTTTTTCTAACTTGAAAAACCACCAAAGTTTTTGAATAATGGACATAAAATCCCTTTCTGATTGCAAATGGAAACCTGAGGCCAATACTCAATAAAAATCAAAGAGCAAACTAGGAAACTAGCCGCAGGCTGCTCAAAGCACTGCTTTGAGGTTGTAGATAGAACTGACGAAGTCAGTAACATATACATACGGCAAGGCGACGTTGACGCAGTTTGAAGAGATTTTTGAAGAGTACAAGACCCCAGGTTTTTCTTATTCATAGGTTACAACTGTAACAGCACCCTTGTCATACTCAGCGATAAAGATATTGGCTACATTGTCATGTCCTTGCTTGTTGAGGTTATCAAGCAACCACTCTTCGCTACGGCCAATCGTTTCCAAGACGTCCACTTGGATCACACCGTCAGTTACAACTGGATACTTAGGATTTTCATCTCCCATTTGGACCACGATGAGTTGGCCATTTTGCTCCTGCACAGCTCGTTTGACCTGTTTCATCTGGAAAATCCCTTGGCTACGAAGTTTGAGAGCAACATCTGCCGCAGACAAGCCAACTGAACGACAGGCTTCTGGGTCAATCTGCCCATTTTTGATGAGGAGAGTTGGTTTTCCATCAATCAAGTGTTTGACAAAACGAACATTGTTATTGAGCCACTTGAGTGTCAAAACCAAAATCGTCCACATCATCAAAATCACTGCGTACTGGAGAATACTAATTGAACTATTGTAAATCACCCCACCGATGATACCACCAAGAACATAGTTCTGAATTTGGTCTGTCGCAGAGTTAGGTGCTAGATTCCCCTTTCCTGTCACATTGATAACAAAAACAAGCGAGAAAAGACCCAAGGCCAGTTTGATTAAAATTTCCAAATAGTTGAGTGTCATTTGTTTACCTCCACCAATTCAATAGCGTCTGTTTGATTCAATTCTAATTTTTCTAAAAGATACTTGTCTGGGTCACTTCCGTTTATAGCACGGTAGAAATTTGAACCGACCTTGACAAGCGCTCCATCAGTGGCAGCTGAAGTATTGACGTAAACTTCTGATTTATCCACTCCCAAGTCTTTGGAAACAACCTCTATGAAATGAAGTGAAGTTTGAAATTGAGTGTTAGAGGCTTGATCGGTCTGATATTTTGAAATCGTCACCAAAAGCATGGCTACTAAAGTCAAGGCCAAAATCATGACCAATTCACGAAATTTAGTTCCCTTTTTATCACGATAAGCCTTAAAAGCAAAAAATCCTGTGATAGCTAGGAGCACAATCCCAAAGCCAATCATGATTCCATTTTGTTGACTGATTTGGCTAAGCACATAGTCATATGAGTAAAATTTCATTTATTTTCACTCCTTTTCATAAAATCATTCTTCATTATAAACGAAAGAGGGTGATTTTTCAAACCATACGTTGGGGAAATAGACCTTTTTTTGGTATAATAAAATCTATAATCTGAATGAAAAAGGTAACTTTATGAAACTTATCTCATGGAATATTGATTCCCTAAACGCTGCCCTAACTAGTGATTCAGCTCGTGCCAAATTGTCCCAAGAAGTCCTACAAACCTTGGTCGCTGAAAATGCTGATATTATCGCTATCCAAGAAACCAAGCTTTCTGCCAAAGGGCCTACAAAGAAACACTTGGAAATTTTAGAAGAACTCTTCCCAGGCTACGAAAACACGTGGCGCTCTTCTCAAGAACCTGCCCGCAAAGGCTATGCTGGTACTATGTTCCTCTATAAGAAAGAACTCACACCTACTGTCACTTTCCCAGAAATCGGTGCCCCTTCTACCATGGACTTGGAAGGCCGCATCATCACTTTGGAATTTGATAAATTTTTCGTGACCCAGGTTTACACACCAAATGCTGGTGATGGTCTCAAACGCTTGGAAGAACGCCAAGTCTGGGATGTCAAATATGCTGAGTACTTGGCTGAACTAGACAAAGAAAAACCAGTTCTTGCGACCGGTGATTACAACGTTGCCCACAATGAAATCGACCTTGCAAATCCTGCTAGCAACCGCCGTTCACCAGGATTTACCGACGAGGAACGTGCTGGATTTACCAACCTCTTGGCAACTGGATTTACCGACACCTTCCGCCATATTCACGGCGATGTTCCAGAACGCTACACTTGGTGGGCACAACGCAGTAAGACTTCTAAAATCAACAATACAGGCTGGAGAATCGACTACTGGCTGACAAGCAACCGCGTGGCTGACAAGGTGACCAAGTCTGATATGATTGACTCAGGAGCTCGTCAAGACCATACACCCATTGTCTTGGAGATTGAACTCTAAGGAGAAAACGAATGGACTATCAAGCCGTCATTCCTGAATTTGTAGTATCTGACATCGAAAAATCACGCCACTTCTACTGCGACTTGCTGGGATTTTCTGTCGAATACGAGCGTCCAGAGGAGAAATTTCTCTTCCTCTCGCTTGAAGACTGCCAACTTATGCTAGAAGAAGGCAGCGCAGAAGAATTAGCTCAGCTGACCTATCCTTTCGGGCGCGGTGTCAATATTTCCTTTGGCATTGCAGATGTTCCTCGACTCTATCAGAAAGTAATCGAGTCTAACTATCCTATTCATCGTCCTTTGACTAAAAGAGAATTTCGAGTTGGCGAACAATATATCTATCCTCATGAATTTGCAGTTTTGGATCCAGATGGCTATTTTTTAAGATTTAGCGAGTAGAAACATAAAGACTGAAGAAAAAGGCATATTGTCAAGTCTTGAAAAATCTTGATAATATGCCTTTTATGATGGAAAAACCTTCTAAATGTTAGTCAATAAGTTAATTCTTGCCTTTTTTTATTATATTTGTTCGTTTTTCAAACCAAAACACTAACAAAATATTTGATTTCTAAAGTTATTTAGTGTAAAATAAAAACATTGGCTCAAGCCTATTTGAAATTGAATATCATTTTACTTGTTTATGTCGTGAATTGGCACGACGTTTCTACAAGGTGCCGGAACACCTAACAATAAGTAAGTCAGAAGTGAGGTATGGTCGTTTTTGCCATGCCTATTTGGGGGACTTACTTAGAGATTAAGTAGGTCCTTTTTGAATATTTTTAATATTTCCCTTAATTAGTGCGGACGGGAGCAACTTCCTTCGGAATTTCATCCCTAATTTTTGAGCCAAAAGTCTCAAAAATTCCGTCATAGACAATAACAAACTTATTGTCTATGATACCACTACAACGGGAAATATTTGATAAGACTCGCTTCGCTCGTACTAGTTTTATCAAATATATAGTACTAGCAAACTGGATCCCCATAGAAACATTTAACCAACAAGTAAACTGGCTTTTAGACTTTAGGAGGTCTTATGAAATTATTAGAAGAGCGCATCCTCAAGGATGGGCATATCTTGGGTGATAACATCCTCAAGGTGGATTCCTTTTTAACCCACCAAGTTGACTTTAGCTTGATGAGAGAGATTGGTAAGGTTTTTGCGGAAAAATTTGCTTCTGCTGGCATTACCAAGGTCGTAACCATTGAAGCGTCTGGTATTGCCCCAGCCGTTTTTACAGCTGAAGCCTTAAACGTTCCCATGATTTTCGCTAAAAAAGCTAAAAACATCACTATGAACGAAGGAATCTTAACTGCCGAAGTTTACTCCTTTACCAAGCAGGTAACCAGCACCGTTTCTATCGCTGGAAAATTCCTCTCACCAGAGGACAAGGTTTTGATTATCGACGACTTCCTTGCTAATGGCCAAGCTGCTAAAGGCTTGATTCAAATCATCGAACAAGCTGGTGCCACAGTCGAAGCTATCGGTATTGTGATTGAAAAATCCTTCCAAGATGGCCGTGATTTGCTTGAAAAAGCAGGCTACCCTGTTCTATCACTCGCTCGTTTGGATCGTTTTGAAAATGGTCAAGTCGTATTTAAGGAGGCAGATCTCTAATGCAAACTCAAGAAAAACATTCACAAGCAGCCGTTCTTGGCTTGCAGCACTTACTAGCCATGTACTCAGGATCTATCCTGGTTCCCATCATGATTGCGACAGCCCTTGGCTATTCAACTGAGCAATTGACCTACCTGATTTCTACAGATATCTTCATGTGTGGGGTGGCAACTTTCCTCCAACTCCAACTCAACAAATACTTTGGGATTGGGCTACCAGTCGTTCTCGGAGTTGCCTTCCAATCAGTCGCTCCCTTGATTATGATTGGACAAAGCCATGGTAGTGGCGCTATGTTTGGTGCCCTTATCGCATCAGGGATTTACGTGGTTCTTGTTTCAGGTATCTTCTCAAAAGTTGCCAATCTCTTCCCATCTATCGTAACAGGATCTGTTATTACCACTATTGGTTTAACCTTGATTCCTGTTGCTATTGGAAATATGGGAAATAACGTTCCAGAGCCAACTGGTCAAAGTCTCTTGCTTGCAGCTATCACTGTCTTGATTATTCTCTTGATTAACATCTTTACCAAAGGATTTATCAAGTCTATCTCTATTTTGATTGGTCTAGTTGTTGGAACTGCCATTGCTGCTAGCATGGGCTTGGTTGACTTCTCTCCTGTTGCAGCAGCACCACTTGTCCATGTCCCAACTCCACTCTACTTTGGGATGCCAACCTTTGAAATCTCATCTATTGTCATGATGTGTATCATCGCAACGGTGTCTATGGTTGAGTCGACTGGTGTTTATCTGGCCTTATCTGATATCACAAAAGACCCAATCGACAGCACGCGCCTGCGCAACGGTTACCGCGCAGAAGGCTTGGCCGTACTTCTCGGAGGAATCTTTAACACCTTCCCGTACACAGGATTTTCACAAAACGTTGGTTTGGTTAAATTGTCAGGCATTAAAACTCGCCTGCCAATCTACTACGCAGCTGGTTTCCTAGTTCTCCTTGGACTCCTTCCTAAGTTTGGCGCCCTTGCCCAAATCATTCCAAGCCCTGTCCTCGGTGGTGCTATGCTGGTGATGTTTGGTTTTGTATCTATTCAAGGGATGCAAATCCTCGCTCGTGTTGACTTTGCTAACAATGAACACAACTTCCTTATCGCAGCTGTATCCATCGCTGCAGGTGTCGGACTCAACAACAGTAATCTCTTTGTCAGCATGCCGACAGCCTTCCAAATGTTCTTCTCAAACGGAATCGTCGTAGCCAGCCTCCTCGCCATTGTCCTCAATGCCGTATTAAATCATAAAAAGAAATAAGAAAAAGAGGTGTAAGCCTCTTTTTTGTTTCTCTATATCCTTACCTGTCTATCTTCTGACCGCTGGCCTGTGACAAACATGGTAAATGTTGCTTTGCAGACATTTCTGCCCTCTTGATTGGTGATATCCACATCCACGACACAGGTTGTGCGACCTTGATGGACACACTTTCCTTTAATAGTCAGCACATCGTCGAGTTTTCCTGCCTTGAGATAGTTGATAGAGGATTGAAGCGTCACTACGTCTAGTCCTAGCGAGATGAGCACCAAACCACTAATCTGGTCGCAAAGGGTAAAGAGATAGCCACCATGGGCATAGCCATAGTAGTTGAGCGACGAGTCCACTACTTTGGTCGTCACCACAACGTGACCATCTCTCATTTGTTCAATTTCGTAATTTTCAAAGGCAGATATAGCGTCAAAATGAAAGTCTTTCATCGTTTCCTCCTGATATTTCAAACGACACTATGATACTACTTTTTATAGGACTGTGCAAGGAGAAAGCTCCTAGTCTGACAAAATTCCGACCTGCTCCACAAAGCGCATAAAGGCTGCCTGTCCTTGTTCTGTCTGCTTGTAGACTCCTGCGTCCTCAAGCACACGTGCAAAGATAGCACCAACAGAGTCCTTGACGATTTCAAGGGCTTTTTCTTTATCTGTTATGTCTGGATATTGGGCTCTAAGTTGGTCTGCCCATTCCTGATGATAATCGGCAACTGTAACAGTTTCTCCTACAAGATAGCTAGCGACTTGCTCCACTTCTTCTTTCAGACGTGGTGGCAAGATTGCCAAGCCCATGACCTCAATCAAGCCGATATTTTCCTTCTTGATATGTTGGACATCCTTGTGAGGATGATAGATGCCATCAGGATGTTCTGCAGAAGTCTGATTGTCCCGCAAGACCAAGTCCAACTCAAACTGTCCATCGCGTTTGCGGGCAATGGGTGTAATTGTATGGTGTGGTGTTCCATTACTTTCTGCCAAGACTTGCACCCTTGGATCTGAATACTGGCGCCATTCCTGCAAAATCTTGTCAGCTAAGTTGATCAAATCTTCTTTGGAAGCCGAAGTCAAACGCAACACTGACATTGGCCACTTGACAATCCCAGCCTTGACCTGCTCAAAACCAGTAAAAGAGAAAGTCTTTTGCAAGGGAGCCAATTCCATAGGAAATACGTGACGGCCTCCCTGATAATGATCATGAGTTAAAATGGAGCCCCCAACAATCGGCAGGTCGGCATTAGAGCCAGCAAAATATCCTGGAAACTGCTCTACGATAGCAAGAAGACGTTCAAAACTCTGACGACTAATGGCCATGGGACGATGCTGGCCATCTAAGAAAATACAATGCTCATTAAAGTAAGCATAGGGCGAATACTGGAAGCCCCATTCCTGACCAGCCATTTCAAAACGGATAATCCGGTGGTTGCTGCGGGCTGGGTGGTTGACCCGACCATGGTAGCCCTCATTCTCTAAACAAAGTTGACACTGAGGATAATTACTAGCTTGCACCAACTTGGCTGCCGCAATCTCTTTAGGATCCTTTTCAGGCTTAGAGAGGTTGATGGTAATTTCAAGTTCACCGTAATCAGATGGAACACGATAAGCAATGTTCTTAGCAATGGCCTTGAGTTTGATGTAGTCATTCTTCTGACTGAGTTGGTAGAAATCCGCTATCGCTTGCTCAGGAGAGTGGGCATAGGTTGTCCAAAAGTCAAGATTGACCTGACTCGGACAAGGAGTCACCAAATCCATCAGTTCAGCACCAAGGATTTCACGCGCAGTCTGACTATCTTCAATCGTCTCTAATCGAACGGCTTCCTCAACCAGCTGGTCCTTGAGGTCAATCACTTTATCCAGATCCGTCTCAACTTCCAAAACACCGTCTCCCACTCGTGCCAAGACACGATTGGTCAGGTAGATTCGATCCATTTCCTCAAATGAACTTTCAGAAATGACATGTGTTACAAATTTATCTACTAAGGTCACCATAAAGCCTCCTTTTGACTAGTCAAGGACGCGAGTGCCACCTGCAACTTCAGCGATATAGAAACTTGGAGCGTATCCAACTACTTCCTCGTAGTGTTTGCCTACAGCTTCCTTAAAGGCATCAACAGCATCTTTTTGCACCAAGGCAATGGCACATCCGCCAAAACCTGCCCCTGTCATACGAGCACCGAGAACACCTGCTTGAGCCCAAGCTGTGTGAACAAGGGTATCTAATTCCACGCCAGTTACTTCATAGTCATACTCTAGGGAAACGTGTGACGCATTCATCAAGCGACCAAATGTTTCCAAATCTCCTGCTTGGAGGGCTGCTTGAGCTTTGAGGGTACGTTGGTTTTCAAGCACTGCATGACGAGCACGTTTCAAACGATTTTCATCTTTAATCAGATAGCTATATTGGTCAAAGGCCCACTCATCCAATTCACCCAAGGTCTGAATATCTAAGGCTGCTTGCAATTCTTCCACTGCTTTTTCACATTCAGCACGACGTTCATTGTATTTAGAATCCGCCAATTCACGGCGTTTATTGGTGTTCATGATAACAACGACATTGTCCTTCAAATCAAGTGGCACCAAGTCATACTCTAAAGTGTTAGTGTCTAAGTAAATAGCACGTTGGTCAGCCCCCATACCGATAGCAAACTGGTCCATAATACCAGAATTCACTCCGATAAAGTTATTTTCTGTTTGTTTTCCAATTTTAACCAAATCGAGACGCTCTAATTTTAAATCAAAGAGATGCTCTGCCACGACTCCTGTCAAGAGTTCCAATGATGCTGAAGAAGATAATCCAGCACCATTTGGGATATTCCCATAAACATAAAAATCAAAACCTTTGTCAATCACATGTCCAGCTTCTTGCAAGAAATGAAGGACCCCTTTTGGATAGTTGGTCCAGTTGTGCTCTTTTTCAAACTTGAGGTCAGCGAGAGGCACTTCGATAATACCCTTGTCCTCAAAGTTAGCTGAGTAGAAACGCAAGACTTGATCATCACGTTTGCGAGCAGCCCCATAAGTTCCTAAGGAAATAGCAGCTGGAAAAACGTGTCCACCGTTGTAGTCTGTATGTTCACCAATCAAGTTGATACGACCTGGTGAAAAGAAGGTTTGGTCTGCTTCTTGACCAAAAACAGCAAGAAAGTCTTTACGAAGAGCTTCAGCAGTAAGATCTTGTGTCATATGAATTCTCCTTTGACTGTCCGTTAAGTCACCTTAACGTGTAATCGTTTTCTTCTATTGTATCCAAGGGATTTCCCAAGGTCAATCCTTTTTACTAAAATTTTACTAAAATATCAGTAAAAGGCAGAAAAATATGATATACTAACCTTAAAAAGGAGGATTTATGGCTACCTTAAAAGACATTGCACAGCTAGCCTCTGTCTCTATCGCGACCGTATCCCGTGTCCTAAACCGCGACCAGAGCCTATCTGTTACAGAAGAAACCAGGCACCGTATTTTAACCGTTGCTGAAGAGCTGGGCTACACCAAGCACCTCAAGACAGGCGAGTCCCACAAACCCAAGCAAAAGATTGCCATTATCCAATGGGTCAGTGAACAAGGAGAGCTGGACGACCTCTACTACTACCAGATTCGCTTGGGTATTGAAAAAAGAGCCCAAGAGTTGGACTATGATATCTTGCGCTATTTTAATGACCATCCTTTTACACTAAGCGAGGAAGTGATTGGGATTCTCTGCATCGGAAAGTTTAGTCGAGCTCAGATTTCTGCCTTTGAAGAATACCAAAAGCCTCTTGTCTTTCTAGACAGTGATACTCTTTCACTAGGACATACCTGCATTATCACGGACTTTTACACTGCCATGAAACAGGTTGTCGATTATTTCCTCAGTCAAGGGTTGAATCGCATTGGGATTCTAACAGGCCTTGAAGAAACAACTGACCAAGAAGAAATCATTGAGGACAAGCGGCTGGAAAATTTCAGAAACTACAGTCAAGCAAAAGGAATCTATCATGATGAACTGGTCTTTCAAGGAAGCTTTACTGCCCAGTCTGGTTATGACTTGATGAAGGAGGCCATTCAGAGCTTAGGAGATCAACTCCCACCAGCATTTTTTGCAGCTAGCGATAGTTTAGCTATCGGTGCCCTCCGTGCTCTCCAAGAAGCTGGAATCAGCCTGCCAGACCGCGTCAGCCTTATTTCATTCAACGACACTAGCCTGACCAAACAGGTCTATCCTCCCCTATCTAGCATCACCGTCTATACCGAAGAAATGGGCCGAGCAGGTATGGATATTCTTAATAAGGAAGTACTCCACGGTCGCAAAATCCCTAGCCTAACCATGCTGGGAACCAGACTGACATTGAGAGAGAGTACAAAGAATGATTAGGATTACAAAACGACCTCTAGCAAGGCTGTTTCTCTAATAATCTCTATGATTCCGCTCCAACTCACACCTTTCGCTTATGTGCTTGGTGACTTTCTAGGTCTGCATCAACTTCAATGGTAATATTTTGAAAGCCACAATCTTTGAGGAAAATTCGAATAGATTCTTTACAAGTTTCCATATGCTCCATCTCTTTTAAACAAACATGGACAATGGCATTTTTTTCCAAACCATCCATAGTCCAGAGATTAAGCTGATTGATACTAGCGACATGGTCCAATTCTGCTAAATCCGTCTTGATCTTCTGGATATCTACTCCTTCTGGCACTGCATCGAGGAATATCTTGAGCGTTCTCCAAAAACGTGGAAGGGCTTTTGACAGAATAAAGAAGGAAATAACAAGAGACAAGAGCGGATCCAAGATATACCAATCGGTAAATCGAAGAACAATGCCCATCAGGATGACAGTCACCCAACCCAAGGTATCTTCCAGAAAGTGCAGGCTGAGAATGGATTCGTTCTTGGTTTGTCCTTTGCGAATGACGAGACTCGCTAGCACATTGATAGTAATCGCAATAATTCCTAACCAGAGAATCCCCTCATCATTGACCGGTTGTGGATGAAAGATTTTCGCTATATTTTCCAAAATGACCAAAACGGACCCTGTCATAAGAATCACAGCCGTTACCATGGCCCCTAAAAGGCTAAAACGCTTGTAGCCCAAGGTATAGTGGCTGTCTTCTTCACGATTAGAGATTGTTTCTAAAAAGGCCGATATGCCAATGGCTATAGCATCTCCCAAGTCATGGACAGAATCAGCAAGAACAGCACTCGAACCAAAGATTCCTCCTGCGATAAACTCAACAATGGCATAGCTTAAATTTAAGAAAAAAGCTACCCAAACAGTATATTTTGCCTTCATCTTTCTCATTCCTTTGTTATAATAAATTTATGAACACCTTGTTCATTATCATTATCCACTAAAATTCAAAGAAAGGATAGAAGCAAAACGTCAGCTTTATTCAGTTCTGAACAATTTGCCTCAAGTGTCCATATGACTAACATTGACCGCCGTATCAGCAAAACCAAAAAAGCCATCTATCAAGCTTTTCTACAACTTTTGAACGATAAGGGGTACGAAGCCACTACAGTTCAGGATATCATTGATCTCGCAGATGTAGGACGTTCCACCTTTTACTGTCACTATGAGAGTAAGGAACTACTTCTGGACGAGCTTTGCCGCCACCTCTTCCATCACCTCTTTGAAAGAGAGCAATCCGTTTCTACCGTGGACTATCTCGCCCACCTCTTTCTGCATTTTCAGAAAAACCAAGACCATATCACCAGTCTGCTATTTTCCAAAAATGACTACTTCCTCCGTCAACTCCATAAAGAGCTAGAACACCATGTCTATTCCGTGATGGCTGATGATTTAAAAGAATCTCACCCGAGTCTGCCTACTTCTTACCTCCAACACTTAATCGTATCCAACTTTATCGAGACATTGACCTGGTGGCTCAAAAAAGGGCAAGATTTCACAGAACAGGAAGTTGTCCAATTTTATCTAGACCTTCTCATTCCTAAAAATTGAATACAGATTAAAGCTCGGTTGCCTTATTTCTAGGCTACTGAGTTTCTTATCTTTTCAATAATCAAAAAGCCCAGACGACATTGTCTGAGCATTCTTTTCTATAGTCGTTTAAGGAAGTTTAGTTCAGTATGCTTAAAGTCTCTGCCCCATCATTTCTTCAACAAACCTTGTTCTTGTAGAAATTCCTTGGCTACTTGTTCTGCTGACTTGCCTTCAACACCGACTTGGTAGTTGAGCTGGCTCATCTGGCTTTCAGTAATTTTACCAGCCAATTTATTGAGAACCGTTTCCAACTCTGGATGTTTCTTGAGAAGAGCTTCTTTCATTAGTGGAGCCCCTTGATAAGGTGGGAAGAGTTGTTTGTCATCTTCCAATACCTGTAAATCATAACGTGCCAATTCCGCATCAGTCGAATAGGCATCCGTGATTTGAATATCACCTGACTGAATTGCCTGATAGCGAAGGGCTGGCTCCATGGTCGCTACATTAAGCTTGAGACCATACATTGATTGCAAGCCCTTATTTCCATCTTCACGGTCATTAAACTCAAGTGTAAAGCCTGCCTTCAACTGCCCTTCCACTTTTTTCAAGTCCGAAATGGTCTTCAAGCCATATTCTTGAGCAATCTTTTTCGGAACAGCTACAGCATAGGTATTTTGATAAGACATGGGTTTGAGATAGGCTAGATGATCCTGTTTGGCAATGCCATCACGCGCCACATTATAAACCTGCTCTGGCTCATGACTTACTTTCGGTGATGGTTGAAGTAAACTTTCAGTCACCGTACCAGTAAATTCAGGATAGATGTCAATATCACCTTTTTTCAGAGCTTCATAAAGGAAACTTGTCTTCCCAAAATTCGGTTTAACAGTCGCGGTCATACTGGTATTTTCTTCAATCAGCAACTTATACATATTGGCCAAAATTTCTGGTTCCGGTCCCAATTTCCCAGCAATGATCAAGTTCTCTTTCTCTTTTTGAACTAAGAGGGCTGGACTATAAGATAGACCGAGCAATATTGCCACCAAGGCAAAACCAGAAAAAATCATCCGCAATTTTGCTTTTTCCATCACTTTTAGTAGGAAGTTAAAGGCAATGGCCAGCACTGCAGAAGAAAGTGCCCCAATCAAAATTAGACTGGCATTATTACGGTCAATTCCCAAAAGGATAAAGGAACCCAGCCCCCCTGCACCAATCAAGGCCGCCAAGGTTGCTGTACCGATAACCAATACTGCTGCTGTCCGAATCCCAGACATGATAACAGGCATGGCAAGTGGAATTTCAAACTTCTTGAGACGTTCCCATCTAGTCATCCCAAAGGCAATCCCAGCCTCTTGCAGACTCGGATCAATTCCCTTGAGTCCAGTGATGGTATTTTGCAAAATCGGGAAAATCGCATAGATCACCAGAGCTGTCAAAGCCGGCAAGGTTCCAATTCCCATCAAGGGGATAAAGAGCCCCAACAAGGCCAGTGACGGGATAGTCTGGAAAATCCCTGCAAGCTGCAAGACCCAATCCGCCAATTTCTCATGATAACGAAGATAAACAGCCAAGGGAATCGCTATAAAGATAGCCAGCAACAAGGTCAAAAGTGACAACTGCAAATGTTGAGATAGAGCTGTCAACCAATCACTAAAACGATCCTGAAAAGTTGCAATTAAATTAGTCATGAACACTACCTCCAAACAAGTCTGCTACAAATTCTGTGGCAGGAGCTTTTAAAATCGTCTCGGGATTCGCCACCTGACGAATCTCTCCATCCTGCAAGACAGCAATACGGTCCGCCAATTTCAGAGCTTCATCCGTATCATGGGTTACAAAAATAGTTGTCATTCCAAACTCTTTATGCAATTCTTTTGTCAGAATCTGCAACTGTTTTCTCGAAATAGCATCCAAGGCTGAAAAAGGTTCATCCATGAGGAGAATCTTAGGCTGACCAATCATAGCACGAACAATACCGACCCGTTGCTGTTCTCCACCAGATAATTCACTAGGCAAACGATGCCCATACTCAGCTACTGGTAAACCAACCTTTGCCAAAAGCTCTTCTGTTTTCTGAGCAATTTCTTCCTTAGTCCAGCCCTTCATCTCAGGAATCAGGGCAATATTTTCCGCGACCGTTAGATTGGGAAAGAGAGCAATAGCCTGTAAAACATAACCAGTAGAAAGACGAAGTTCACGCTCATCATAGTCTTTGATGCGCTTGCCATCCATATAAATATTTCCATCAGTCGGTTCCAAGAGACGGTTAATCATCTTAATCATGGTCGTCTTACCTGAGCCAGATGGACCAACTAAAACCATAAATTCCCCATTCTCAATCCGTAAATTGACATCTCTCAAGACATCTTTTTCTGTGTAACGTAAAGCTACATTTTTGTATTCAATCATTCTTTGTCCTCATTTAAAACTTCCCTCGATTGGTCAAGTCTTCTACCTTAGGCATGACTTCCTTATTGTCCCAATGCTCCACAATTTTCCCGTTTTCTAGACGGAAGATATCGTACTGGGCATAGGCAAGGCAATCAATCTGAGTCTGACCATAGCTAACCACATAGTTTCCTTGTCCTAAGAGTTGGAAAACAAAGTCAAAAGTGGCATTTACTTATAAACAGCTAATTTGATCTATTTTAATCCTCATTTGCCTTCTCTTTCAGATTAGCCAAAATTCTTTCTTGAAAGGATTCAAATTGCCGAATTTCTTCCTCTGAAAAACCTTTGTAAAAAACCGTATCCAATTTCTGACTGACACGATGTCCCACTTCTTTCTGGGACTTGCCCAACTCCGTTAAAACTAAATACTTCTTACGCTTGTCTTTTCCACACGGACTAACAATTACAAGTTTTTGTTCCTCTAGCTTTTTTATCATAGTCGTCAGCGTATTATTCGCAAGCCCAGTCGCAAGCGCAATATCTGTCGCAGTTGCACAGCCAGTTTCACTATTCCATAAAACCGCTAAAATCTTGCCCTGTTCACCCCTATAAAGAGCTTCAGGGTCTTGACTCAGTAACTTTTGAAAAATCCGCCCATTCAACAAACGAATATGATGGGCTAGCAAATGACTATCTTTCATAACACCTCCAATTTATTTCCATATCGAAATGAATAGAATAATTGTAACACTTGTTCTTTCAACTGTCAACTATTTCGATATAGAAATAATTTTTGTTAATGATTCACACCACCATACTCCGGCTCAACTAACTTTTAACGAGAGTTTCTAAACTCCCTCGTCCTCCAGTCTACAAAAGCCTTTCATCCGTACTATCCTATATTTTATGAGGGGACACGTTTTTCCTATCAGACAATTTATTTTAAAGATAGAAGTAAATCATAATTGCTTCCATCTGTTCTTTTATAGTATATTGAAGTTGGACTAGGGCACTGTATCTTCTAAAACATTGATAGAAAGCGATTTGAATTTCCCAATCAATTTGTTCGTATTTATACTCAATGAAAATCAAAGAGCAAACTAGCCGCAGGTTGCTNNAAGTCAGTCACATATATACGGTAAGGCGACGCTGACGTGGTTTGAAGAGATTTTCGAAGAGTATTAATTTCACCTTACCCTATCTTTCTCATAGCACCCTTCAAACCGCCTATACCCTACCGTTTGACGATTCCTCACTTCGCTCCACTTCCATTACAGAAGTTTCTTCACTACTATTGCTTCAGCTAACTTCTCATGATTCCTTGTTACTACTATCTGAGCGCTCACGAGATAGGTCTTATAAAAAATGCTTTGATCCACAATGGAATCAAAGCATTTTAAAAATCTCCCCATACATAAGCGCAGAAGCTGCGGTTCCTCTGTACTTAGCTTCTTCTCTTTTGATAAAGCGGGCCAAGTTGAGCAACTCAGGTGCCGGATGTCTGGGATTCTTGAGCAATTCACGATTGACCAGACCTGAGAGACGAACTGCCAGCAATTGCTCATTTGTAGTAGGCAGTTTTTTAGCAGTCTCTAGGAGAGCAGCAACTAAATCTTCACTCAAATCATGTCGAGCATGATTGTAAAGATCTTTTACAAGGCTTTCTAGGTTTGGTTCTACCATCCCTACCACCTCCTTAAGTTTAATAATTTTTAATCAAGTCAACCGTTGAACGATCCAATTTTTTCACCAAGGCTTGTAAGAAGGCTTGCGCTTCTAGGAAGTCATCCATTGCATAAAGTGTTTGGTGAGAATGGATATAACGAGCACAGACTCCGATTGTTGTAGATGGGACACCACCATTTTTCAGATGAGCTGCGCCAGCGTCTGTTCCGCCTTTACCACAATAGTATTGGTACTTGATACCAGCTTCTTCAGCTGTTGTCAAAAGGAAATCCTTCATACCTGGGAGAAGCAAGTGACCTGGGTCGTAGAAACGAATCAAGGTTCCATCTCCAATCTTGCCTTGACCGCCATAAACATCACCTGCTGGGGAGCAATCAACTGCGAGGAAGACTTCTGGATCAAACTTGGTTGTAGATGTATGAGCACCACGAAGACCAACTTCTTCTTGGACGTTAGAGCCAAGATAGAGTTCATTTCCGAGTTTTTGACCTGACAGAGCTTCCGCCAACTCGCTAACCATAAGAACACCGTAGCGGTTGTCCCAAGCTTTTGAGATGATATTTTTCTCATTGGCTGTCAAGATTGCAGAACTATCTGGTACGATGGTGTCGCCAGGACGGATGCCAAAGCTTTCTGCCTCAGCCTTATCCGCAAAACCGGCATCAAAGACGATATCTGCAATAGCAGGCATTGTTGGTCCACCCTTTCCACGAGTCAAATGTGGAGGAACAGAGCCTGAAATCACAGGAATTTCACGACCGTGACGAGTCAGGAGTTTGAAACGTTGGCTACTAACTACCATAGGATTCCAACCACCGATTTCTACGACACGGAAGGTACCATCTGGCTTAATCTCGCTGACCATAAAACCAACTTCATCCATATGAGAAGCGACCAAGACGCGCGGCGCATCTGCAGCTTCTGAATGTTTAATTCCGAAAATACCACCCAAGCCATCTGTCACTACTTCATCCACGTGCGGTGTCAACTTTTCACGAAGATAAGCACGGACAGGTGCTTCATGACCTGAGATCGCAGCAAGTTCTGTTACTTCTTTGATTTTTGAAAATAATGTTGTCATTTTAGTTCCTTCTTTCTTTCATCCATTTTACCACTTTTTATAGGAGAATAATAGCGGGAAGGTGGATTTCTAAATTAGTATCTTAGTCCTGCTCTATCTTAGAAAAAGCTTGTATTTTCTTGCATGTGAGGTGAAATCTAAGAACTATTCCAAGACCAACCAAACTATTAATTCCCAAACACAAAACAATTCGATGCTATATTTGTTCAGTTTTTCATGAAATTTCCAGAAAATAGTTGACTTTCCTTCCCTCTTTCTTTAAAATAGTACAAAACTAGGAAAAGGAAAAAATCATGACCAAAACAATCCTTGTTACAGGTGGAGCTGGCTACATTGGCTCCCATACCGTTAAAGCTCTTTTAAATGCTGGCTATCAGGTACATGTTCTAGATAATCTCTCTACAGGAAATCGTTCAGCTGTGGATAGTCGTGCTAGCTTTAAACAACTGGATGTTTATGATGCTAGCGCCTTAAAGGCTTACTTGGAAGAAAACAAGATTGACGCTGTTCTCCATTGTGCAGGTGAAATTGTTGTGAGCGAAAGTATTGAAAATCCAAGCAAATACTTCACTGCCAATGTTGCTGGTATGAATCAAGTTCTCAAAGTCTTATCTGAAGTTGGCATTCAAAAAATCATGTTCTCTTCGACTGCTTCCCTCTATGGTAATAACTGTATTGACAAGCCTGCAACTGAAGATACCCTGCTCGACCCTGTCAACCCTTATGCAGAAACAAAACTGATGGGTGAACGAATGATTTACTGGATGGCCAATCGCTACGACTGGAAATATGTCATTTTCCGTTACTTTAATGTTGCTGGGGCTGAAATGGATGCTTCAAACGGTCTGCGCGTGAAAAATCCAACTCATATCATTCCAAATATCAACAAGACCGCATTGGGACAAAATGATAGCCTGAAAATATTTGGAGATGACTACGATACACGTGATGGATCATGTATTCGAGATTACATTCATGTCTTAGACCTTGCACAAGCCCACGTTAAAGGGATGAATTACCTCTTTCAAGAAAACAGTTCTTCTCAAATCTTTAACTTAGGAACTGAAAAAGGCTATACCGTCAAAGAAATCTTTAAAACTGCTGAAGAACTACTGAATCAAAAAATACCACACGAAATTGTTGATCGCCGTGCTGGTGACCCAGCTAGCGTCCTAGCAGACGCATCAAAAGCTAAACAATATCTTGACTGGCAAGCTAGCTACTCCCTCGAAGATATTATTTTATCGGATTATCATTGGCGTGTTAAAGAAGACAAAAACATTTTGGAATAAATAGCAGAAACATCAATCATAAATAAAAACACAGATAGATGGCACTTGATAAATACCAAGTATCATCTATCTGTGTTTTATACATTAGAATCCAATTTATACTCTTCGAAAATCTCTTCAAACCACATCAACGCCGCCTTGCCGTATAGATGTTACTGACTTCGTCAGTTCTATCTGCAACCTCAAAATAGTATTTTGAGCTGACTTCGTCAGTTCTATCCACCACCTCAAAACACTGTTTTGAGCAGCCTGCGGCTAGTTTCCTAGTTTGCTCTTTGATTTTCATTGAGTATTATTTTGCATTTCTCTTTAAAGAAAAATGGTCTGGGACAGGGTCCTTACCTGGTTTCGACCAAGGATGGCAACGTAAAATCCGTGTCAAACCCATCAAGACACCCTTGAAGCCATGTTTCTCAATAGCCTCAATCATGTAGTTTGAACAAGTCGGCTCAAAGCGACAAGAGGGGGGAAAGGCTGGTGAGATAAACCGTTGGTAAAAGCGCACAGGCGCTATTAAAATTCGTTTCATTATTTCTTGGTTACAGCCATGGTGTGTAGTTGGCTGATTTCTTTTTTATTAAGACGACGGGATTCTCCTGGACGAAGACCTGTCAAGTCTAGATGTCCGAAACGAGTCCGTGATAACTTGTCCACTTGAAGACCGACAGCTTCAAACATTTTTTTAACCTGATGGTTGCGCCCTTCATGGATGGTCAACTGCACTACTGAGCGATTTTTGACTGGGTCCACTTTGAGAATCTCATAGACAGCAGGCTTGGTTTTCTTGCCATCAATCTCAAGACCACGCGTCAAAGGGCGGAGGTTTTCTTTGTTGGCCACACCTTTAACACGCGCGACATAAACCTTGTCAATCTCATTACGAGGGTGAATCATCTCATCCGTAAAATCCCCATCATTGGTCAAAATCAAGACTCCTGATGTATCCCAGTCCAAACGACCTACAGGGTAGATGCGCTCCTTCACGTTGGGCAAGAGGTCGACAACCGTCTTGCGGCCCTTGTCATCTGTCACACTGGAAATGACACCGCGTGGTTTATTAAGCAGATAATAGACCTTTTCTTCGTTGTAGATAGGTTGACCTTCAACTTCGACCTTGTCGCCTGACTTGATAGTGGTTGCGAGTTCACGCACTACTTGGCCGTTGACCGTCACCAAGCCTTGCTTGATCAACTCTTCTGCTTTTCTCCTACTGGCCACACCTGCGTGGGCAATATACTTATTGATTCTCATCTTCTTCTATCCTTTCACCAAATAATTGGCTTTCTTGGGCTTGAATCTCAAGCTCATCAATCACTGGTAATTCTTCTAAATGGTTTATCCCCATGTAATCTAGGAAATAATCCGTAGTCACATAGAGGTTGGGACGACCCAACACTTCTTTTTTCCCGTCTTCTCGTATCAAGTCAAAGACCTGCAACTTTGCCAAAGCCCCACTCGAGTTGACCCCACGGATGGCATCAATCTCTATCCGTGTGATGGGCTGTTTGTAGGCAATAATGGACAAGGTCTCAAGGGCAGCCCGAGATAAACTCTGGTTGATAGGTGCCTTAGAGTATTCCTTCAAAATCTCTGCAAATTGAGGCTTGGTCACCAATCTATAAGCGCCCCCTGTCTCAATCAGAGCCAAACTGGAATCTGGGTCCTTTTCATACTTCTGGGCTAATTTTTCTAAACTCTGTTGGATGCCTGTCGGTGGCAGAGAGAGAAGTTCAGCTAACTGGCGGACTCTAATCCCATCTTCACCCGCTACAAACAAGAGCGCTTCTATTTTTGCTAAAGTACTCATCTTTCCTCTCTATCAAGTCTAGCTTTGGGCCACTTGACTTTCTTCCTTCTTTTCCATGAGATAAATATCTCCGAAACTTTCCTCTTGCACGAGGATCAGCTCCTGGGTTTTGATTAACTCTAGGGTTGCCAAAAAGAGGGTAATGACCTCTTGGAGATTCTGGGCTTCCTTAAACAAATCCTGCAAGCGCAACTGGTCTCGTCCAGTCAAGGACTCTTTCACGATAATCATCATGTCCTCAATCTTATACTCATCCCGCAAGATGGTCGTGTGGTTCTGAGTAAACTCCTCTTTTTTCTTGGCTAGGATATTTGAAAAAGCCAAAAAGAGGTCAATGGTCGTCTTGTCATGCACAAGCTCCGCATCTTCGTAAATCAACTCTGTCGGTGCTTTGGAATAGTACTGGGCCCGTTCTTGGTGCTTGGCTTCCAAGCGCTCCCCTAAGAGCTTGAATTTGCGGTATTCTTCGATTTGAGAGAGAAGATCCTGCTCTAGGTCATCCTCCAAGTCTGTCACTTCTGCTACCTTTGGAAGTAGTTTGCGACTCTTGATCAGCATGAGCTGACTGGCCATGACCATGTACTCCCCCGTCACTTCCAGACGCATGGCCTGCAGGGTTGAGACATAGGCTAGATACTGTTCGATGACTTCTGTGATAGGCACATCGTAGATATCCATCTGGTACTTAGAAACCAGGTGCAAGAGCAAGTCCAGAGGCCCTTCAAAATCTTTTAGTTTAATATCCATTATCTATATTTTTCTAAAGTCAGGACTGTTTTTAATCCTAATTTTTTTGCAATTTCGTACAAATCGACCTTGTTTTCTATTTGTCGTAGAATGAACTGTTCCCGCAAGGCTTGGGCTGATAAGGCCGGAAAACCTTTCTCCTTGACAAAGGATTCTAGCTGACGAAAGGCCCACTGACGAGAATAGGCTTTCCCTCCCCTTTCAAAGAGATAAGTCTGCCCCATCAAGGGTTCTAATTCTGAAAGCAAGGTCGTGGGAATGGTGACAATCCTCTGTTGGGAAGCCTTCTTGATTCGCAACACCTGAAAATCCAGATTGATATCTGCAACCTTGATGGCTAAAATCTCACTGGGCAAGAGCCCCATTTCCAAAATCAGGAGAGCCAGTAAGCGGCCCTCTGGATAGTCGCTTTCCTGCCAAAAAGAGTCTAAGTCTAACAGTTCTGGCTTTTCGGTCTTCTTTTCAGCTTGTTTAGCTAATTCCAAGCGGTAAAAGCTATCCACTTCTCCTTTTTGATAGAGAAAGTAGAGAAATTGGTTACAGGTCGAAGTCTTTCGCTTCTGAGCGCTGATTTTTAGATTGACTAGCTGGGCTTGGTAAATCTTGAGACTGGTCTCAGAAATCCGCTCGCCTACAATGTCTAAAAATTGCTCCAAATCATACCTATAGGACTGCTTGGAATTGGCAGACAGACCCTGCTTTTCCTCTAAAAAGTCTGAAATCCTGTCTTTTATTTGCATCGAATCTCATATTCCTTACTAAAGTCATGCAAGAGGGCATTGACTGCCTTGAGGATAGACTTGCGCGTGATAATTCCTTGGAAAATACCAGACGCATCCACAACCGGCAAGAAGGACTCATCTACCAGCTTGTGCAAGACCTCCGTAATGGTAAAATCAGGCGAGACGACCGCTACGTCCGTTCTCGTCATATGAACGATATCCGTATCTGCCATGATTTCTTGACTCAAATCATGCTCCATCTGATAAGCCATAATATCTCTGAGCCCAATCGTCCCAACAAACTGTTTTTCATCTGTCACAACGGGAACACGGGTATAGGTCATCTGACTGAGCAAGAGGGTTGCATGATCCGCATTGTGAGTATCAATCAACACGGCTAGATTTTCAGCAGGGGTCAAAAAAGTTTCCTCCTGCCCCAACAAGAAAGTCTCAAACTCCTTGGCAATCATCGGCTAAACTCCTTGGACAAGCCCGGATACACCTCATGGACTCGTGTCAAAAAGTCCACTTTAAAATAACTGTCATCAATCTCCACACGAGCATAGAGACACTCTCTGATGGTCCCACGTGGTTGACTGATGGAACCTGGATTTAGAAAGAGGGTCTTGCCTTCCATCCAAGCGCTTGGCACATGCAAGTGACCATAAAGGCAGATATCGGCCTCTTCTTCCTGAGCCCAGTAGTCCAACTTTTGAAAGTTGAAATTGATGTCAAACAAGTGACCATGGGTTTGGATAATCTTGGTCGAACCAAGCTCAGTCACCAAACGTTCTGGGTAGCCGGCGTAGAAGTCCATGTTCCCTTTAACAACGCGTATGCCTTCCCAAAGGGGAGAATCTGGACGCAGTTCAGAATCGCCGTTATGAAAAACGGCGTCAACTTTGCCCACATAACGATCACGGATTTCTTCCACAATCAAGCTATCGCCATGGGAATCGCTCATTACAATGATGGTTTGCTTTGCCATGATGGAAATACCTCCAAAAGTTTCTTAACGGCTAAGGCACGGTGAGATTGACTATTTTTTTCTTCAAGGGTTAATTCAGCTGAGGACTTGCCTGTCTCTCCTACAAGGAAGAGAGGGTCATAGCCGAAGCCATTTTCACCCTTAGGTTCAAAGTTAATGTAGCCTGGCCAGTCTGCTTCAACAACCAAACTTTCCTTGTTGGGACTGGCTACGACTAGGGTTGTATGGAATTGAGCCGAGCGGTCCTTGAGTTCAAAGACCATGGCCAATTCGTGCAAGAGTTTAGCATTGTTTTCACGGTCAGTAGCTCCCACTCCTGCGAAACGAGCTGACCAGACACCTGGCAAGCCACCAAGGACATCGACTTTGAGACCTGAGTCATCTGCCAGAACCATCTTGCCCGTTAATTGGGAAATGGTTTCTGCCTTGAGGCGGGCATTTTCTTCAAAGGTCATACCTGTTTCTGCTACTTCAGGCAGGTCTGGATAATCATTAAGATTTTCCACATCGTAGCCTAGCTTGTCAAAGATAGCTCGGAATTCCTTGGTCTTGCCCTCGTTACGAGTCGCAATCAATAAGGTTTCTCTGACCTTGCTTGTCTCAAAGAAATCATGAACATTGACCCCTTCTTTAGGCAATTCTACATACAAGAGCTGCCCATTTTCAACCAAGAGCAGGGCTCCCTGACGTTGAATAACTTCCAAATTTCGTCCCATTTCTTGGTTAAGGATATCTACTACAAAAGACAATAAACGGTAGGGAGAACCATAGCGTAAAACAATAACTGAAAGTGGAAAACCTCGTTCCTCGTCTCGAAAGATTTTGGCCAATCCAACTAGAGGAAAATCCAAGTCTTCATCAGTCAAAGTCCGGACACCACCAAAAATGCTATAGGACCCAACATACCAGTCCTGGTCATCCTTGTATTCATAAATTTTATTTGTCATAATTCTACATGCTCCACATGAATTTCTTTTTCCAGCCATTCTTCACCAATTTGTGCAAAACTTTGGCTGCTGGCTGTTGTGTAAAAACGGTGATGGAGTGGTCCAGCATCGCGACCACGATTGATTTCAAAATAATTAAGTAAGACTGAAATGTCCCGTACACACTCTGCCCCACTATCGATGAGCTGAACCTTTGGCCCCATGACATTTTGAATAATGGGTCTGAGCAGTGGATAATGGGTACAGCCCAAAATCAAGCTATCCACCTTTCCAACCAAGGGACGCAGGGTTTCATAGACCACTTTCTTGGTAACACTGGTTGACAGGGCACCCGACTCCACCAAGGGAGCAAACTTGGGACAGGCCAAACTCTCCACCTGTAAGTCCGGATCCAGATCATGGATTTTCTGACGGTAAATGTCTGAGTGTACAGTCATGGGCGTTCCAATCACTCCGATTTTCCCACCTTGGCTGGACTTGATGGCTGCTGAAGCTCCTGGCAAAATCACACCCAAGACAGGAATATCTAGTTGAGCCTTGATTTCTTCCCAGACGACCGCAGTCGCAGTGTTACAAGCAATGACAATCATCTTGACATCCTTGGTCAAGAGAAAGTTGACCAACTGCCAAGTATATTCACGAATTTGCTCAGCAGGACGGGGACCATAGGGCGCCCGTGCCGAATCTCCAATATAGACGATTTCTTCATGGGGAAGCTGGCGCATGAGCTCGCGCACAACGGTCAAGCCCCCGACACCCGAATCCAAAAAACCAATTGGTCGATTATCCATACAGTCTTCTTTCTAGTCTTTTTTCTGATTGATAGTTCATTATGATTATTTATCCTTATGAACTGAATGACAGTCTAATCAATAACTATCTCTCTTAATCATAATCAAATATCAATAGAATGCAAGGAAAAAGTCTCATCCCTAAACATAACCAACATAGTGAGAAGTCTGGAACTTTCATCCCAGACTTTTCCTTATTTATTTTTTCTTTTTATTGTTGGCAAGGGCTGCTTTTTGTTGGCGAATGATTTGGTGGTAAACTTGTTGTACCTTAGCTTCGCTTGGTTTTTGACCATTTGCACTCAAAAGAGTACGAACTGCTTCAGCATTCAAACGTGGGTTGTCAGCAAATTCTTTTTCTATTTGCTTACGAACCAAGTACATTCCTCCAAGAGCTCCTCCTAGAAAAGCTAGCACAATCAATACAATTGCTAAAAGTAAATCCATCATTTTTCTCCTGTTTCTTTTTGAGTCTCTTTCATTATACCACAAACTAGCCACCCTGACTAGTTTGTTTTACGCTTTCATAGATGGAATAGACAGCAAAAAAACCCTGCTTTTCTGCGAAAGAGGGTTCCTTGCTGAGTTTAATTTACATAGATAGCCAGCGTTTGATACGGTTTGAGTAGAATTTTTTCAGACACTTCTGCATCTTCATAGTTTGAAAGCAAAATCTGTCCATTTTGGTAGGCTACTGGTAAATCGATTTCCACTTCTGTGGCATAAAAATTATTGAGCCACATCTCAGCCTTTTTCTTTATCCCAAAACTAATTCATCACTGACCAGACTTTGGCCACTATTTTTCTGGAAAAGATGCATGAGATCTTCAACTGTCAGATGCTTTTTCTCTTCTCCTTTGACATCTACCACTATCTTGCCTTGATAGAGCATAATGAGACGATTACCATACTCAATCGCATGGTTCATATCGTGGGTAATCATCAAAGTCGTCAACTGATGGTGTTCCACAATCTTTTGCGTCAAATCCATCACCATTTGACTCGTTTTCGGGTCAAGTGCCGCAGTATGTTCATCCAAAAGCAAAAGTTTGGGTTTCACCAGAGCTGCCATGACTAGGGTCAAGGCCTGTCTTTGTCCTCCTGAGAGGTATTGAGTATCCACTTTCAAGCGGTTTTCAAGACCAATATTCAACTCCTTCAAGGCCTCTTGGAACTGGATTCTGTCCTTCTCCTTCACGCCCCAGCCAAGTCCTCTTTTTTGTCCACGTCTCAAGGCAATAGCCATATTCTCCTCAATCGTCAAACGAGAGGCTGTTCCCATCTTAGGATCTTGAAAAACACGGGCGATATCCTTGGCTCTCTTTCTTACACTCAGATTTTTAATGGATTTCCCTGCCAATAAAAGGTCCCCTTCGTCCACCGATAGATTGCCAGCCAAGATATTCATCAAAGTGGATTTTCCTGCTCCATTTCCACCAATCACAGAGATAAAATCTCCCTCTTCAACTTCTAAATCTAATCCTTTGAGGACATGGTTCTCATTGACCGTCCCTGCTTCAAAGGTTTTGTGAATATTTTCAAGTGTTAACAAACTTGCCATAACTTTCTCCTCCTATTCATTTCTCAATTTCAGACCACGAATCTTTAATCTCTTTTGTAATTCTGGTGCAAATAAAACCAAGGCTAACAAAATTGCATTAAAGAGACGTACCAAATTTTGATCTAGATTTGGAATTTCATAGATATTTAAAATAATCAAACGGTAAACAATAGCACCGATTCCGATGGATAACAAGCGGCCTCCAATGGTCAAATCGTGTATCAAAACTTCCGCAATAATAACTGCACTCAAACCAACAACGATGGTTCCTGTCCCAGAAGTCACATCTGAAAATCCATCATTTTGGGCAAACAAGGAAGAGACAAGCTAAACTGAAAGAGAAAACAGCTTCTTCATTTGTTAGACCCAAGCTTGCCAATTGTTTAAAGATGGTTGCAGAATCTCCCAAGGAAAGATTAGGCACACTTCCCATGATTTTAATATTGATGGAATAAAGCCCTGTCAAGGTCACAATCCCTGTCAAGAGAGCTGGAATTTTCATCTTGGTGTGGAGCATTCCTGATACTAGACCTGCTACCATACCTGCGAACAAAGCAAGTAAAGTCGCAATCCAAGAATTTGTCCCTGCCTGTATCTGAGATACGACGACAGCCGCCCCCAGTGGAAAGGCCCCCTCAGCAGTCATATCCGCAATATCCAAAATACGGAAAGTCAAGTAGACCCCAATCGCCATAATCGACCACAACAAACCTTCTGATAAACTAGATAATACAAAATTCATCTCAAACCTCCTTATTCCTTGCCTTCTAACTTACTAATATCAATTCCCAATGCGTCTGCCATTTCTTGATTGGTATGCAATTCCAGTTTTTCAGGCAACTCAACTGCTATATTTTCTGGATTCTCACCTTTTAAAACACGAACCAGCATTCGTGCTGTCTGACGTCCCAATTCTTCATAATTTGTTCCGTAGTTATACAAGCCACCAACCGCAACCATTTCTGTTGAACCACCAAATACTGGAACCTTGTGTTTAATAGAAACCTGCTTGACTGTTTCCATGGTTGATGAAATGATATTATCCGTTGGTACAAAAACCATATCCACCTCTGCCATCAAGCTTTCTGCAACCGCCTTGACGTTGTTACTGTCCAAGATTGTTTTTTCAACAACGGTAAAGCCTTTTTCCTCCAGAAGGCGCTTAGCTTCATCCTTTTGGACAACTGAGTTTGGCTCGCTCTGAGTATAGAGAATTCCAATCGTTTTAGCCCTTGGTAACACTTTCTTTATCAAATTGATTTGGGTTGAAATGGCATCTGATGACTGATCGCTTGTCCCAGTTACATTGCTCCCAGGATGCTCTCTTGACTTAACCAACTTGGCACTGACAGGATCTGTTACCGCTGAAAAGATAACAGGTGTCGCTTGTGTTGTATTGGCCAAGCTCTGAGCAGAAGGCGTTGCGATAGCTAGAACGACATCACTAGATTCTGCTAGTTGCTGGGAAATCGTTTTTAGATTTCGTTGTTCTCCCTGTGCATTTTGCAAATCAATCTCAATATTTTCCCCCTTAACATAGCCTTGTTTAGCCAGTTCATCTACAAAGCCTTCTCTAGTAGCATCTAGAGACTGGTGGGTAATAAATTGCGAAATACCGATACGAAACACATCTTTTTTCTTATCTGCCTTCAACTGATGCAAACTGATCAGAGAGGTCAAGAGAATTCCCACTACCAAGAGGGGTGCTAGTAATTTTCGAACAACTTTCATAATGAAACTCCTTCTCAGAAAAGATAAAACAAAAAACCGCCTAGATACTATCTAAACGGATGCTTGAAATAATCTAACAAGTTACAACTTAGCTAGTCCATTTAGATATTCATCTATATGGACCACAATCAAAAATCTTAGCCACATAGATACAAACAAATTGCTTGAACTGTTTGCATCCATGGTGACATGTCTACAAACACTATCTAAAGTAGCTAAAGTAAAAGTTTTGATTCATCGTTACAGCTTGTCTTTTATTCATTTCTTTTTCTGCTTTCTTTTTTGATGTTTCCTATCTTACCACCTTTTTCATTAGCTGTCAAGAATATTTCAGAATTTTTTAAAATTTTTTGAAAATTCTTTCAAGGAGCTTTCAATTCTTTTAGGATAATTTCAAAGATTTGCCCATTAGACAAAATAGAAAGATTTGAAGACTTTTATGGTATTTAGTTGTACTAGAGCCTTTTAAAAGTGTTTTGATGGCTTGTATTTCTTCTTTGGTTGATTTCATATCACTATTATATAATGCGTTTTGATTTTAGTATAGTATTAAACTGACTCTTAGCAGTCGAACAAAAAATCGACAGTTATTTTATACTGTTTAAAACCAATAGTCAATACGACAATCTCTTTACTTTTCGGTTATCAACTCTGTAGATTGCTAACATATCCAAAATAAGCCAAGTATCCCGAGGATAGGCAACATATCTAGGTGTCCAAATAGGATTAAACTTTTGTTTATACTGTCTAAGACCACTAAATGAATAGAATCGATTAGTGAAGGCATAGATGAGATAGGCTACTTTTTCTTGTAGAAAGCTATGTTTCTCAGTTCCTACATTTGACAACGGCGCCATACCTAATTCAAATAAACTAACTCCTTCTTCTTTAAAATGAAGTAATAATTTCACAAAGAGATAATCCATAATACCATTGGGTACTGTCCTTAAGTGGTAGCGCATCAAATCGATGCTAGCTTCTTCAGGACCATTACAAGCTAAAAAGGTAACAAAAGCCTGAACCTTATCTTCCTTATCCCTTACAAGGGCTATTGGTGCTAATTGAATGTACTTCTCATCAAAAAATCCAAGTGAAAACCCTTTTTCTTGACGACCATCTAGCCAATTATACGATATTTCTTTAAGGGTGTTAAGCAACTTCTTATCAAAAGGTGGTTGTAATACTTGGAATTGATACCCCTTGCTTTCTAATCGATTAACAACTGTTCTAAATTTCTTTCCTTGTTTTCCTTCGGTTGTAAATCTATCGAGTAATACCTGAGCAGTCTCCCCAAATTTCATAAAGTCGTACCCATATTCATGAAGTAATAGGGTGGTTTCTTGATTAATTTCGTAGAAAATAACAGAGACATTTGTGTCCTCCGCATCCTCTAAAAACTTCGATAAGCCTTTTTCTAAGTATCCTGACTGTGCCAGTGGATCCGACATAACGACACATTTATTATTTTCAATTGCAAATTGGAAAACAACCTTGTCTTGACCATCCTCTTGGTACCAATAAAGGTATTTGTCATCTAAATAAGCCAGGGCAGCATCTAAATTTATATTTGGTATTGTTGCAATAAAGTCTTGATAACGTTGCTTATCGAAAACTTCTCCAAAATTCTCTTTGGTTTGATTACTCTCACGGAGTACCAAAACATACGAAATCACCAATATCAGAGACGAGCCAAAAAGATGAATCCAGTGTGTAATCAAATGAGGAAGATGTTTAACTTCAAATACATGATGAGGGTTCAAATGTCCTAACAAAACAAGGGTCAAGAAGAAACTTCCACCAATATACGATATATCCTTACAACAATCTTCCCAAGCATAAATATAATGACTGCGAACAAATGTATTTCTAATCCACCATATGATAGACAAAATAATGATTAGAAAAAAACTACTTGCTAATGAAAAACTACCAATATTCAAATAAACAAGGCTTACTAGACCTAGTACAGTAGCTAATGGTAATGTAAATTTTAAACGTCGTTTAACTAGTCTTGCAAGAAGGAAGAAGTGAACGCCGAGAATGATACTAGGAAGTTGAAAAACAAACTGTCCAGTGCTAGGTGAAAGTTCTTTAAACAAAGGAAGATGTCCTAATTCTTGAGGAACTATAGCTGACACCACGAGGAAGAAAGCAAAAAGTCGCAACCCCCAAACCAATACTATAGTGGATAGTGATTCAATAACCTTTTGGGGAATTCCCAAATATTTCTCATTAAGTCGGCCACCCATATTTTTAAAGAATAAAACAACTCCTAAACAGAAAGGAAGAATATAATAGAATAAACGAAATACTAGTAACCAACTTAGCGCCTGATCTTTATCAATACCAAGGGCAACTAAACCAGATACCATAATTAAATCGAAACTACCTAGGCTACCAGGAATCATCGATATAATGCCAATTGTAATAGCAATCATAAAGAGGGGGATTACATCATAAATTGGTAAATTGTAGCCTAAAACATACCCAACCAAAAGGAAAAAACTTAATACACTAGCCCAATCAAGGGCAGAAGTTAGCACTAAAGATAAAATTGTCCTTCCACTCAATTGACCAAAATAGACCCATTTTTTTCTATTTGAAACAAATAAAATAATTGGAAGATAGAGACAAGCTCCCAAAAGAGCTGGCCAATATTGTTTAATCCCCATTGAAATAGGAAATATAATTGTGAAAATTAAACTTATCAGTGCAAACAGTGAGAAACCACTCATAAAATAAGGGATGACACGAGAAATTCCTTGCATACTTTTTTCAGAGCGTTCTTCATCTCCATAGAAAGAATAGCGTAAACCAACATCCACCAAACCGGCAAAGCCAATCATATTATTCAAGCTATTTATAGTCCAACTTGTTTCTAGTAAGTAAGATAATTTTTGTTTCTGATTAAGTTCTTTATTTAGGATTCTATCATAGAGCATCATTGGCGCAACAGCCATAGAACCAAAGAAAACTAAACAAATCAGTTTTATTGGAGAGAGTTCCCCCAAGATTGCTCCAACCTTATCAAACGAAATTGTCTTAAAAAGTCTGATTATCTCTACAATAACGAGACTAACAATAGATAAAAATAAGGTAATCTTGATGAGTGTCTGCCATTTTTTCATGCAATTCAAAATTGTTCTCACAAGCTCATCCTCTTATCCTAATAAAGTTTGTAATATTGGAATAACAACGATAAATAGAACCGTACTTAGAGTCACCACATTCGTAGAGAATTCCACGTCTCCTTTTCCCTGATTAGCAAGGATTGGGAGAACAGCTAGAGCTGGTGTAGCGGACTGAATCATAAAGGTCTTAAATTCTACTGTCGCCATATTTGGTGCAGAGAACTTCAATACAAGAAGCATAATCAGAGGAGCTAGGATAAAGCGTCCAACTAAAGTGACAATTGTATCCTTATCAAAAGTAATAGTATTCAAGCCTGCCTTTGCAAGAACGATACCAATATAAATCAGAGATAAGGGAGTGACGATATTTCCTACATAAGTTAAGGTATTCGTTGCGAAATCTGGAATGGAGATTCGGAGAATCAAAAATAGTAGAGCGACAAGAAAACCTACAAGCGGAGCTGGAAGCAATTTCTTCCAGTCAAATTTAGTTTTCTTCTTGCTTTGACCCGATTTACTATCGCTCGTCATCACATACACGCCTAATGTCCAGGTAGAAATCGTGTTGGTGATATAGTAAATTAAGAAATATGGAAGAGCCTGATTACCAAAAAGAGCAACGTTTAATGGTAGACCGATAAAAATAGTATTGGCATTCACAAAGGTATTAATCATGGTCCCTCGCCGTCCTGGACGAACCTTGAAAAGCCTAACTGCAATATAAGCTACGATATAGCCCAATTTAAATGCTACAAAAGTATAAAAGAGTCCTCCAGAAAGACTGATTAGTTTATCTAGCGTTAGGTATTTCATCACCGACACAAAGATTGACGCTGGCAAGGCTACATTCATGATTAAACGAGACAGGTTAGGTCCAAAGGCATCCCCAAACCATCCCCTCACCTGAAGAATATACCCCAAAACAATAATAGCAATAATCGGAATGATACTCGTAATCGAAGTTAAAAAGAGTGACATAGGTGTCCTTTCTAAATTACTTAAGTCCACAGCCCATACAAATCTGCCACTATAGAAGGATAGCAGCAGAAATGAATTATTTATACTCTGGATACCACTTCAAATCACGAACTGCTTTGGCCATATCTGTTTCCTTAGCGCGTGCAAGATCTTGCTCTTGTGCTTTTTCAGCGACTGCTTCTGCTACTTTAATAGAAACATCTGCTACATACTTGAATGGCGGCAAGACAGGAGTTCCTGGCTGGCCTGGATTGACAATACCACTTAATGAATGCGCCGCTGCTCCAATCATTTCATCAGTCAAAAGACTTGCTTCAGAAGCCAGCATACCTAGACCAAGACCTGGGTAAATCAGGGCATTGTTTGCTTGACCAATCACATAGTCTACACCTTTATAAGAAACCGTATCAGCAGGAATTCCTGTTGCGACAAAAGCTTTGCCATCTGACCATTCAATCAAATCTTTGGCACTAGCTTCTGCCAATTTAGTTGGATTTGACAAAGGGAAAATCATTGGACGTTCTGTGTTTTCACACATAGCTTCTACTATTTCTTTAGTGAAGGTATTAGGCTGAGTTGAAGTTCCTACAAGAATAGTTGGCTTCACAGTCTTCACTACTTCAAGCAGGTCAGTCAACTTATCTGCGTTACTAAAATCAGCACGTTTCTTAGCAAATGGTTTTTGCTCTGGTGTCAAGTCATCCATGTCATCAAAGAGAAGACCTTGTTTATCAACCATAAAGAAACGTTTATAGGCTTCTTCTTCAGAAAGACCTTCACTTACCATTTCACGAAGAACACGAGAGGCAATTCCTGCACCCGCAGTACCACCACCATAGCAGAGATAAACTTGATCTGTTAATTTTTCACCACTAATATCCAGCGAACCAAAGATACCACCCAAGGTAACGATTCCCGTACCTTGAATATCATCATTAAAGGTCGGAATTTGTTTCCGGTATTTTTCAAGAATATTGGCAGCATTCAAGCGACCAAAATCTTCCCAGTGAAGGTAAAGTTTAGGAAAGAGACGTTCTGCTGTTTGAACAAATTGGTCAATGAAGTCGTAGTAACGATCTCCGCGGACCCGTTCGTGACGATTTCCTAAGTAATTAGGATTGTTACGAAGTTCTTCACGGTTAGTCCCTGCATCAATGACTAAAGGAAGGACCATTGAAGGATCGATTCCAGCAGCAGCCGTATAGACCATCAATTTCCCAACAGAAATATCGACACCATTTGTTCCCCAGTCGCCAATTCCAAGGATTCCTTCTGCATCTGTTACAACAATGAGACGAATCTCGCGACCCCCGGCAGCGTTTTTCAAAGTGGCTTCAATATTTTCAGGATGATTGATATCAAGATATCCCGCATATTGGGGATCTACAAAAAGATCACTATAGCCTTCAATGGTATCTGCAATGGTTGGATCATATACAATTGGATTGAATTCTTCCAAATGTTGAGAAAAGAGGTAATAAAAAAGAGTCCTGTTGGTATTAAAAATTTCCATTAGGAAAAGACGTTTTTCCAGATCATTGGCTTTTGTTTGCATTTGTGCATAAGTTTGCGCCGCTTGTTCTTCAATCGTTTGAACATACGGTGGCAGTAAACCAATAAGGCCTAGTTCCTTTCGCTCCTCTAAGGTAAAGGCAGTACCTTTATTGAGGAAAGGATTGTTTAAAATATCATGTGCAGTCATAGTGCAACCTCCTTTTTACTTATATTATACCACATGAAACGAATTGTTCATGAAACGTTGTTGTTTAAATAATACAATTGTATACGCATATGTTATAATGAGTCTACGAGAACAATTTCTAATAGGCTCTTTTATACTTAAAACACTATTATTGATAATACTTTAAGTTGTTATATTTTATAAATTTCTGAACTCATCAAACTCTCGATGATCACTCTTTACTAAAAGTTTCGAGTAAAATAAACCAATCATACAAATTGACAATCCTAATTAAAATAAATATCATATAAGTTCGCTATGTAGTACTTTGTATTTTTTAAGGTGTTTTTTTGTCATATAAAACTTGTATTCTATTTATATGACAACTAAAAACTATTTACAACAATATATTTCCCAAAAAGTGAAATATTTTCGAACACAGAATAAAATGAGCCAGGAAGAACTTTCGGAACAAGCAGGACTCGGGCTTAAATATATCAATCAACTTGAAAACCAAAATGTGAATCTGACCATTCACAGTCTTGAAAAAGTGATTGACGCCCTAGAAATGACCCCAGAGGAATTTTTCAATTTTGATAGCCTTGAATCAACCTCTGATAAGAGTGGCAATCTTTCACTCAAAAGAATCAACATGAAGATTAAACAGCTCCCTATTGATAAACGAGAAAAGATGTTGGTCATTTTTGAGAGTATCTTAGATAATCTTTGAGATTCCTGACTCACTTACATTTTAACTGGTGAATACTCGTATAGTCAAATTGTAGGATACGGATAAAAATTATTTATCTGCTGTTTTCCACTTATTTTCCTTCTCCAACTAATGAAAGTGAGCCCATATGAATTTAAAAGATCTACAATATTTTTATGACCTCTGCCAGCTTCAATCCTATACGGAAGTAGCAAAACAACATAAAGTCAGCCAACCATCTATTTCTTATGCTATCAAGCGCTTAGAGGAATCCTTTAACTGCAAATTGATTCACCATGACCCCTCGCATCGTTCCTTCAAGCTAACTCCTCAAGGACAAATCCTTCTAAAGCATACAGAACTGATTTTACCTGAGGTCATTTCTACTCGCAAAGAAATTAATCGCTCCTTGGCACAATACTCTACTGTAGGATTCCCTCCTATTATCATTCAGTATCTCTTTGCTGCCTTAAACGAAAAAGATAAATTCGATTTTTTAAAAAAGGTACGCCCTATCCGCGGTGGCTCCGTGGAGTTATTAAACCTTCTCATCAAAGGAGACCTTGATGCAAGCCTACTCGGTTTGATTGAACTTCTCAACTATCCTTCAATAGAGTCACACGAGCTATTTCATAAAGAACTGTATGTCGTTTTATCTAAGAACCATCCTTTTGCCACTGCTCCTTCCCTCGCTTTTGAAGAATTAGCAGATCAATCCTTTATACTCTTAGATGAACACTTTGTTCACCTGAAAGCTTTTGAAATGCTTAATCAAAAGTATCAAAACAAGGCAGAAATATTCTTTAAGACTGATGACATTGCCATCCTTAAAGAACTTTTAAAGAAAGGGATCGGCCTTAGTTTACTGGCTGATATCGCACTTTCTGATGAAGATGATGATTTAATAAAAATTCCTCTTATACCGAAGGATAAGATAACTTTTACAGTTTATTACGCTTACCTTAAATCAGCTACACCGTCATCAGAAGTAGAAGCCTTATTTAATCTCCTTAAATCATATGAATAGAAAAAACTCTAACTATCAATGAACTGATAGCTAGAGTTTTTTACATTGTAGATATTAGACTCAATGAAAATCAAAAAGCAAACTAGGAAGCTAACCTCAGGTTGCTCAAAACACTGTTTTGAGGTGGCAGATAGAGCTGACGTGGTTTGAAGAGATTTTCGAAGAGTATTAGACTATAGTAGATTGAAACTAGAGTAATACGCCGCGACTTCTAAAACTTTTCTAGAAATGAATTTGACTTTCCTAATAAAGTTGTTCAGATTTTATTTCATCTCACTATAATTCAATGATTTTCTAAGAATTCTATTTCTTTCGAAAATTCTTTCAAAACGCTTCCAAAGTTTTTTAAATCAGTCCAACAAAAAAAGGTTTATAATTTCCATAAAAGTTGACATGGAAATTATAAAACCATTATTAGTTTAACCCTTGTTGGTAACGCGCCAATTCGGCTTGGTTAGCCCAAACATAGTGACCTGGACGGATTTCAACCATAGACGGCTTATCAGTCTCATAGTCGTGTTGACTTGGGTCATAAACCTTCAAGACCTTCTTGCGTTCCAAGATTGGGTCTGGAATCGGTACCGCTGAAAGCAAGGCCTGAGTATATGGGTGAATTGGATTGTTAAACAATTCTTCTGTTTCTGCAACCTCTACAATAACACCCTTGTAAATAACTGCGATACGATCTGAAATAAAGCGAACGACCGACAAATCATGGGCGATAAAGAGATAGGTCAAACCGAGCTCTTTTTGGAATTTTTTGAGCAAGTTCAAGACTTGGGCACGCACAGAAACGTCCAAGGCTGAAATGGGCTCATCCGCAATAACAAAATCTGGTTGCATCACCAAGGCACGGGCAATACCGATACGTTGACGTTGACCACCTGAGAATTCATGAGGGTAACGAGTCAAGTGCTCAGCAAGAAGACCCACTTCACGGATAATATTTTTAACTTTCTCTTTACGTTCTTCGTCATCTTTGAACAGATGATGATTGTAAAGACCTTCAGAAATAATATAATCAACAGTCGCACGTTCATTCAAACTTGCGGCAGGGTCTTGGAAAATCATCTGGATACGACGAATCAATTCTGCAGCTTGTTCACGCGATTTCTTACCATTAATCTTTTGACCCTCAAAAATAATATCACCATTACTTGTATCATTGAGACCGATTATCGCACGACCAATAGTTGTTTTCCCACTACCTGACTCACCAACAAGCGAGAACGTTTCTCCCTTGTTGATAAAGAAGTTAGCATTTTTAACCGCGACAAACTTCTTACTTCCTTCACCGAAGGAAATTTCTAAATCTTTGATTTCTACTAATTTTTCAAACATTTCCTTCCTCCTAGTCTTCCAGATGGGCAAATCCCATTTTTTCACGGATTTTATCGTGGAGATTTGCAATCACAGCTGGTTTTTCTACTTTTGGAGCATCCTCATGAAGAAGCCAAGTTTTAGCCCAATGTGTCTCTGATACTGAGAATTGAGGAGCTTTTTGTTCGAAGTCAATCTGCATTGCATAGTCAGAACGCAAGGCAAAGGCATCCCCTTTCAGATCAGTATAAAGTGACGGAGGTGTTCCTGGGATTGAGTAAAGATCTCCTTTATCATCAGCAAGCTGAGGCAAGCTAGACAAGAGACTCCATGTATATGGATGGCGAGGGTCATAGAAGACTTCCTCAACAGTTCCATACTCAACAATTTCTCCTGCATACATAACCGCTACCTTATCCGCAATACTTGCTACCACACCAAGGTCGTGAGTTATAAAGATTGTTGTGAAATGGTACTCGTTTTGTAAAGATTTTAGCAAATCAATAATCTGTGCTTGGATAGTCACATCCAAGGCAGTCGTTGGCTCATCACAAATCAAGACATCAGGTCGGCAGGCAAGGGCAATCGCAATTACGATACGTTGACGCATCCCTCCAGAATATTGGAATGGGTATTCATCAAAACGTCTATCTGCGTCTGGAATCCCAACCTTATTCATGTAGTCAATGGCCAATTCTTTTGCTTCTTTGGCTGTTTTTCCTTGGTGTTTTACAATAACTTCTGTAATCTGACTACCAATTGTTTTAATTGGGTCCAAACTAGTCATTGGATCCTGGAAGATAGTCGCAATCTTAGCACCACGAATTTGTTCCCAATCCTTGTGAGAAGACAAGGCTGTTAAATCTTGACCACGGTAGTCAATGCTACCTTGGGCAATACGACCATTTTCTTCAAGCATACCTGTAAAAGTCTTTGTCAAAACAGATTTACCTGATCCTGACTCACCTACCAAGGCTAATACTTCTCCTTCAACTAGTTCAAGAGAAACGCCGCGAATGGCTGTCAATACTTTGTCACGAACGTCAAATTCCACGACAATATCGCGAGCAGTCAAAATTACATTTTTTTCTTTTGTCATTTCTACTCCTATCTATGTGTACGTGGATCACTAGCATCCGCTAAGTTTTGACCAACTACGAAAAGGGACAAGGATACCAAAACAAGGGTTGTCAATGGAATCCAGAACAAGTAAGCATTGGTTGTTACGTTTTGTGAATAATCCGAAATCAAACGACCCAAACTTGGCACTGTAATCGGCAATCCAAGACCGAAGAAAGACAAGAAGGCTTCGTATGAGATAAAGCTTGGAAGCATTTGAGTCATGGTTGTCACAATAACAGATACCAATTGTGGCATAATGTTTTTGGCAACAATCTTCAAGGTTGGTGTTCCCAAAGTACGTGACGCCAAGTTGTATTCCAAGTCACGATAACGCAAGATTTGCACACGAATCATGAAGGCAATTCCAATCCATGTTGTTACACTCATGGCAAAAATCAAATTCCAGAATCCAGCTCCGATTGAGTAAGTCAAGACAATGACAATCAAAAGAGATGGGATGTTTGAGATGACATTATAAACTTCCATCATCACGCGGTCAACTGATTTTGAAATTCCCCAAATACCACCGACAAAAACACCGATAACCAAGTTAATCACTGTCGCAATCACAGAAATGAGGATAGAGTTACGCGCTCCGAACCAGACACCGTCAAAGAGCGATTTACCGTTACTGTCTGTACCGAACCAATGCTCCGCATTTGGCTTGATATAACGAGCACTAAAGTCGTTTACCTTGCTGACATCATTGAAATCAAACTTAGAAAACATTGGGTAGATGAAACTCATCAAAATGATGGCTACCAAGATTCCCAACATGACTACAGTTGATTTTTTCTTCATAAATTGTCTAAACACTGATTTCCAGTAAGAATATGCTGGCGCATCAATGGTTTCAGAGGCAAAATCGTCACGTTTTACAAACTGAAATTTTTCTTTATCGATTGTAGACATTATTTGCCTCCTTTCTCAGTCAATTTAATACGTGGGTCAATAATGGTCATCCAAATATCTCCTAAAAGAAGGGAGAAGATAGAAATACATGTAAAAATGAAGACAAGACCAACGACCATAGAGTTATTGGATGCTTTTACAGAGTCAATCAACATTTTACCCATACCTGGGAAGGCGAAGACTGTTTCAGTAAGGGTTGCACCACCGATAACCCCAATAACGGCACCAGGAATTCCTGAAACCAGCGGAACCATGGCATTTTTAAAGATGTGTTTGTTTGAAATTTCTTTTTCAGACAAACCTTTTGCACGAGCGAAACGAACAAAGTCTTGTGATTGCAAGTCAATCATGTAACGACGAATCCAAATAGCTGTACCAGGAGCACCCAACAAACCAAGGATTACTGCTGGTAAAACGTACGAACGCCAATCTCCAGCCCCTAAGATAGGGAATGAATCTGGTAAACCAATTGAGGAACCAAGCAATCGAACAATATAAACAAGGGCGATTGTTGGAAGTGCCATCAAGAAGGTCAAAGCCCCTGTTGAGAAGCTATCAATCCAAGTGTTCTTGAAACGAGCCATGGCTGAACCAAGTGGCACGGCAATCGCATAAGAAATCACCAAACCAATCAAACCAGCAATAGCAGAGCTGACAATCATAGATGGATATTGGTAATTACTTTCAGTCGCTGTATAAGGATCATCTTTCCCATAGCTAGCTACTTCACGAGAGTCAGCCTGACTAGGTGACTTGTAGGTTCTTGAGTAAATATTTACAGAAGACGTTTTCTTACCTGTTGGGAACTGAACTTGAGCAGTTTTGGTTTGTCCTTGACCTTGAGTAATAACCTGAAGAACTGGTGTATTAGCATAGGTTGGATAAGAGTCACCTAAATTGATATTAACAAAGTTTTGATGCACAAATGGGAACTGACTGTTAAAGTACAAGAGATATTTATGTTTAGTACCTGAACCGACCAATGACCATCCGATAGCTGGATCATTTTCGAAACGAAGGTAGCGTTTCAAGTCTGGATTTTCAGGGTCTTGAATTTTATTTGTATGATCAATATCAATCAAGTTAGCATAGAAGTGAAAAACACGTTCAAAAATTGGAATTTCACGAGTAGCATAAAATTGACCACTTTCAGTAAATTCTCCCAAAGTCCAACCATGACCTAATTGATTGATGTACTTTTCATAAATAGCTTTATTGGTCGCATTTGCCTCTACTGTTACAGAAGAATCCATGCTACTTGCCTTTTCTTGCAACTCTTTAGTATCGTAATACTCAATGTAGCCCATACGCTCAAACACAGTATTTTCATAGTTATCACGTTTATCAGCCGTTGTTGCGATTTTATTATAGTTAGGATCCTGCTTGAAAATCAATTTTCGAGGAACCAAGGTATAGATAATCGTGTAGGTCAAAGTCGTTACTAAGAAAATCGAAACCAATGACCGCAAAACACGCATAAAAATATATTTTTTCATATTATTTCCTTTAAAAATCCCAAAAGAACCTTCTCCTCATGGAGAGAAAGTTCTATTAGAAATTATTTACTTCACATGACTTGCCAATTCTTTTTGAGCTTTCTCGTTTGATTCAGCTTTTTCTTTCAACCATTTTTCACGAGCTTTTTCATACTCTTCTTTGGTGATTGCTTTTTCACTAACTTCAGTGTACTTCAAGTATCCTGAATTTTCACCTTTAAGACCAGATTCAGAATATGATGAGCTAAATGGTAGAACTTTTGAAACATATGAAACGGCTGTTTCTTTAGGAGAAGCCATTACTGGAATTGTCAAAGCATTGTCAGTCAACCAAGCTTGTGCTACCGCGTATTTTTCATAACGTTTTTGAACATCTTGGTTTTCGCTATTTGCATCATCAAGTAATTTTCCATAGTCAGCTAAAGCAAGTTTGCTTACTACTGATGCATCCGTGTTTTGGTCAATACCAAGGTAAAGGCGAGTGTTTCCTCCCTTGATGACAAACTGATCCAAGAAAGTAGAAGGATCTTGATAGTCAGGGTTCCATCCTAGCAAGGTGTGGATATCCCAATCTTGCTCTTTAGCTGTTGGAGCACTAAATGAAATTGGTAAAGCTTCTGCTTGAGTCATTTGTTGCAAGTCTACAACAACATTATCTGAACCCAATACTTTTTCAATTGATTGTTTCAATGATTGAACACGGTTTACAACCGCTGTTGATTCTTGGATAACCAAGGCATCCAAGTGGATTGGGAATTCAACACCTTCAGCTTGTAGGCTTGATTTAGCTTTAGCAAAGACTTCTTTCGCTTTTTCTTCATTGTAAAGTCCATTTTGAGAATCTGCTAGAGATACGTTTGACCAAGTAGAAGAATTTGTCTTAGCCAAGCTATCTTGTACCAATTCACCAAATGTTTTCTTACCAACTTGAAGATTATATGGTGCGAATGTATTACGGATGGCTACTGCAGCTCCATCAGTACCATTTGTTTGAGCTGAGTAAGAATTGCGATCGACCGCAAAGTTCAAGGCTTGACGGAACTCCTTATTTAGCAAAGCTTTTTGAGTAGATGTCTTTTGGGCATCACTTGTTTTGGCAGTGTGGTTATAAGTTGTACGGCCATAGTTCAAGCTGACAGTTGCAACACCCGCACCTGGTTCATTAAAGTAAATGTTATCTTTGAAGTCAGCTGCATATTTTTCATATGTAGAACTTGTAGGGAAGATACGAGCCTTGCTATATTGACCATCAGAAAAACCTTTGGCAATTACATCTTGATCCTTACCATCCCAGAAAGTGAACTTAACGTTCTCAATTTTTACATTTTCTTTGTCCCAGTAAGCATCATTTTTAGCCATCTCGATAGATGATTTAGGAGTTACAGCCTTCAAGACAAATGGACCGTTATAAAGAATAGAGTTAGCATCTGTTGGAGAACCAAAACCTTCCCCTTTTGAAGCTAAGAATTCTTCATTAACTGGCATCAAAACACCACTAGTAGTCTTGTCATTCCAGAAAGTTTCTGGCTGGTTCAAGGTATACTCTAGTGTTTGGTCATCGAGTGCTTTTACTCCGACGGTTGAAAAATCGCTTGTTTCACCCTTAATATATGCTTCTAATCCCTTAATAGAAGAGCTAACGATTGAAAGTCCTTTTGATTTCCCATCTACCGCATGTTTCAAACCAGTAACGAAGTCTTTAGCAGTGACAGGAGCGTACTCTTCTCCCTCTGCTGTCACCCATTTAGCATCCTTACGGATTTTATAGGTATACGTCAAACCATCTTTTGAAACTGTCCATGATTCAGCAATAGAAGGAACCAGATTACCATATTTATCGTTAGCCAACAAACCATCTACAGCATTTGTTGTGATGAATGATGTTGAATCGATATTGCTGACGATATAATCCAAGGTTTCTGGATCTGTTTGATAAACATATTGGTAATCTTTTGCTAGTTTCGCATTATTTGAACTAGTGTTTGAACACGCAGCTAGAACTCCTGACGCTAATAAGGTAGCTCCTGCTACAGCAAGCACTTGACTTTTTTTCATTTCTTCACTCCTCGTAATAAAGTATAGGTCATTATCAATTATATCATAGATTTCAAGAAAAGTAAACGAATTTTCAGAATATTTAGGCTTATTAACACAAATTTTTCATTTTTTCTGAATATATGATTCAAATTGTCGTTCGAAGTATCAAAGGCTACAGCGAAAATAGGAAATTTGACGCAGAAACTTTGGAGCTTAGAAAGACCTATAGTAAAATGAAATACGGACTGAACAATGTGATTTTGGAATTTAAATTAAATTATAATAATATTGTAGAAGTATCATTCTAGTATTCAAGATTCAATTTACTATATCTTTTTCACACCAACCTTATTCCAAATTCAATTACTTTCGTGATTTACACATATAGATTAAGACTATCTTTTATACTTTAAAATTTCTCGCTACCTTATCCACTATATACGCCTTGCTATCACGTTCCTGTTAGTAGTGCCACGATTTCGCTATCCCTTCCTTTGACAATTCTTATTTCCTGCGTCAGACTTAAAACGATCTATCCCCAGACCATTTTAATCCACTACCTCACGATAGTCAGGCTTGGGGAGAGCTATTGTATTCACCGATAGTGGAGCCCTACAGAGGACTTACACCTCAGATGCACGACATGTCCAGTGTATATAAAAATCTCCCACCCAAGGTAGAAGATTGTAATCTTATATACTTAATCCGTCATGTCCGATACCAACGTTCGATGCTCCAATGGAATACTGCACATAACTAACAAGAAAATGAAACCTGACTGAATCCAGAAGAGGGCCAAGTCAAAGATTCCGTGCACAGCAACCACTGTAAGGAAAGATAGATAAAGGCCGATAATCGGGCGTTTCCCCGACTCCTGACTCATATCCATCATCAAGCGAACAGGAGCAACAGAAGACAAAACTAATAAAATAGTCCCCACAATTCCGTAACTCAGAATCGTATCGATATATAGACTGTGAGCATGTTCATGATAAGGAGCATTTATTCTAGGATAAGAGTGCATATAAGTCAATGGCCCTTCACCCCAAAAAGGATTTTGCTTAAACAAAGCCATCCCAGCATCCCAGATAGAAATGCGTTCTTCCATAGAAGAGTCTAAAGTCCCCATCCGAACTCCCAAATCACTAGAAAAGAGGAAGCTCAAGCCGATTGCGAAGACCCCAATACTAAGCCAAAAGGCCTTCCAGTTTTTAATGGTCGTAAAGAGATAAATAATGGCTCCAGCGATAATAGCAGGAAAGGCAGTTCGATTTTGCGTAAAATTCAAACCAAAGAGATTCACAAAGCCTGCAATCACACAGAATACTTTCAACCAATTCAACTTGGTCGTTGTAAACAGATAGAAGGCAATCATGATACAGAAACAACAAATAATTCCATAATAATTAGGATTAAAGAAGGTCACTTCTGCACGATTCTGATGCCACACCTGCATGTTAGGTGAAAGAAAAGCATAGTTGAATTTCTTCACAATTTGGAAATGCTCTAAACTCGCAAAAACAGCTGACAAGACGCTACCAAATAAGACGAGCTGCAAAATCAAGCGAAAGAATTTATGGGATAAAATCGACTGATAATACAAAAAGAAAATAGTAAATAGAAACATTCCTACTGAAGCCACAAGCCCCATCCAATTTTGTGCAAGAATGGATATAACAGTACTATAGCCAAGAAAAAGAAGCAGCATCGGATGCTCCCCCATTTTCTGAAGAATACTTTTCATGTCTCCTGTAAAAATCAAACTGATAATATATAAACAGAATACAACTACAAAAAGATAAAAGGGCAAAAAGATACTCAGGATAATTCCCAATAAAATCAGCTCTTTACTAGACAACCCTTTCAGCTTTTCAATAAAGCCTATTGATTTCAAAATGAATCCTTTCTCTCCAAATCAGTTGATTCAGATAATAGTAAGCTATCCTATATTGTACCACTTTTTTAGCAATTTGAAAACAAGGGAAACGTTTACTAAAATAAAAAAACTATTTTATCAACCATATCAAGGCTTCAAAATGTTACTTCAACTCCATTCTCAATTACCCGATAAGTCTGATTTTGCAAATCAATTTCTGCTACTGCTGTTACGGACTTATCTTTATTTTGACGTTTGATTACAATGCTTTGAGCTGTTGGTGTTTCAACGTCAATAGTCCCTCCTAGATCAAAGGCTTCTAAACGGTTACGGAAAGAAAATAGATTGAGAAGGGCCTTCACTACAGGACGTTGGACCTCTTCTGATATTTCCTCATTGCTATAGTAATGACGATTAATATTTCGACCTTCTTTAGTTTCTTCTAACAATTTCAAGTCATTCTTGCCTGCTAATAGACCTACATAGTAAATCTGAGGAATACCTGGGGCAAAAGCTTGAATTAGACGAGCGAGAAAATACTTGACATCATCGTCTCCAAGCGCAGAATAGTAGGTTGAATTGATTTGGTAGATATCTAAATTGTTATACTCGGCACTAGAGTACTTACGTTTGACATTCGCTCCAACCTTATAGAGTTCATTTGAAGCATAGTCAATTTCCTCATCAGTCAGGATATCCTTGACATCTACTACTCCAATCCCATCATGGGTGTCTAGCGTCGTAAATTGCTTCATTGGGCTCATCTTTAACCACTTAGCCAAACGCTCTGTTCTGGAACTGTAAAGAGTATAAAGTGTCACCATTGGAAGAGCAAAATCATAAACATAGTAATCGTGATCCGCTATTTTAAACTGAATCGAATAATGTTCATGAATCTCAGGTAAGAGCTCTGTTCCATACTCAGCAGCGATGTCTCGAACTTTGTCCAATAAATCCCAAATATCTGGTTCCACAAAGAAATCATTGGTATCCAATTTCTTCACTGCATAAGCAAAGGCATCTAAGCGAATCAAATCACACCCATTACTTGCCAAGTGCTGAATGGTCTTACGGATAAATTCCATCGTTACTTCTTTGGTCACATCAAGATCAATCTGCTCCTCACCAAAGGTATTCCACAAATGTTCCACTGACCCATCTGCAAAGACAATCTCTTGCTTTGGTGCACGATCCTTACGCTTGTAAATTAAGTCTACATCAGCTTGTGTCGGACGATTTTCCGGCCAAAACTTATCCCAGTTTAAAAAGAGATCTTTAAATTCACTGGCTTCATGTTTTTCTTGATAGTCCTTATAATACTTAGATTGACGAGAAATATGGTTAATCATAAAGTTAAACATAAGATAATATTTCTCACCTAAACGCTTAACATCCTCCCAATCACCAAAAGCTGAGTCCACTTCGTCGTAGTCAACTGGCGCAAATCCACGATCACCTGTTGATGGGAAAAATGGTAGAAGGTGAACTCCCCCAATAGCATCTCCAAAATGCTCTTCCAAATTATCATATAAGTCTTTAAGATTATTTCCCAGACTATCTGAATAGGTAATCAACATGGTTTTATTTTGAATTGGCATCATTACTCTCCTTTTTCTAATTGAAGCCAAGTCTCATATGACTTGGCTTCGTAAATCAAATTCATGTTATACTCTTCGAAAATCTCTTCAAACCACGTCAGCTCTATCTGCAACCTCAAAACAGTGTTTTGAGCAACCTGTGACTAGCTTCCTAGTTTGCTCTTTGATTTTCATTGAGTATTAAATCTCTGTTTATCATCAAACTCGTACTAAATATAGACTTCAATAAACTAAGTACTACTTTCTTGTTTTCACATAAAATTGTCAACTAGCTGAACTATTCCCCTGTATCAGGAATTATAGCTTCTCTAGTCTCTTCTTACTTCACTGCCCCGTTGCTCATTCCTGCGATTATATGGCGTTGGAAGAAGAGATAGACAATGGTGATACTGATAATGCCGACAACGTATGAGGCAAAGCTTGGCCCGTAGTCGTTGAAGTATTGGCCTGCGTAGTTGTATTGGAACAAAGGCAGAGTCCACATTTTTGAATCCCGGTTCAAGACAAGGAGTGGCAACATGAAGTCATTCCAGAACCAAAGGGCATTGATGATCATGGTTGTCGCATGCATCGGTTTCATCATTGGGAAGATGATGCGGAAATAAGTTGTAAATTGATTAGCCCCATCGATCTCTGCTGCTTCATCCAGACTTTCTGGGATCGAGATTTTGATATAGCCAACATAGAGAAAGAGGGTCTGTGGAATCGCATAGGTCAAGTAGAGCAAGATCAAACCAAAGGTATTAGCCAAACCGAGTTTACTCATCATAACCGTAATCGGAATCATGATGACTTGGAAAGGTACGAAGATTCCGAGGATTAAGAGGATATACATGATGGTAAAGGCTTTTCTTTTACTCATATTGCGAGCGATGGAGTAGGCTGCCATCGGAATAAAGATCATTACTGCAAGTAAAGACAAGACAGTGATGACGACAGAGTTCCAATAATAGCCTCCGATCCCATCAGCTAAGAGACGGCTAAAGTTGTCCCATGTGAAGTTGGTTGGAAAGCCAAAGAAATTGTCTACAATATCCTTAGTGGGTTTGAAGGAACTAAAGAGGGTAGCAAGGAGCGGCACTAAAATCAGAACCGATCCTAGAATCAATAGAATGTATTTGCCAATCAGGTCTTTTCTTTCATCTTGTTTCATCATGCTTCTCCTCTTAAATTTCAAATTTCTTAGATACTCTCAATTGGATGATCGAAATCACTACAATTAAGAAGAACAAGATTACGGCAATGGCATTGGCATAACCGAATTGGTTGTTTTTAAAGGCATAGTTATAAACCAAAAGCCCAAGTGAAGTTGTGGCATTGTTTGGACCACCACCGGTCATGGCAAAGACTTGGTCAAAAGCAGTCAGCCCACCTTTTAGGGATAGGATAAAGACCATAGAGACACTTGGTAGCAAGTAAGGCAATTCAATGTTCCAGAAAACTTGCTTGCTAGTCGCGCCATCAATCCTTGCTGCCTCTGTAATCTCAGTTGGAATAGATTGCAAACCAGCTAGGAAGATGATGATGGGCATAGCCACCCCTTGCCAAAGAAGGACAAAGACAGCCGCAAAGATCGCTCCCCACTTAGTCCCTAAAAGACTGGTTTGGAAAAATTCAATATGAAGGGCATGCCCAATCGCTGGAAGACCGTAGTTGAAGACTTGCTTGAAGATCAAAGCCACTGTCAAACCAGACAAAACAGCTGGGAAGAAGAACCAAGCACGGAAGAAGGTTTGGGCTTTGATTTTAGAGTTCAAGACACGCGCAATGAAGATCCCGAGTGCAATCTCACCAACCACCATGGCAATCGTAATGATTGCGGTAAAGCCAATCGCATTCATGAATTTTGGATCCATGAAGAGGAGCTTAAAGTTGTTTAAGCCGACAAATTTGTAGTTATAAGTCAATCCTGTCCAGTTAGTAAAACTGTAAAAGGCTCCTTGAAACATCGGCACATAGAAGAAAATTGCTTGTAACAAGAGAGGGATGACCACAAAAGCCCATGCCCAATATTTTTGTAATACTTTTTTCATAGTCTCTCTACTCCTAATCCACATCCGCTTTCATCGGGTTAAAGAAGGCATTCAAATCATTGACCATGCCTTGTTTATCACCGGTCAAGACATAGTTCATGGTCAAGGTATGGAAGTCTGATTCACTGGTCCAGTATTGTTGCAACCAGACCAAGTGACGATCAGTAAAGGCATATTCGGTCATACCAGCAAGCGGTGAATCTTCTCCTGCTTGTTTGACCCCTTCGATCGCTGTTGGAGATCCGTCCACATCGTAGTATTTTTGCATAACCTCTGGACGGGTCATATATTCCACAAAGGCATTGGCTTCTTTTGGATGTTTGGTGGCGGCTGAGATAGACCATGCCAAGTCTCCCGCACCAACGGTTAAGCTTTGTCCTTTTTCTTTTCCTGGAATCATGAAGGTCCCAATCTTAAAGTTCGGTTTTTGTTCATTAATCGCTGTGATCGCCCAAGACCCATTTGGTGTCATGAGGACATCCCCACGTGCGAAGGCTCCGATAACATCGGTATAGCCAGCACCTTCCCAGTTCTTTTGCTTAGAGCCATTGATGCGAAGGATGTCCATGACCTTGATGTCATCTTTCATAATCGAATCCGACAATTTAATGGCATTTGGTTGAGAATAACGAAGGTATTGATTGGCTTCTTTTCCTCCACCTGTTGCTGTCGCAAAGGCTAATTGATTGTAACCATTGAGTGTCCAAGCATCTGCACCTGCAATTCCAAATGGTGTTTGTCCTTTAGTAACGATGTCTTTGACTAACTGTTCAAATTCATCCCAGGTTTCAGGAACCTTCAAGCCCAGCTCTTCGAATTTATCTTTGTTGTAGTAAATTCCATAAGCATTAGCTGTAAAAGGAACGTTGTAAACTTTTTCGTTTACAGCATATTTTTCAGCGTAGCCATTTTTCACGCGTTTCAGGTAGTCTTTGTTGCTCAAATCTTCAAAGACACCTGCTTTTGCCCATTCTTGCAGTTCGATGGACTGTGGGTAAATATTGACCACATCAGGCACATCTCCTGCTAGAACACGTGTCTTCAATACTTCACCAGCATTTGGTACATTGACGACTTTGACCTTGATCTTAGGGTTTTCCTTCTCAAAATCACGAGCGATTTCTTCCAAGGTTTTGGTCATTTCTTTTTTCTGGTTGAAATACTCGATGGTCACTGTGCCATCCGCAGATTTACCATAGTTGGAGCAAGCGCCGAGCCCAAACAAAGCTAAACCTGTAGTTGCAAGAAGTCCGATTTTTTTATACCATTTCATTGGAAAGCCTCCTTTATAAATTTATACACTTTTATTATAGTCTTTTAAAAATATACTGTTTACTCAAAAAATCTCCTTGAGATAAGATAACAGTTAAACCTGCATACATGAGTTCTGCACCTGAGTAAACTACTCCATTTTCCTGCAATTCATACAGTCCCTCTTCAACCAAATCTTTTAACTTTAAAGTTGTTTCCATGGTCTCTACAACTGATAAAACGCGAACGTAGGTTACAATCGTTTGATTTTTGTAATTAAATTGTACAGCTGCTTCATTGGATTCAGTATCAGGGTTAATGAGTCTATACTGTTGTCCTAACTGAACTACTGGTCGTAATTCTTTATACAAGTTCACCTGATTAGCAATCTCAGCTTTCTCTTCATCGGATAAACTTGTCAAATCAAGCTCATAGCCCAAATTTCCCATCATTGCTACATGGCCACGTGTTTCTAATGGTGTCGTTCGTCTCATCTGATGATTCGGTACTGCTGAAACATGAGCCCCCATAGAAATGGTTGGATAGAGATAGGATGAACCGTATTGAATTGGTAAACGTGCAATAGCATCAGTATTATCACTAGCCCAGACTTGTGGGAAATAACGCATCATACCAAGATCATTTCGTCCACCGCCACCAGAGCAGGACTCAAAGAGAATATGGCTGTGCTTCTCTGTCAGATAAGAAACGAGTTCGTAAAGCCCCAGCATGTACTGATGAGATTGCATCTGTGTCTCTAGATAGTTCGATCCATTCCCCAGGTTAGTCATATTACGATTCATATCCCATTTAATGTAATCAATCGCATGATAAGATAGGAGTTGATCTAAGACATTTTTCAAGTATTCTACTACCTGAGGATTGGCAAGATTAAGTACTAATTGATTTCTAGAATAGGTATGCTCATATCCTGAAATCTGAATAGCCCAGTCAGGATGTTTACGATACAAATCGCTATCTACAGAAATCATTTCAGGTTCTAACCAAAGCCCAAACTGCAAACCTCTTTCGTGGATAGCTGAAATCAGACTTTCAAGACTTCCACCCAGTTTTTCCTCATTAACAACCCAATCACCTAAAGCCCGATTATCATCAAAGCGATTACCAAACCACCCATCATCTAATACAAAAAGTTCAATACCAACTTTCTTAGCTTCATCAGCTAGCTCTAACAGTTTTTCTCTCTGAAAGTCAAAGTAAGTAGCTTCCCAGTTATTGATTAGAATTGGGCGTTCTTTTGTAGAAAATTTACTTGGCATAATGTGCTTCAGTACAAAATTCTGACTTTCATGACTAATACCAGTTAATCCCTTATCTGAATAGGTCATTAAAGCTACCGGTGTTTCGAAGTATTCCTCAGGGTCTAACTTCCAAGAAAAGTTTTCCGGATTAATCCCAATAGCCAGCCGAACTTCATTCAATTGATTCTTTTGAACAAAAGCTTCAAAGTTTCCACTATACATTAATTGAATAGCAAACACATTCCCAGCATCCTCTGTGACTCCTTGATCACATAGTAGAAGAGCTGGTGTTTGAGCATGACCAGAAGCTCCACGGTTCGAACTAATCGAAAAGATTCCTTGTTCTACCTGTTGACGTCTGACAGTCTTTTCACGAGCATAAGCTCCCTGAAAAGTTACGATTTCGTAATCTGCAGCTGGAACATCAGCCATAAAAGAAAAGTCCTTATGGATGATAACTTCCTGATTACTCTTATTCTCCAATTTACTGTAGCTAGCAATTGTCGCATCATTATCAAAAGCAGTATAATATAAAGTCAGACTAAGTTGAGCCTTAGAATCTTCTAAAATCAAGGCAAGAGTCTCTGTACCATCCATGCTATGTGGGGAAGGTAAACCCTGTGGACCATTTTGACCTTTTAAAATCTTTGCTTCTATAAAACGAAAATCTGTTACCTCAGTTGCATCCTGCTGAACCTGTATAGTTGGTTTCCTAAAATCTCCTAAGCCATGTTGCCCAAAAATCTGTCGCTGAGTATCTAAACTAAAGGTTCGATTATGAGCCGTTGGATTTCCTGAAAAGGCATGGTCTCGTTCATAAACACTATTGCAACCTTTATAGTTCTTAATAGTCTTTCCTAAATGTTTCAAAAGTAAGTACCCATTTCGATTTTCAATAATCAAACTTAAATTTTTACTCTCAACATAAAATAGATTATTCTCTATCCTAACTCCCATTTACTTCACCTCATCACTTTAATGATTCTATTTTATCATCTGAAATCGCTTTCCGAAATAGAAAAATGTCTCAAGAATATGGTAAAATGTTAGGTAGGAGGTAGCACATGTTAGTTTTTTCAGAATACCAGACTGGAACAATCGACCTTTCCCTAAGCTTTTATGGATATGAGGAATGCACACCTAATTACTCTTTTGGTCCAGCCATTCGTGATACATACGTTCTACATTACATTAGTAAAGGACAAGGAAAATTTCATTACAATGGTAAAATTGTTGATTTAAAAGAAGGAGATTTCTTTCTATTAAAACCAGATGAATTAACCTTTTATCAAGCAGATAGTAAAGAGCCTTGGGCCTACTACTGGTTAGGAATCACTGGAGGGAAAGCTCCTGATTATTTTGCTCTTTCTCAAATTTCTAATCAATCCTATCTCATCCAATCTGAAACTTGTCATACCCAGACTACTGCAAGACTCATCTCAGACATTGTCCGCTTCGCTCAGATTACCAAATCAAATGAATTAGCTCAACTCCATATCATGGGACAACTCCATGAACTGATGTTTCATCTGGGAACTATTGCTCCCAATCAGAAAAAAAAGAATATTTCATCAACCCACCAACTCTATCTTGAATGCAAACGATTAATTGATAGCCACTATCCTCAATCACTTACAATTCAAGATTTAGCAAAAGAACTATCCGTTCACAGAAGCTACTTATCAAGTGTATTCAAAGAATTTAACACCTTATCACCCAAAGAATACCTACTTTACGTTCGAATGCACCGAGCTAAACAACTTCTCGAAAATACCCAAGAGTCTATCAAGGTAATTGCATATTCGGTAGGTTTTTCAGATCCACTACATTTTTCTAAAGCTTATAAACAATACTTTAATCAGACTCCAAGTCAAACAAGAAAAGAATATTCTCAACACCAACTAGTGAGAAAGGAAACACTATGAAATCCTACCAAGCTGTCTACCAAATTCTAGCTAAAGAAACCGATTATATCAGCGGAGAAAAAATCGCAGAAGAACTATCCCTCAGTCGAACATCAATTTGGAAAGCCATCAAGCGGCTAGAACAAGAAGGCATTGAAATTGATAGTATCAAAAACAAAGGATATAAACTGATGAATGGTGACCTTATTCTTCCAGAGATTCTAGAAGAAAACCTTCCAATTAAAGTCAGCTTTAAACCCGAAACAAAATCAACACAACTAGATGCAAAAGAAGCAATTGATTTAGGCCATGAAGCAAATACCCTCTATCTAGCTTCCTATCAAACAGCAGGCCGAGGCCGTTTTCAACGTTCCTTCTACTCACCGCAAGGTGGTATTTATATGACACTCCATCTTAAACCAAATCTCCCCTATGACAAATTACCATCCTACACACTACTTGTAGCTGGAGCTATCTACAAAGCCATTAAGAACCTAACTTTAATAGATGTCGACATAAAATGGGTCAATGATATCTATCTAAGCAATCATAAAATTGGAGGAATTCTCACTGAAGCAATGACCTCTGTAGAAACAGGCTTAGTCACAGATATCATTATTGGAGTAGGTATCAATTTCACCATTAAAGACTTCCCTCAGGAATTAAAAGAAAAAGCTGCTAGCTTATTTAAAACTACAGCTCCTATAACAAGGAATGAATTGATCATAGAAATCTGGCGTGCTTTCTTCGAAACACCAGCAGAGGAGCTATTATACCTATATAAAAAACAGTCATTCGTTCTAGGAAAAGAAGTTACTTTCACACTAGATCAAAAAGACCACAAGGGACTTGCTAAAGACATCTCAGAAAATGGAAAACTTTTAATTCAATGTGATAATGGAAAAGAAATCTGGCTCAATAGCGGAGAAATTTCTCTCAATAGTTGGAAGTAAAATAACACAATTATAATATAAACGATATAAAAATAACTTCAGATTAGTAATTCAATTAAGTTTTACAGATCTGAAGTTTTATTGTTTCTAAAAGTAAAAAAGAGAGTTACAAACTCTCATTAAAACGGAGAATAAGGGATTCGAACCCTTGCGCCAGTTACCCGACCTAACGATTTAGCAAACCGTCCTCTTCAGCCTCTTGAGTAATTCTCCAATTAATGGGCACGAGTGGACTCGAACCACCGACCTCACGCTTATCAGGCGTGCGCTCTAACCACCTGAGCTACGCGCCCAAGTTAAAAAACTTGGTAATTTGAACAAAGTTCAAAGCGGGTGACGAGAATCGAACTCGCGACAACAGCTTGGAAGGCTGTAGTTTTACCACTAAACTACACCCGCATAAATACTATCAATAAAATGGCGCGAGACGGAATCGAACCGCCGACACATGGAGCTTCAATCCATTGCTCTACCAACTGAGCTACCGAGCCTTATTGCGGGAGCAGGATTTGAACCTACGACCTTCGGGTTATGAGCCCGACGAGCTACCGAGCTGCTCCATCCCGCGTTAATATAAAAGGAGGATGTGGGATTCGAACCCACGCACGCTTTTACACGCCTGACGGTTTTCAAGACCGTTCCCTTCAGCCGGACTTGGGTAATCCTCCAATATTCAAATGGACCTTGTAGGACTTGAACCTACGACCACTCGGTTATGAGCCGAGAGCTCTAACCAGCTGAGCTAAAGGTCCAACAAGATCATTATAGCGGCGAAGGGGATCGAACCCCCGACCTCCCGGGTATGAACCGGACGCTCTAGCCAGCTGAGCTACACCGCCATGTATCGGGAAGACAGGATTCGAACCTGCGACACCTTGGTCCCAAACCAAGTACTCTACCAAGCTGAGCTACTTCCCGAGTTAAATAGAAAAATGCACCCTAGAGGAGTCGAACCTCTAACCGCCTGATTCGTAGTCAGGTACTCTATCCAGTTGAGCTAAGGGTGCTCCATATTATGCCGAGGACCGGAATCGAACCGGTACGATCGTTACCAATCGCAGGATTTTAAGTCCTGTGCGTCTGCCAGTTCCGCCACCCCGGCCTCTCTAAGCGAACGACGGGATTCGAACCCGCGACCCCCACCTTGGCAAGGTGGTGTTCTACCACTGAACTACGTTCGCACTGTTTTCTTCTATCTAAAAATGCCGGCTACATGACTTGAACACGCGACCCTCTGATTACAAATCAGATGCTCTACCAACTGAGCTAAGCCGGCTCATTTATTATATCTTAATGCGGGTTAAGGGACTTGAACCCCCACGCCGTTAAGCGCCAGATCCTAAATCTGGTGCGTCTGCCAATTCCGCCAAACCCGCAGATATGACCCGTACTGGGCTCGAACCAGTGACCCATTGATTAAAAGTCAATTGCTCTACCAACTGAGCTAACGAGTCTAAAATAACTTCTGTTATCTTAAACGGTCCCGACGGGAATC
>NZ_VMMD01000008.1:0-78378 GCF_013277015.1 Streptococcus sp. 1032 | reverse complement strand
TTCTGATGGTGTTGCCTTTGGGGGAACAAGTCTCTTGATCATTATCTCTACAGGTATCGAAGGAATCAAGCAATTGGAAGGTTACCTATTGAAACGTAAGTATGTTGGTTTCATGGATAGAACAGAATAAAAGTATTTACTGATGCTCTTCGAAAATCTCTTCAAACCACGTCCGCTTTATCTGCAACCTCAAAGCAGTGCTTTGAGCAACCTGCGGCTAGTTTCCTAGTTTGCTCTTTGATTTTCATTGAGTATAAAAAGCCTCTTCCCAAGGGAAAGAGGACTAAATCTTATTGATGAACAGCTTGAGCTGCTGTGATGAGAGTCAAATTGTAAACATCTTCTGCACTACATCCACGTGAAAGGTCATTAACTGGCTTATTCAAACCTTGTAAAACAGGTCCCACAGCTGAGAAACCACCGAGACGTTCTGCAATCTTGTAACCGATATTTCCAGCTTCGATACTTGGGAAAATAAATACAGTTGCTTGTCCAGCAACTTTACTTCCTGGAGCTTTTAAAGCTGCCGTTTCAGGGTGGAAGGCAGCGTCAAATTGCAATTCCCCATCTATTTCAAGATCTGGGCGTAGTTCGTGCGCACGTTGTGTAGCTGCTACTACCTTATCAACGTTATCACCAAAACCAGAACCTTTACTTGAATAGCTCAACATAGCAATTTTTGGTTCTATACCAAACATTTTCGCAGTGATTGCTGAATTAATCGCAATTTCAGCCAAGGCATCTGCATCAGGATTGATATTGATAGCACAGTCACCAAATAGGTAACGTTCTGAACCACGAGTCATTAGGAAGGCACCTGAAGTACGAGTAACATTAGGACGAGTTTTAATGATTTGAAGGGCTGGACGAACTGTTGCAGCAGTTGAGTGAAGTGCACCTGAAACCATACCGTCAACCAAGCCCATATATACTAGCATTACACCAAAGTAGTTAACGTCTTCACGTAAGAGTCTAGTAGCTTCTTCTTCTGATATCTTACCGTTTCGACGTTCAACGAGCGCAGCAACCATTTCGTCAAACTTAGCGTAGTGGTCAGGATCGATGACTTCATAACCCTCGTGAATCCCTTCAATTTCAAGGTAAATTTTAATTTTTTCTGGTTTACCAAGCAAGACTGGAATAACATCTGTTTCTTTTACCAAGCGTTTCGTAGCTTGAAGAATACGAGGTTCTTTTCCTTCAGGTAGAACGATGCGGACATTTTTACCAACTAGGTTGGCTCTTAGACTTTCAAAAACTTCCATGAGTTTTCTCCTTTAAAATAATAAATTATACTCTAATATATTTTATTGAGTATTAGTTGATAACTGTTTAATAAGGTTACTGAAATCATCCGGCAAGAGACTTGATACCTGCAAGTCTTGCTCTAAAAATGGATGATAAAAGGATAGGTAATGGCAATGCAGGGCCTGACGTTGAATGCCGTCGTCCAGACTACCTCCGTACAAATCATCGCCCAACAAAGGGAAACCAATATGAGAAAAATGGACTCGGATTTGGTGGGTACGTCCAGTATGCAGGCGAATGTCGACCAAGTGGATATTTCCATAAGAAGCGACAATCTTGTAGGAAGTATGGGCGTACTTCCCACCTTTAGCTACTCTTCTAGTGATAATAGAGTCTTCATCACGCGCAATCGGAGCAATAATTTCTCCTTCAGGCTCTAAATATCCATCTCCTTTAACCAGAGCAAAGTAGCGTTTTTCAATGGACTTCTTCTGCAACTGCTTGTCTAATCGTGCATGGGCATAGCCGTGCTTGGCAAAGAGCATCAAGCCAGAAGTATCTCTATCAAGCCTGGTTACAATGTGAACCTGCTGATTTTCATAATTTTGCTTGACGTAGTAACCCTTGATAAAATTGGCAATGGTATTGGAGTGGTTAACACTAGGAATAGAAGCAACTCCATAGGATTTATTCAAGACTAGAAAATGGTCATCCTCATAGAGAATATCCAGTGGGCGCTCGATAGCTTCCAGAGTTTCAAAACCTTCCTCAGCAGGAATATCAATGGTAACGCGGTCTCCAATGTCCAATAGATAAGTTGCATTTTGCGGTTGGTCATTGACTAGAATAGCTCCACCTCGAAACTTAATCTTGGCCAAAAGTCCCTTAGAAACCTCGTGCTTTTTTAAGAAGGTCTTAACCTTGACATGCTCATCTGCGATAAATTCAAACCTCATTCGTCCACCTCGCCGATAAAGGCATCTTTAACGCGGTTCCAGAAGCTGGTATGGCTAGGAGTCGCGACAAAGTGAATCTTATGATGATCAATTTGATACTCGATTCGCTCGATACTACGAAAAGAATAGACACTATTGTCAACCGAAATGGTGTGGTAATCATTTCTTGTTGGAATGAGTTCAATCTTATCCTTCTTAGGCACAATAATGGAAGAGCCCAGAGTTCGATAGACACGATTATTAAGGCTGGCAATTTCCGTTAATTGCAAAGCTTCAATGGTAGGGTGTAAAACAGCACCACCAAGAGACTTGTTATAGGCAGTGCTACCAGTCGGTGTCGAAACTGTTAAGCCATCTCCGCGAAAACGTTCAAAGGGAACACCATTGATGACAATATCTGCCACCATGGTTCGATCAGACCTGCGGATGCTGGCTTCATTGAGGGCACGAAAAATCTTGACCTCTCCATTTCCAAGAAAAACCTTCACATTTAGAACAGGGTAAGAAACCCTTGCTCCGGTATCTAGCTGCAAATTGGTCATTAACTTATCCAACTCAAAATCACGATAATCGGTATAAAAGCCCAGATGTCCTGTATGAAGACCGATAAAGCGTACCTTATCAAGTTGGTCTTCGTACTTATGAAAGGCCGACAAGAGCATGCCATCTCCACCAATGGAAATGACAATGTCCGGACTGCTATCATTGAGTATAAACTGATTTCTCTTCAAACGATCTCGCAATTCATACAAAACCCTTTGACTCTGCGGTTTTCTATTGGCTATCAGATCAATTCGTTTACCTGTATTCTTCATCTGTATCGTCACTGTTTCCTACACCGTCATTTAATTTTCTACTCAAGGGATCAAAAAGAGCCTGGGCTTCCTGGATATCATCACGAATTTCACCCATTTCTTCATCCAACTGATGGGCGATTCTAGCTGTAATTTCCAGTCGCTTCTTAATCTCATCTGGGAAATCCCCTTGGTACTTGTAGTTGAGAGAATGTTCTATCGTTGCCCAGAAATTCATGGCCAAGGTACGAATTTGAATTTCTGCCAAAATGGTCTTGGCTCCATTGATGGTATCAACCGTATATTCTACTACCACATGATAGGAACGGTAGCCTGAAGCCTTTCGATGAGTAATGTAATCTCGCTCCTGTATGATTCGCATATCCTGACGCTTATGCAAAATCTCCACTACTTCCTTGACGTCATCTACAAACTGAACCATCACACGTAAGCCAGCAATATCCTGCAAATCGTGCTCTAAGGTCGCATAAGTAATGCCACGACGAGCCATTTTTTCTTTGATGCTCTCAATTGGCTTGACCCGACCCGTCACAAACTCAATCGGAGAATGCTTATTTTGCTTACGATATTGCTTGCGAATACCACGAAGTTTAATCTTTAACTCACCAACAGCTTGAATGTAAGGATCTAGAAATTCTTCCCATTCTAAGGTCATATATTCTCCCTTGTTCTCATATTATCCGTCAAAAATATCTTTGATTTTTTCTCCAGATTCATATACAATAAATACAATGCTTATTATACCATAAATCCGCTTTCAACGATAAAGAAAAGGTAAGAAAAATGAAACATTTAGAAATTGAATTGAAAACACTCTTGAAAAAAGATGAATATAACCGTCTAAAAGACCAGTTCACAGGTGTCACTCCTGTTCTTCAAAAAAATTACTACATCGACACGCCTGATTTTGAACTGCGAGAAAAGAAAGTCGCTATGCGCATTCGAACCTTTGAAGACTGGGCTGAGTTGACACTCAAAGTCCCGCAGAGTGTTGGAAACATGGAATACAACCAAAAATTGCAACTAAAAGATGCTGAAAACTATCTGTCTAAGGAAGAACTTCCTCAAGGGCTAGTACTGGATGAATTGGCGAAACATGGCATCCAAAGCAAGAACTGGCAGGTACTTGGTTGTCTAACAACACTTCGCTATGAAATGCAAACATCTATTGGTCTCATGGCTCTGGATGAAAGTCAATACTTTGATATGACGGATTACGAATTGGAGCTTGAAGTGGAAAATCACGAGCAAGGCAAACAGGATTTCCAACAATTTTTAGAGAAAAATCAGATTTCCTATCAAAAAGCTACTTCAAAATTGGTTCGATTTGTCAAAAGTATGAAAAATAGCTGAAATAATCTCCATTTTTTGGTAAAATAGAAAAGATAAAAATACACGAATCCCAGTTCATATATGTAAGGCAAATATCACTAGGATTTATAAAGTTTACAGAGGACGGTCTATAATGTCAGATAGAAAAAACATGAAACTTTTCGCACTCAACTCTAACCAAGAGATTGCACAGAAAATTGCTGAAGCTGTTGGTGTCCCACTTGGAAAACTATCATCACGTCAATTTTCAGACGGAGAAATCCAAGTGAATATTGAAGAAAGTGTCCGTGGTTATGATGTTTACATCATCCAATCAACAAGTTTCCCTGTCAACAACCACCTAATGGAATTGTTAATCATGGTCGACGCTTGTGTGCGCGCAAGTGCCCACAGTATCAACGTTGTCCTTCCATATTTTGGCTATGCACGTCAAGACCGCATTGCTTGTCCTCGTGAGCCACTTACAGCAAAACTAGTTGCCAATATGCTGGTTAAGGCTGGGGTTGATCGTATCCTGACTCTTGATTTGCATGCCGTTCAGGTCCAAGGTTTCTTTGATATTCCAGTGGATAATCTTTTCACTGTTCCCCTATTTGCAAAACATTACTGCGATAAGGGACTACTCGGTTCAGATGTTGTTGTCGTTAGCCCTAAAAATTCAGGTGTAAAACGTGCTCGTAGCCTGGCTGAATATCTTGATGCTCCTATCGCCATTATCGACTACCCTCAGGATGATGCAACTCGCAACGAAGGTTATATTATCGGTGATGTTGAAGGTAAACAAGCCATCTTGATTGATGATATTCTTAATACAGGACGTACCTTCTCTGAAGCTGCTAAAATCGTTGAACGTGAAGGAGCTACAGAAATTTATGCTGTTTCTAGCCACGGTCTCTTCGTTGAAGGAGCTGCTGAACTTCTTGACAATACTAAGATTAAAGAAATTCTTGTGACTGATTCAGTAGCAACAAAAGAAAAAACTCCTAAAAACGTATGCTACATCACTGCTAGTGAGTTAATTGGTGACGCTATCGTACGTATCCACGAAAGAAAACCAGTCAGCCCACTCTTTGCTTACAACAAAAAGAAATAAGGTGATTCTTTGATTTATTTGGACAATGCTGCAACGACTCCTATGTCAGCAGTTGCTATTTCAGCTATGACCAAGGTTTTACAAGAAACCCATGGCAATCCTTCTAGTATTCATGGACATGGTCGTCAAGCTGGCAAACTCTTGCGAGAAGCCCGTCAGGAACTAGCTCAGTTACTGGGGACAAAACCTCAACATATCTTTTTCACTTCTGGTGGGACTGAAGGCAACAATACTGCTATCATTGGCTACTGCCTTCGTCACCAAGAACAAGGAAAACATATCATCACAACTGCCATTGAGCACCATGCTGTCCTTGAAACCATTGATTACTTGGTTCAGCACTTTGGGTTTGAAGCAACCATTATCCAGCCAGAAAATCAGGAAATCACTGCCCAGCAAATTCAAGAGGCCTTACGTGACGATACGATTTTGGTTTCTACCATGTTTGCTAATAATGAGACAGGAAACCTACTTCCCATTGCTGAAATTGGCCAAATACTCAAGCAACACCCTGCTGCCTATCATGTTGATGCAGTTCAGGTTATTGGTAAAATCCCTATACATCCAGAAGAATTGGGCATTGATTTTCTCACTGCTTCTGCCCACAAGTTCCATGGCCCTAAGGGAATCGGCTTTCTCTACGCATCTAGCATGGACTTTGATTCTTATCTACATGGCGGAGACCAAGAACAGAAAAAACGTGCAGGGACTGAAAATCTAGCTGCCATCGTGGGTATGGTTGCAGCCCTAAAAGAAGACCTCGAAAAACAAGAAGAACATTTTCAACATGTACAAAATCTAGAGACTGCCTTTCTGGCAGAGCTAGAGGGAATTCAGTATTACCTGAATAGAGGACAACATCATCTTCCTTATGTTCTCAATATTGGATTTCCTGGCCAGAAAAATGACCTCTTACTCCTTCGTCTAGATTTGGCTGGAATTTCTATCTCTACTGGTTCAGCCTGTACTGCGGGCATTGTACAATCCAGCCATGTTCTCGAAGCCATGTACGGGGCAAATTCAGAACGCTTGAAAGAATCCGTTCGCATCAGTTTGTCGTCAGAAAATACTGTTGAAGACCTACATACCCTCGCAAAAACCTTAAAAGAAATTATCGGAGGTTAGCCATATGGCATTTGAAAAAACCATTCTGTTAAAAAATTGTCGTTACGACTACACTCTTAGCCCTTCTGTTAAAAAATTCACCCTTAAGGACAACACCTTTTTTGAGACTAAGGTTGGTAACTATGAATTGACTCGCCTACTTGAAAAAGTGCCAAACAGCGGTGAAGGCTTCCAACTCAAAATCATCATTAACAAGGAACTTACAGGTGCTAAAATCAATATCACTGACAAGTTTGGCCTTCGTCTAGTTGATATTTTCAAATCAGAAGATCACCACATTCATCAGGAAAAATTCTATTTCCTCATGGATAGCTTAGTAGAACGTGGTGTCTTTACAAAATCGGAAAGATAGAGCCAAAATGTTTGAACTGACCTATAAGGACAGCTATCATGTAGAGCGTACACTCAAGTATGAAGATTATGAGGCTCTCATGCTAGCTTTGTCAGGATGTGTGACTCTACCAGATACACTTTATGTGACTTCTTTGACTTTTAAGGGCCAGGAAGTTTATCAGGGTCTGGTCGGAGACCTCTACCGTTTTCTATCACATGCAGATTTTTTACATCAAAACTAAGATTTTTCTTAGTTTTTTCTTGTTTTTGTTGATTTTTTCACAATGTTTCTATAAAATAGAAGAATAGAAAGGTTGTGATTTTGTGAAAGATAAACAGTCTGCTATTCCAAAAGCTACAGCAAAAAGACTCTCTCTCTACTATCGAATTTTTAAGAGATTTCATGCAGAAAAGATTGAACGTGCCAACTCTAAGCAAATTGCAGAGGCTATCGGTATTGATTCAGCGACCGTACGTCGTGATTTTTCCTATTTTGGTGAACTAGGTCGTCGTGGTTTTGGCTATGATGTCAAAAAACTGATGACGTTTTTTGCCGATTTGCTTAATGATAACTCCATCACCAATGTCATGCTGGTTGGTATTGGAAATATGGGCCATGCCCTTCTCCACTACCGCTTTCATGAGCGTAACAAGATGAAGATTATCATGGCCTTTGACCTAGATGACCATCCTGAAGTCGGTAGCCAAACTCCTGATGGAATTCCCATTTACGGAATTTCTCAAATCAAGGATAAAATCAAGGATGCTGATGTGAAGACTGCTATCCTGACAGTTCCCAGCGTCAAGTCACAAGAGGTTGCCAATCTCTTGGTAGATGCTGGCGTGAAAGGAATTCTCAGTTTTTCACCAGTCCATCTGCATTTACCAAAAGACGTGGTCGTTCAGTATGTCGATTTGACAAGTGAACTCCAAACTCTCCTCTACTTCATGCGAAAAGAGGATTAGAAAGCGAAAATCATTTTATGAAAAAACCAGTTATAGGGATTACAGGAAACGAAAAAACTCATCCAGATGATGACATCATGATGAGCTACGCAGCAAAAGGCTTTGTTGAAGGCGTTAAAGACGCTGGAGGGATTCCCATCATCCTACCGATTGGTGATCAAGAAATGGCTAGCCACTATATCAATTTGATTGACAAGCTCATCTTGACAGGTGGGCAAAATGTTGATCCAAAATTCTATGGTGAACCAAAAACTATTGATAGCGATGACTACCACCTTCAAAGAGATATCTTCGAACTGGCCCTCATCAAGGAAGCTATTAAACAGAAAAAGCCAGTTTTTTCTGTCTGTCGTGGGACTCAGCTTTTTAACGTTGCCATGGGCGGAACTCTGTACCAAGATATCGAAGACCACTGGCAGGATTGTTCTGCCGAATACACAACTCAACGCTTGGTAACAGAACCTGATACTATTCTTCGAGAAATCTATGGAGAAATCTCCCATATCAACTCCTTCCACCATCAGAGTATTAAGGATTTAGCACCTAACTTAAAGATTGCAGCTCATGATCCTAAAGATGGTATCATTGAGGCTGTCATGAGTACGGATGATGTTGCCTTTCTCGGTGTCCAATGGCATCCAGAGTTTCTATTTGAAAATCGTACAAAAGATAAAAACCTCTTTGACTATGTCGTTAATGAACTTTAGATTAAATCCGTCTTTTCACGATAACTAAAGTAACTGGAGTGAGAGACAATCAAATGGTCCAAGAGAACAATCCCCATCAGGTCGCAGGCTTCTTTGACAAGTTTAGTAACATGATCATCATTTCGACTAGGTGCTACCGCTCCTGAAGGATGATTGTGGACCAAGATAAGTGAAGTCGCCATATGCTTGATTGCATAGTGAAGAATCTCTCGCGGTTCAGCGATACTACGAGTTGCAGAACCGATAAAAATGGTCTGTTGATGGATGATTTGATTTTGAGTATTGAGATAGAGCGCCACCAAGTGCTCTTGTTTTTTATGTCCCAACTCCTGTTGCATCTTCTTGGCTAACTTTTGACTGCTGAGAATACTTTCCATCTCAAGGGTTTCGTGTTTGTGAATACGATGCCCCAGTTCAATCATAGCTTGTAACTCTATGGCCTTAACACGGCCGATACCAGACAGACTCTGCAATTCCTGCAGGGTCATTTTTTTCAAATCCGTTAGCCTTGAAAGGTTGTTCAAAACTTTCTGGGCAATTTCAAAAACGCTAGCCTGACGTGTTCCTGTTCTGAGTAAAATAGCTAGCAACTCTTGGTTACTGAGCGCTTCCACTCCTTCTTGAGCCAGTCTTTCTCTTGGTAATAATGAATCTTCTTGGAATGAAATACTGTACATAAAAATCCTCCTCACTTTATTATTCGTGAGAAGGATGAAAAATTAGATTTTTTTCTCAATTGGGGCTACACTAGCTAAAAGTTTTTTCAAACCTACTTCTGGGAAATTGATTTTCAATTCCTGCGTAGCACCACTACCTGAAACTTCCAGAACAGTTCCCTCTCCCCATTTCTTGTGGAGGGCAATGTCACCAATGGACCAATTCGTCTCGCTAGAAGCTGATTTTGCTCCAGCTGTAAATTGACCAAATGGAAGACCGCTTGACTGGATAGTTTTTGGTGCTGCACTGCGTTTACGGTCTTGAAGAGCCTGAGCCAAACTCATACCATGACCGAAGGCAAGACCACCACTGCTATATGATGCCTTAAAGCTTGTATTTGCTGGACGAGCCAGACCTTGATACTCAAGTAAGTCCGAGCTGATTTCGTTAATAAAACGAGTGGGACGGTTGTAGTTGGTACGACCAAAAAGCAGGCGCGAGTTGGCATTTGTCAGATAGAGGATTTTCTCTGCACGCGTGATACCTACATAGGCTAGACGGCGCTCTTCTTCCAATTCATCTTGATCTTCAGCTGCACGACTAAGTGGGAAGACATTTTCTTCCATCCCAATCAAAAAGACAACTGGAAACTCGAGACCTTTGGCAGCATGCAGGGTCATCAGGGTCACTTCTGATGTCTCCTGACTACCTGAATCTGTATCCGCAATCAAGGCTAAATCATTTAAGAAACGACTCAGCTTGTCCAGACCAGTTTCCTCTTCTGACCCATCAGAGGTGTCATCAAAGTTTTTCGTCACAGAAAGAAACTCTTCGATATTTTCAACTCGAGCCTTGCTTTCTAAGGTTGCTTGAGCATTAAGGATATCAACGTACCCTGTTTTTTCTAGAACTGCCTCAACCAACTCAGTAATGCTTAACTGGTCCAGTTGATCCCGCAAATCCAAAATCATATTTGCAAAATCCCAAATTGACTGGGCTGCTTTACCCTTGATACCAGACAACATAATATTGGCTGAAGCATCTAGCATAGACATGTCTTGCATATTGGCAAAGTCACGGATTTTCTCAACTGTACCTGGACCAATTCCACGTTTCGGTTCGTTGATAATACGCTCAAAACTAATATTATCACTCAAATTAGCAATGAGGTTGAGGTAAGCGATAATATCTCGGATTTCCTTACGGCTGTAGAACTTGGTTCCTCCGACCATGGTATAAGGAATATTGGACTTGAGCAGGGCTTCCTCAATAGTACGGGACTGCGCATTAGTCCGATAGAGAACTGCAAAATCCTTGTGAAGGAAGTTTTGACTCCGACCAAGTTCATCGATGGTTTTGGCTACAAATACAGCCTCATCTAGTTCATCATTGGCACGATAGTAAACGATTTGCTCCCCATCAGCATTTTGAGTCCAGAGATTCTTAGGACGACGGTTTTTATTGTTTTTAATGACCTCGTTGGCCGCTTGGAGAATGGTTTTGGTGGAACGATAATTCTCCTCCAACAAAACTACCTTGGCTTGAGGATAATCCTTTTCAAAATCCAAGATGTTCTGCATATCAGCACCACGCCAGCCGTAGATAGACTGATCCGCATCCCCAACCACACAGATATTTTTAAAGCGAGACGCTAAGAGTTTGACTAGTTGGTACTGGGCATGGTTGGTATCTTGGTACTCATCAACGTGGATGTATTGGAATTTCTGTTGATAGTAAGTCAAAACATCAGGATTTTGATCAAAGAGACGCAGGGTCAGCATAATCAAATCATCAAAGTCAACCGACTCCGACTGACGAAGCTCTTTTTGATAAGCAGTGTAACACTGGGACACGATTTGCGTATACATATCGCCAGCTTGAGCAGTATAGGCAACATCATCAATCAAATCATTCTTAGCATTGGAAATGGTCCCCAAAATAGTTCGTTCATTCCATTTTTTAGGATCCAAGTTCAACTGCTTGAGAATGCGTTTCATGAGAGTTCGCTGCTCCCCTGGATCTACAATAGTAAAATTGCGGTTGTAGCCAATATGATCCGCATCGCGACGCAAAATACGCACACACATGGAGTGGAAGGTCGCAATCAGACAGTCCTGAGTGGCTGGATTAAGGTTATAAGCACGCTCTTTCATCTCACGCGCAGCCTTATTAGTAAAGGTAATGGCCAAGATATTCCACGGATTGATCAGCTTTTCATCAATCAGATAAGCAATACGGTGGGTCAAAACTCGGGTCTTTCCAGAGCCAGCCCCCGCCATAATCAACAAGGGACCTTCTGTCGTTTGCACCGCCTCAGCCTGACGGTCATTCATTCCATTCAATAATGCGTTCATCTTCTCTTCCTTACTCTTGAAGTCAATATTTCTATTATATCAGAATTCAGGGAAAATAGAAACTTTACGGGGAGTAGCAAAATATAGTGGATTGAAACTAGAATACTACACTGTAGGTTTCTAAAACACTCAACTCTTTCATTCAATTTTTTCATAAACTAGCTCAATACTTCAATATGAAAAAGGTAAATTTAAGATTGGCAATACGAACGTTAAACAGAATTTCATTGCTCTTTTTAGAATCAAAACGACAATATTGTGGAACCTCTACAGAAACAATAGATTGCGACACTAAAATATTCTCCCCTAGTTTTGCTTTACTAATAGTATATAGGAGGAGAGCCCTGAATCCTAGATCCTCTGTTATAATGTCGTTACAAACAAAGTTGAAGAAAATCTTAAAATCAGAAAAACGCATTATACCAGGCATTAAAAGCTTGATACAATACGTTTTATTATAAAAAGATCTACTGGATTTTTTATCAAAATAAACTTCCAGTAGTCTTTTCACTTTTTATTAATAAGTTCCTTCTTCACCTTGACTAGTCAAGATAACAGGACCATCTTTCGTAATGACAAATTGGTGTTCATATTGACAAGATAGTCCACCGTCAATGGTCTTATGCGCCCAGCCGGTCTTCATATCTGTATCAATTTCCCAGTCACCTGTATTGATCATTGGTTCAATAGTCAAGACCATTCCTTCACGAAGACGGAGTCCTCGACCTGCAATACCATAGTTAGGAACCATTGGTTCTTCGTGCATAGTTGGGCCAACACCATGACCAACCAAATCACGCACTACACCGTAACCACGACTTTCAGCATATTCTTGAATAGCCGCTCCAATATCACCGATACGGTTTCCAACAACAGCTTGCTCAATCCCCTTGTACATAGCTTCTTTGGTTACATCCATCAAATTTTTGACTTCTTCGGACGGTGTACCTACAGCATAAGCCCAACAAGAGTCTGCCAGACCACCAGAATAGCTCTGAGTGTATTTTTTCATTTGCTCAACATTGTTGAAGTTTAATTTTGAGACATTCAAATCAGATTTAGCAATTGGGCCTCCCAAAACCATATCAACTTTGAGCAAATCACCATCTTTCAAGATATAGTGACGAGGGAAAGCGTGAGCTACTTCATCGTTAAGAGAGCAACAGGTAGCATAAGGATAGTCCATCATTGCACCGTCAACCCCAATCTGAAGCGGAAGGAAATTTTCTTCCTTACAACGACGGCGGACATACTCTTCAACTTCCCACATATCTACGCCAGGCTTAATCAAATCACGTAAGCCGATATGAATACTTGCTAGAAAATCACCGGCCTTATCCATAGCTTCGATTTCACGAGCTGATTTTAATGTTATCATTTTTTCTCCTAGTTTCTAATTAATTTTAACGGTTACATTTGCTTTTGAAACAATCTGGTGACCATGATAAATATCGTAGTCAATAATAGCTGATCGTCTCGTATGATGAATAATCCGTGCTTGAATGCGCAGTATATCATCTATCTGAACAGCCTGCAAAAAGTAGATCAGCATTTGCTCGATAATGAGATTGCGGCCACTATTCACAACCAAATCTTGGGTCATGTGAGTCAGTATCTCCGCCAATACACCGTTAGCTAAAACACCGTTTTTCTCAAGCATAAAGGGTTCCACTGTAATCACTACTTCATCATGGTGATAAGAAAGTTTTTGTCCAATCTGCTCAGAAAAAGTCGGTAGAGCCGAAACTTGGGAACGGCTCATCTTCTCCATGACATCTCGTCGTGTCACAACTCCAAGCAAGGTTTGATTATTCCGAACAACTGGTACCATTTCAAAGTCTTCAGCAATCATCCGTTGACTAACATTGGCAATATTTGTCGATAATCCAACTAAAAATAGACTACGCGACATAACCTTGTCAATTGTGGTACTTGGTGACTTATCGCCCGCATCTCTCATAGTTACAACTCCAACGACAACCTGATGTTGGTTAATAACTGGAAAACGACTGCTTCGATTCTTACGAACTAAGTCCAAATAATCTTTAACAGTGTCTGTCTCTCTCAGAAAACCATACTCATGACTTGGATGATAAAGCTTCTCAACAGTTAAAATATCCGTTTTGATTTGGACATTTGACAAGGCTTTATTGATCATGGTCGCGACAGTGAAAGTATCATGCTTGCTTCTCAGAACAGGAATCCCTTTTTGATTGGCCAGTTTAAGTACATCATCATGAACCTGAAATCCCCCTGTAACCAGAACGGCATTTTCATTTTCCAAGGCTAGCAACTGAATACGGGTTCGGTCTCCGACAATCAAGAGCCCCCCATCGTGAAGGTAGGACAGGATATTTTGTTCAGTCATGGCACCAATTGAAAACTTACTAAATTCTCTATCTAAACCTTCTTGCCCAGCCAGAACCTCAGAAGAAGTCACTTCTGCAATTTCAGCAAAAGTTAATCTTTCAATCGCAACTTTCTGGGATTTGACGCGGATTGTTCCACTTCTAGGACGGGTCTCCACAATTCCACGGTTTTCAGCTTCTTTAATGGCCCGATAGGCAGTTCCATCACTGACTCCCAGATGATTTGAAATACTACGAACACTGACCCTTTTACCTACTGGTAATTCTTCCAAATAGCTTAGAATTTCCTGATGCTTACTCATTGAATTCTCCTTTTACATACCGAAATTCAAGATAATCCCGCATTTTTCTTGTGTAACGATCACTTCCCTTAAACTGACGAAACAAACTAAATCCAGATTTAAGAGCAACCTTTTGACTAGCTTCATTTTCAAGGTGGGTAATGATGGATAATTGTTTTAAGTCAAATTCCTCAAAAGAAAGCTGACAAATTTTTCTAACAACCTCTGTCATAAATCCTTGAGACCAAGCATCTTTTCTCAAAAAATAGCCAAGCTCAGCTTCTTTTTTGATTTCATCTAACTTCTCAAATTTAATAGAACCAATCATTTGTTGATTTTTCTGGTCACAAATTGCCCATACTCCCAAAGGGGACTTCATAAAGTAATTGGCCAACGCATATTGACTCTCTTCCAGACTTGCCTGAGTTGGGAAAATAAATTGTAAATTTTCAGGATTTGAGGCTATCTCATGGAAGTCTTGACTATCACTAAAAAAGAAAGGACGCAAATACAAGCGATCCGTTTCAAAAAAAGAAAACATTGCTAATTTGGTCCAAATATTCATAAACACCTCTACGGTTTAATCCTCAACAAGTGTAATATCCGCTCCTAGATTACGTAATTTTTCGATAATATCAGAATAACCACGTAAGATAAACTCGATATTGGTAATTTCAGTTTGTCCCTCGGCCATCAAACCAGCAATAACCAAAGCTGCACCAGCTCTTAAGTCGGTCGCTTTAACACTGGCTCCACGCAAATTACGTCCACCCGTGTACAAAATATGACCATTTGTTGTCGAAATATCCGCATCCATCTTTGCTAGTTCAAAAACATGATTTACACGTTTTTCGTAAATCGTATCGACAATTGTACCACGACCATTCGCTCTTAGTAAAAGAGGGGTAAGCGGTTGTTGCAAATCAGTTGCAAAGCCTGGGTAAGGAGCTGTCTTAATATTGATTGCTTTCAAATTAGACTGCTCTTCGACAAAAATGCTGTCTTCAGATACAGTCATTCTCACTCCCATTTCTTCCAGCTTAGCAATAAATCCTTCTAGGTGTTCGTAAAGAACATTATTGATACGAATTCCTTTACCAACTGCAGCAGCTAAAGAAATATATGTTCCAGCTTCAATACGATCTGGAATCACCTGATGACGGGTTCCATGTAATCTTTCAACACCATCAATAATGATGATATTAGTTCCTGCCCCACGGATATGGGCACCCATATTATTCAAGAGAGTAGCTACATCAATAATCTCAGGTTCACGGGCTGCATTTTCAATAATAGTACGACCATTCGCTTTAACCGCAGCAATCATCGTATTGATCGTTGCCCCTACACTAACCGTATCCATGTAAATACTTGCACCATGAAGTCCTGTATCTTTAGCAGATAACTTCATGTTATCTCCCTCGTAGCTAACAGTGGCACCCATAGCTTCAAACGCCTTAAGGTGTAAGTCAATCGGACGAGGACCAAGATCACATCCTCCCGGTAGGCCAACTGTCGCTTCACCAAAACGGCCTAAGAGGCTCCCATAAAAATAGTAAGATGCACGAAGACTGTTAATTTTCCCATAAGGCATTGGAATATTTTGAACACCTCTTGGATCAATCTCCAAGACATCGTCATAACGTTTAACAGTAGCTCCCATCAATTCCATGATTTCGACAAGACTTGCTACATCCGAAATATCTGGAACGCAATCTAAAGTCACCACATCATCAGCCAAGATAATAGCCGGAATTAAGGCTACAACACTATTTTTAGCACCACTAATAGTGATTTCACCTTGTAGTGGTAATCCACCATTGATAACAATTTTTCTCATTCTAAGTTTTCAATACTCTTTCAAGATTTCTAATAAGGTCTTTAAAATAAATTATATCATAAATGCAACCTTTTTTCCATCCTTTTCAATTTTATTGGATAAATCAGAGTTGATGATTTAGTCACTGATACTCAATGAAAATCAAAGAGCAAACTAGGAAGCTAGCCGCAGGCTGCTCAAAACACTGTTTTGAGGTTGTAGATAAGACTGACGAAGTCAGTCACATATATACGGCAAGGCGATATTGACGTGATTTGAAGAGATTTTCGAAGAGTATAATCTTTCTCGAATCGCTATTGCCCCTTTTTTGCCCCCTGAAATCGAGTAGGAGCTAAGACTAACCCCCTTATCTAAGTATCGGAATACGGCTGTTCAACTAAACTTTAGAAAGAACTTCTCCCCCTTCTCTCAGTTCACAGAAGCGTTTTATACATAGCGTCCTATATTTCATGAACAAGACGTTTTCAGGCTAGCATCCTATCAGACAATCTATTTTAAAGATAACCGTGACTCAGGATCACCTCTATCTGTCGTTTTCTCTTTATAGTGATAGACCTCACGGGATAAGTCATACATCTTTCCTCGTGTATACAAGATATGAGGACGTTAAAAGGTTACAGTGAAAATAGAAAATCTTAGTCCGAATTCAATTACTCTCGTGCTTTATGTATATAGGTTACGACTACCTTTTTGGACTTTAGAGTTTTGAGCCCCCTTATCCACTATATACGCCTTACTATCACGTTCCTGTTCGTAGAGCCACGATTTCGCTATCCCTTCCCCTGACGATTCTTATTTCCAGCATCAGACTTAAAACGATCTATCCCCAGACCGTTTTAATCCGCTACCTCACGATAGTCAGGCTTGGGAATCGCTATTTGACTCGCCGAGAATTTTGACATCAGATATACTATAACAAAGTGAAATAAGAATCAAACAATTTAATTTTGAAATTCAAATCAATTGATAACAATATTTTAGAAGATATGCTGTGCTATTCCAGATTCAGTTTGCTATACATCCCGTCGTACCACAAAATCCCGTATCTGATGAGGCACGGGATTTTTTAGCTTCTTTACTGAGATGGATTGTCTTTTTTAGTTCGTGCCAATCTCAGAGCACGATTTGGATTGAGACGATTAAACAGTTCTTCCAATTTCTTTTCATTCCAAACGTCTGCAGCGGAAACAAAATTACCATCCGCATCTCGGAAAGATATCGGTTTATCTCCCATATCAGTCTCCTAGTCTACAAATTCAAACTCAAATTTACCAATGCGGACCAAATCCCCATCCTTAGCACCACGCGCACGAAGGGCTTCATCAACCCCCATACCACGAAGTTGGCGGGCAAATTTCATGACAGATTCATCACGATCAAAGTTGGTCATATTAAAGAGTTTCATGAGTTTTTCACCAGAAAGCACCCATGTTGCATCGTCATCACGACTAATTTCAAAGGCTTTTTCTTCCTCGTCAAATCCATAGTAAGCTTCTTCTTCCATATCTGACTCGTCGTAGAGCAAGAATTCTGGTGTCTTGTCTAACAATTCAGCTGTCGCATCCAAGAGCGTTGCCAAACCTTGCTTGGTCAATCCAGAAATCGGGAAGATAGCTGGTAACTCTTCAAATTCATCGTAGTTTTCAGCCAATTTCTTCTTGAATTCTTCAAGATTTTCCTGACTCTCAGGCATATCCATCTTATTGGCTACGATAATCTGTGGACGCTCCATGAGACGAAGATTGTATGACTCCAGCTCTTTATTGATAGCTAGGTAGTCCTCATAAGGATCACGGCCTTCGCTAGCTGACATATCAATGATATGGAGGATGACACGTGTACGCTCAATGTGGCGGAGGAACTGGGTTCCCAAACCAACACCTTGACTAGCCCCTTCAATCAAACCTGGTAAATCGGCTACTGCAAAAGATTCACCCGATTGGGTGCGAACCATACCTAAATTTGGTACAATTGTCGTAAAGTGGTAGGCTCCAATTTTAGGTTTAGCTGAGGTAATAACACTTAAAAGTGTTGATTTCCCAACAGATGGGAATCCTACTAAACCGACATCTGCCAAGATTTTTAGTTCCAATTGTAACTCACGTTCCTGACCTGGTTCTCCGTTTTCAGAGATTTCAGGTGCAGGATTTTTGGGTGTCGCAAAGCGGATGTTTCCACGTCCACCACGACCACCGTGGGCTACAATAAATTCTTGACCATGTTCAATCAAATCTTTCAAAACCTTGCCAGTCTCTGCATCACGAACAGTCGTACCTTGTGGAACACGAACTCTGAGATCCTCTGCACCACGACCATGCATCCCTTTGGTCATTCCTTTCTCACCAGAATCAGCCTTGAAATGGCGATTATAGCGGAAATCCATGAGGGTACGTAGACCTTCATCTACAACGAAGACGACATTGCCTCCACGACCACCATCACCACCCCAAGGACCACCATTAGGGACATATTTTTCACGGCGAAAGGCAACCATACCATCGCCACCATTACCAGCCTTGACCTTAATCTTGGCTGTATCTAAAAACATACTCATTATTTCTTCTCACTTTAAAAAAGGGCTGGGAAATCCCAGTCACTAAATTTTCTTGAATCTATTTTATAGATTACTGAGGGCACCAATTGCAGTTGCAAAAATTCCCAATAAACTTGCTACTAGCATGATAATCACGATAAACAAGGTTATTTTCTCAAACATCGTTTTTTTACGATTTCCATTATCTCCAAATGCCATTTTTCTCTCCTTCGTTACATTCTATTTTCTATTATCTTAGCATGAATTGAGCTAGTTTTCAATAGTCACTTGCTACTGGTGCGATAATCCATAAAATGATATAAGCTACAATTCCCGCTCCGTAACAGCAAGCAAGAACACCCCATATTACACGAACAATAGTCGGATCCATATCAAAATAATGGGCTACCCCAGCACAAACACCAGCAATTTTTTGATCACTACCACCTCTCATCAATTGTTTTTTCATAGCTATTCCTCTTTCTATTCTTCATGGTCTTTCCAATAATCTCTGATGCTGATTAACTGTGTTTTTGAAGCCTTCAGCATGCGTCTAGAGCCTTTTACCGGTACAGCGACTACCTTTTGCGGAAGATACAAAACTGTTTTAAAAATACGCTGACTGACCGTATCATCTTTTGCTAAATCTTTCTGGAAATTATTTGAAATAATAGCATCAAGATAAAACTCATGCACCCGTTTCCCAAAGTTCTCAGCCGAAATCTCGTACAATTTTTCTGATAAGGTATGCTCATTCATGTCTGGTGTTGCAATCAGGGCTTCTAAAATGGCTCCAGCCAAATCATACTCGCCGTAATACAAGGTACCAAACATTTTATCACTAATAAGATTGTCCAGATACGGATTTCCGTGAGCAATAACAGGCGTTCCACTAGCTAAGCTTTCCAAGTAGGTCAAACCCTGCGTTTCACTTGTCGATGCCGAGATGAAGAAATCTGCCGCCTTATAATAAAGAGCCGTCTCACTAGGAGCAATCATCCCTGTAAAGACAACAGAGTCTTGAATCTCTAGTTTCTGAGCTTGCTCTTTGAGATCATCCAGATAAGGACCATCCCCAGCTACCACCAGTTTAACCTTGTCTTCTTCTTTCAGAACTTCTGCAAAGGCTGCTAAAACTGCTTGAATATTTTTTTCATAGGAAATTCTGGAAAGACTAAGCAACATCTGTTCATCATCTTGAATCCCTAATTTACTACGCAGTTCTTTCAAATTTTCCTGCTTGATTTCCGGACGCTCAAACTTGGCTAATTCAATCCCAGTTGGAATGACGCGTTTTTCAACCTTGACCTTATAGTCAGATAGCAAATCACGGACAATCTCACTCGGGCAAATAACCCCATCCACATCGTGCAGGAAACCTCTGACCAGATACTTGACCATACTAGGACGAATCAACATCCCCTTGGCAATATAATGCACATAGTCTTCGTACTGGGTGTGATAGGTATGGATGACTGGAATTTTCAATTCACGCGCAATCCAAATCCCCAACAAGCCAAGAGAAAATTCTGTCTGAGTGTGGATAATATCTAGCTGATATTGTTTAGCAATTTCAAGTGCCTTACTGAATCCTCGATAGGCAAAGCGGCGATCCTTAAAAGCAAAGAAGGGAACACTTGGAATGCGGATAATTTGCCAATCTTCATAGCGATTGACATCCTTATCTGTCGTCGTAAAGATAAAAACAGCATGTCCCTGTTTTTCAAGTTCTGTTTTCAAGGTTCGAATACTGGTCGCAACACCTGAAACCTGAGGAAAATAGGTATCTGTAAATAAACCAATTCGCATAGATTACCTCACTTTTTATTTTCTCCCTAAAGCGGCTTGTTTATCATAAAAATCCAACCAGATTTGTAACAGATGCTCTTCAGAATACTCTCTGGAAATATTCTTAGCCTTTTCTTTGAGATTTTTTAAGGCGGCAGGATTTGCTTGATATTCCAAAATAGCTTCTTTCATCTCTTCTCTATCTGCTGTCGCCCGATAATTTCCCTCCAAAATCACCTTATAAAGATCCAAATCACGTAGCATAATAGGAGCTTCACAACTAGCAGCCTCTAAAATCGTCATCGGAAAGAGTTCATTGTAACTAGGCAACAAGAAAAGATCCGCCAAGGCATACAATTCACGCATTCGCTCTGGCGACACAATGCCTGGAAAAATCAAATTTTTAGGGGGATTCTCCATGATTTTCTTGTAGCGCTCATAACCATCTGTCATGCCACCAAAAGAGAAACCACCTGCCCAGATAAAGGTAATTTGCGGCAATTCCTCAGCCAGACGGATAAAGTCATCAATCCCTTTGCGTTTCTGAACTTGACCAGCACCTACTACGATAAACTGATTGTCACTAAGACCTAGCTCTGTTCGCAGTCTCACTACCTCTTCTGGTGGAAGGGGATGCCATTTTTCCTTGTTGACAAAGTTAGGGATATAGGTCACTTTCTCACGTGGAATACCAGCTGCCACCAAATCCTCGATAAACATCGGATTGACCACAACCAAGTGCTCCATCCGGTTGTAAAAAGAAAATACATAGCGTTTCACAATCCCCTTTAAGAAAAATGGAATTTTCAAACTCCCCTCAAGTGTATCAGGCAAGAAATGCACATAGCCAATTTTCCTTCCTGAGCGTTTCTTTTGAAATGTTGATAAATAATAGGGAAAATCAATGGTATGAAAGTGAGTCACATCTGCCTCGATTGGAAGATTTTCTGTAACAATCAATTGGTCCTTGGCATCACGATGAAGAAGACGAACTAATTCACGGTAGGCACCTGAAACTCCTTGTCCTGCTACTTTCTCACTTGAACTCAACATATTGATGCGTAATTTCTTTTTTTCCATAACTACTATTATATCATTTTCTTTGAATAAAATCAGCAAAAGAAAGGAGAGACTAGAGGAAAAGAAGGAGAAATTTCCTCACTTTTCCAACGGTCTCTCACATGCTTTTATATGTTTACTTAATGCCTAGGGCAATGCGGGCATAGCGACTCATTTTTTCAACTGTCCAGGCTGGATACCAGACTAATTTAACCTCAGTATCCGTTACTTCTGGAACCTCTGTCATGGCATCATAAATCTGATCCGTCAAAAGGTCTGCTAGGGGACAACCCATGGTTGTCAAAGTCATATCAATCTCTGCTTGCCCTGTGTCGCCGTCAAAACGAATCTCATAAATCAAACCAAGATTGACAATATCGATTCCCAACTCAGGGTCGATGACTTCTTCTAAGGCTGATAAAATTCGTGTTTTGATGTTTTCAATTTGCTCTTCTGTATAAGCCATATTTTCCTCACTCTTAGTCTTCAATAAAATCACGAAGCGGTTTGCTGCGACTTGGTTGGCGTAGTTTTCTCAAAGCCTTTGCTTCAATCTGACGGATACGCTCGCGAGTCACGTTAAAGACTTTACCCACATCTTCAAGGGTACGCATTTTTCCATCATCTAGCCCGAAACGGAGACGTAGAACATTTTCTTCACGGTCTGTAAGAGTATCCAAGACCTCATCCAACTGCTCACGCAAGACGATACGAGTTGTGTAGTCCACTGGATTTTCAATCACTTCATCTTCGATAAAGTCCCCAAGGTGGCTATCATCCTCTTCACCGATTGGAGTTTCAAGAGATACTGGTTCTTGGGCAATCTTCAAGATTTCACGAACCTTATCAGGTGTCATATCCATACGTTCAGCAATCTGTTCTGGTGTTGGATCTTGACCTAATTCTTGAAGGAGATTACGCTGTTCACGAACCAGTTTGTTAATCGTTTCAACCATGTGGACTGGGATACGGATGGTACGAGCTTGATCCGCAATAGCACGAGTGATAGCCTGACGGATCCACCAAGTTGCGTAAGTTGAGAACTTGAATCCTTTAGAATAATCAAACTTGTCAACCGCCTTCATCAAGCCCATGTTCCCTTCTTGAATCAAGTCAAGGAACTGCATACCACGGCCGACATAGCGTTTGGCAATAGAAACAACCAAACGAAGGTTGGCTTCCGCAAGACGTTGTTTGGCTTCAATATCACCAGCTTCAACAGCCAGTGCCAATTCTTTTTCCTCTTCATTGGTCAAGAGAGGTACGACTCCAATTTCTTTCAAGTACATACGGACAGGGTCATTGACCTTAGCCGAAGTTGACCCAATCAAATCCTCATCGCTGAGTTCTGGTTCTTCTTCATTACTAAGAACACGCGCACTTGGATTTCCTTCGTTATCTGTGATCGAAATTCCTGCATCCTGAATTCGTTGCAAGAGATCTTCAATCCCATCAGCGTCCAAGGTAAAAGGAATGACAAGACTAGCATTGATTTCATCATCTGTTGCTGTCCCTTTTTGCTTATGATTACGGATAAATTCTGCTACTTGTACGTCAAATGTTGTTACTTCTTTTTGTTTTGTTGCCATTATTACTCCATTCTTCTCTTTTGGGAAATTAAACGTTCCAATTCTTCTAGGGCTGTATCTGTATCTCCTACATGGCTAGCTTCCTGCACCTTCTTTTTGATTCTCATATTGTCCTGATTCAAGAGAGCCTTGTTTCGAGTCATTTCTACTTCACTTAGTTCCTGCGGTGACATCTCAGCAGGTAAATCCTGAGCTAAAATTTGGTACCAAGCTCTTTCAACTTCCTCTGTCTGTTCTGCTAAAACTTCTGGAGGAAGATTGCCATACTGACCAAGCAAGTCATATAAGACCTGAAATTCAGGTGTATCAAATGCAAAGTCTTCTCGCAAGCGGTAATCGTTCAAAACAAGAGGAGATTCCATCATTCGATAAAGTAGATGGGCTTCTGCCCTCATAATAGCCGATAACTGCTTGGTGACAGGCATAGTGATTGGCATCGGTCTGGAAATTCCTTCCATGCGATTCTGCCTTTGTGCCTGACGACTCTCATTAACAATCTGCTCAATCTGAGCATAATCAAAGGACGCCAGACTGTCAGCTAAAATATGAATATAGCTGTTTTGAGCAGTGATAGACTTTTCTTGAACAATCAAAGGAGCTATTTTTTCAATAAACTCAATCTGAGCCTGTAGATTTTCACTATTTTCAGGCTTGTACTGGTGAATGTAAAACTCAATCGGACTAATACGAGTTTTCGTTAATAGATAGGCCAAGTCTTCTGGTCCATTTTTTTGTAGATATTCATCAGGATCCAAGTTATCAGGCATGCTGACGATTTGCACAGGCATACCACCAATTTCATCCAATGCTTTCAAAGTCGCGGCTTGCCCAGCCTTATCGCCATCGTAAACAAGGACTAACTTCTTGGTTAACCTTTTCAGATGCTCAACATGCTCTCGACTCAAGGCCGTTCCCATGGACGCCACAGCATTTTCGATTCCAGCCCGATAGGCTGCAATGACATCCATGAATCCTTCCATGAGGTAAATCTCACTGGCTTTACCAGAAGATTTTTTTGCCCTATCCATATGATATAATTCGTAACTTTTGTTAAAAATTGCAGTCGATCGGCTATTTTTATACTTAGAAGTTTGTGAATCCGTTTTCTGCCAGATACGACCTGAGTAGGCAATAACCTTTCCCTGATCATTGGTCAGGGGAAACATAATGCGATTGTGAAAGGTGTCTACAAATTGATTGGCATCTGAGAGGTAAAATAGTCCCGAATCCAAGAAATCCTCTTCACGATACTGACCAGCCAAACGTTGATAGAGATAGTTTCGTTCTGGAGGTGCTAAACCAATCCGAAAATGCTTGAGCACTTCATCTGTCAAACCACGCTGATAAAGGTAGTTTCTGGCCTCCTCCCCCATGGTCGTTGTCATGAGAATAGCATGATAAAATTTGGCAGCATCTTCGTGCATATCATAAAGAGCTTGGTGGGGTGAAGCTGGCTTCTGTTCACTATAAAGCGGTTTTTCCACCTCTATACCGACACGCTGACCTAAGATTTGGACAGCCTCCATAAAGGGAACCCCTTGGTACTCCTCAATGAATTTAAAGACATCACCTGAGCGACCACAACCAAAACAGTGGTAAAACTGCTTGTCCTCTACAACGTTGAAAGAAGGTGTTTTTTCACCATGAAAAGGACAGAGCCCTAGATAGTTCCGTCCTGCCTTTTGTAAAGAAATCACATCTCCTATGACTTCCACAATGTTGGCATTGTTTTTGATTTCTTCAATGACTTGTTTGTCAACCATACACAATACCTCCATGTTATCATAGTTTACTTTATATAGTATACTTTATTTCAGAAAAAAAGTAAACCATTTCACTCATTTTCCCTACTTTATTCAAAGAGTTGATAATAATCAGAGATTTTCATTTTTGCTTTATCTTCTTGTTTCAAATCTTGGATAATTCGTCCTTCTTTCATGACAATTAAACGATTGCCATATTTGAGAGCATCTTCCATATGGTGGGTAATCATAAGCGCTGTCAGCTGGTCTTTCTTGACAAATTCATCCGTCAATTCCATGAGGGAAACACTGGTCTTTGGATCAAGAGCTGCAGTATGCTCGTCTAGCAAGAGTAATTCAGGTCGCTTCAAGGTTGCCATCAAGAGACTCAAGGCCTGTCTTTGTCCACCTGATAAGAACTCAATCGGTGTATTCAAGTGTTTCTCAAGACCGTTTCCCACTTTTTCAATAGTTGTCTGAAATTCATCCTTGTAGCTAGCCAGACGTCTCGGAAATAGTCCACGCTTTTCACCACGAAACTTGGCAATCAAGAGATTCTCTGCCACTGTCATACGAGGAGCTGTCCCCATCTTTGGATCTTGGAAGACACGAGACAGATACTTAGCGCGCTTTTCTGGTGAAAACTTGGTAACATCCTCACCTAAAATACGGATAGTTCCACTGGTTAGTGATAAGGTTCCTGCAATAGTGTTAAAGAGGGTTGATTTACCAGCACCATTTCCACCCAAAATCGTGATAAAATCCTGTTCAAAAATTTCTAAGGAAACATCATTTAAAATAATCTTTTCTTCATCAAAGCCATTTTTAACGACTTTGGTTGCATTTTTTAATTCTACAATGGCTGTCATTTGCTTAACTTGGCTCCTTTCAAGATTGTTTGCTTAAATGTTGGAATCATGAGGCAGACTGCTAAAATCACTGCACTATATAGACGAAGGTAACTTGTATTAAAGCCAAATGCGATAACTGCCCACACTAAGAATTGATAAGAAATAGAACCTACAACGATGGTAACCAAACGTTCTGCCAAGCTCAAACTCTTAAAAATAACTTCCCCAATAATCAAACTTGCAAGCCCCACAACGATAACCCCGATTCCTCGAGACACATCAGCATAACCTTCTTGCTGTGCAATGAGAGCGCCTGCAAGAGCAATCACACCATTTGATAAGACCAAGCCCATAAGCTCCATGCGCCCAGTATGAATCCCGAAACTTCTAGCCATATCAGGATTGTCACCTGTAGCAATATAGGCTTGTCCGAGTTTGGTGTCTAAGAAAAAGAGCATGAGAGCAATAACAATACTCACAAAGATGAGACCTGTCAAGAGTTGATTCAAATCCGAATCAAAAGGTAGAACATCCTGAATTTGCTTGGTTCCAAGCAGGCCTAAATTGGCACGTCCCATAATCAAGAGCATGATTGAGTGACAGGAAGTCATCACCAAAATCCCTGATAGCAAGGTTGGAATCTTCCCTTTTGTATAAAGAAGTCCTGCTACCATTCCAGCCAAACACCCTGCTCCTACAGCAAGCAGTGTCGCTAAAAAAGGGTTCACGCCTTTAGTTATCAAAGTGACAGCAACAGCTCCCCCAAGAGGAAAGGAACCTTCTGTCGTCATATCTGGAAAGTTCAAAATCCTAAATGTCATAAAGATCCCCAGACCTAAAATAGCCCAGACAAATCCTTGAGAAATAATGGAAACAATCATATTTTATTTAATCCTTTCTATATTCATCTTTTTAAAAAATGGGAAGAGTCTCCTCCTCCCTACCTTATTTATTCGATGACTTGCCCTGCTTCTTTTAGAACAGAATCAGGAATCGTAATACCTAGTTCTTGTGCTATTTTTTTATTGATGACTGACTTACCAGTTGAAAAGACATTGACTGGGGTATCAGCTGGTTTTGCACCTTTCAGAACTTGGGCAATCATTTTTCCAGTTGCCACACCAAGGTCATGTTGATCAACTACAACTGATGCCAAACCACCTACTTCTACCATAGCTGTCGCACTTGGATAAATCGGTTTCTTAGAACTTTGATTGCTAGAGACAACCGTTGGAAATCCTGATGCAATGGTGTTATCAATTGGAACCCAAATAGCATCTACCTTGCTAGTCATAACAGTGACAGTTGAGGCAATTTCATTTGTTGAAGGAACTGCAAATGTTTCCACTGTCAGACCTGCTTTTTCAGCATAAGCCTTAAATTCTTCGACCTGTGTTTTTGAATTGTCTTCGCTACTTGAGTAAAGAGCTCCGATTGTTTTCACATTCGGTGTCAGAGCTTTGATGAGTTCAACTTGTTGTTGAGCTGGATTGTGGTCAGATACCCCTGTAACGTTGCCACCTGGTCTTTTCAAATCTTTAACCAAGTTAGCACCAATTGGGTCTGTAATAGCGGCCATGATAACAGGTAGGTCTTTTGTGGCACTAGCCAAACCTTGGGCTGCTGGTGTTGCGATACCAACCACAAGGTCATTCCCATTTGCAACCAATTGTTTACTCATTGTCGCAACCTTACTTTGGTCACCTTCTGAGTTCATAAAATCGATTTTAACTTGATCATCTTTATATCCTTCTTCTGCAAGTCCATCTTGGATCCCTTTATAAATCAAGTCAAGGGATGGATGGCTCACAAATTGAAGCACACCAATCTTGGCTATTTTCTTCTCATCCTTATTATTCTGAGCTTCTGATTTATTCATTGAAGAATAAATTAAGCTTCCTGCTACTAAGACTGCTAATGCAGCGATAATTCCAATTAAACGTTTATTTTTCATTCTATTTCCCCTTTTATTCCTTTAAAATACTTCACTTATCTAATACTCTTCGAAAATCTCTTCAAACCACGTCAGCGTCGCCTTACCGTAGATATATGATACTGACTCTGTCAGTTCTATCCACAACCTCAAAACAGTGTTTTGAGCAGCTTGCGGCTAGCTTCCTAGTTTGCTTTTTGATTTTCATTGAGTATAAACAAGCGACGCCATCGTTTTCTTTCCATACTAACCTCCATCAAAAAAGTCCTCACACAAAAAACTTGTGTGAGGACGTCGATGCGCGGTACCACCTCAATTATAGGGAATTTCCCTATCGCTCTGTCTCGCAATAACGAGATGCACTGTAAGGTGTGCTCACCGAATTTTTATGATTTCAAATTCTAAATAACATTCAGCCCAATTTTCATCATCATCACTTATCTGTTTTCAGCTACCACAGACTCTCTAAAAAGTTTATTATGATTACTTTTCTGAATGTTTAAATTATATCATTTTTCAACTACTTGTCAAGACTCTTTTAGCATTTTTTTGAAAGATTCAAAAACTTCCCCTATAGAAAAGAGGAAGTTTGATAGGTATCAACCTGAATTACGCAATCCTGTCGCAATTCCGTTGATGGTGATATGAATCAATCGTTCTTGATCACTGGACAATTCTCCACGACGTTGGCGTTTAATCAACTCTAACTGAATATAGTTGAGAATATTAAAGTAAGGCATACGGTAATCCAGACTAGCTTTTAGATATGGATTGTCAGCTAAGAGTTCGTCATGTCCTTCAATAGCCAAGATAACGTTCTTAGTAACTTGCCATTCATTTAAAATAGTCTCATAGATGGCCTTAACTTGCTCGTCTTCACAAAGTTTAGCATATTCAAAAGCAATATTCATATTTGATTTTGACAAAACCATATCAACATTTGAAAGAAGCGATTGGAAGAAAGGCCAATTTTGGTACATATCTCGTAAAATAGCAATATTATCTGGATTTTTATCGATAAATTCCTTGAAGCTTGAACCAACCCCGTACCATCCAGGGAACATAACACGACTTTGTGACCATGAGAATACCCAAGGGATGGCACGCAAACCACCGATTTCAGTAATCGTCTTACGAGCGGCTGGACGAGAACCGATATTAAAACTTGAAATAGCCTTGATTGGACTTGACTCAAAGAAATAGTCATAGAAATGCTCATTACCAAAGACCAAATCACGGTAGATATCGTAACTACGGTCCACTACTTGATCCATAATAGCTTCATAACGATTTGAGGTATTGGTATCGCTCTTCTTCTGCGTAATCATACGGTTAATGGCTGCAGATACTAGCATTTCAAGGTTATAGTAAGCGGCGTCTTTGTTACCGTATTTATTGCCAATTACTTCACCCTGCTCCGTCAAGCGGATACGATCCTTGATAGACTTGAGCGGTTGAGATGTGATGGCTTCATAGGTTGGCCCACCACCACGACCGACAGTCCCACCACGGCCATGGAAGAAGGTAACCTTAACGCCAAATTCATCTCCAATAGCAGTCAATTGTTGTTGAGCCTTGTAAAGGGTCCAACATGATGACAAGTAACCGCCATCTTTGTTACTGTCAGAGTAGCCAAGCATGATTTCTTGGTAGTTATTACGTGAAGCAATCCATTTTTTGGCAAGGCTAAGAGAAAGATATTGTCTCATTGTTTCCTCTGAATGATCCAAGTCTTCAATTGTTTCAAAAAGGGGAACAATCTGAACACGCGCCCTTTCCGTATCCACCAGTCCTACTTCTTTTAATAGAATAGCTAATTCTAGCATATCAGAAAGGCTGGTTGCATGTGAAATGATGGTCTGACGGATGACATCATCTCCCAACTTATCTTTCAAAACACGAGCCGTCTTAAAAATAGCTAGTTCTTTTGCTAATAATTCTGATTTCTCTGCGTGAGTCGCAGAAAGAATTCGGGGATCTTCTTCTAACTCTTTCAAGAGAAGGTCACATTTTTCTTCTTCGCTCAACTCGCTATATCGAGAATGAATTCCTGCTGATTTCAAGAGTTCTGCCACACAGGCTTCATAGACGCTAGAGTCTTGTCGCATATCAATTGATGCTAGGTAAAAACCAAATATCTCTACTGCCTGCAATAATTCCACAAAATCACCTGAAATCAAGGACTCGCCCTTATTTTCTAGTAGAGAATCTCGAATGGCAATCAAATCCTTGTAGAAATCATTGGCGGTTTCATAACGAGTCCCAACTTCCTTATCCTCAATCAGATAGGTTTTAGTTGCCTGGATTTTTGATTGAATATCAAACAAGGCACGACGGTAAAGCTCTTTTTCGCGGTAAATCGAATTATCCTTAGACTGACGAGCCATTTCTCTGACTTGCTTACTTACATTGACAATACTAGTTGAAAGAGAAAATTCACGATAAAGTTGGTAAATCTTTTCATCATAATAGTTCATGATGACTTCACACTGAGTGAGTGCAGACTGCTTCAAGGTCTCTGCTGTAACAAAGGGATTCCCATCACGGTCTCCACCAATCCACATTCCCATCGTGATCGGTTTAGCCTGTTTTAAATTCAGCCCATGGGCTTGCGCTAAGCGCTTATACTCCGTCGTCAAGTGAGGTACAGCTTTCAAAAAGGAGCTGTTGTAATATTCCATAGCATTCGTGATTTCGTTAGTCACTTTTAATTTTTTCTCACGAATCATGTCTGTCTGCATGATAATTTCGATATAACGGCGCAAATCATTGTGCCATTTTTCTTTATTGATCAACCCCAACTTAACATCACGGTATTTACGCAAAAGACTATGAATATGATTTGTTAAATCCAACATACTTTTGCGTTGCACTTGTGTTGGATGGGCTGTCAAAACAGGGACAACATTCAAGTGTTCTAGGATCTCAACGGCATTTTCTTTTTCAGCAACCATTTTGATCGTTGTAGATAATTTACCTAAATAGTCCTGATCAATATTATTTTGATGATTGATTTCATAAGCTAAATCCACATCCTCTGAAATATTAATCAAAAGAGGTAAGATTGAAAAATAGCGTGAAATATAGACCATTTCATCATTTGATAAGCTAGTCACTAGACGGTTTAGACCTTGATAATCTTCCTGCGTTGATAATTCTTTCAACTGCATGATTTTTTCAAAGGTCTCTGGGGCAAGCATGTTTTTAGTGATATCTTCCAGCAATTCTGTTAGAATCAATACTTCTTCTTGCACAACACTTTTATTACTATAATTTTCTAATTTTTGAAGAGACATAGACTATCCTTTCTTTATTCTACTTCACAGAAGGTTCATTGGTTGATTTTCCAATTCTCGGTACAACTTAGCGCGTTTTTCACTGGCATCAATATTTAAGACAAAGGCTACTGCCACTGATAAGACTAGAAGACTATTTCCACCCTGGGATAAGAAGGGGAAAGTCACTCCTGTAGATGGAATCAAGCCCGAAATCCCTCCGATATTGACAAATACCTGAACCAACATCATCCCTCCGACACCGAGTGCAACCATAGCATTGAAAGGATTCTCCGCTCGGATACCGACCAAGATAATCCGCAAAATCATGAAAAACAAGAGAGCTAAAATAAGACTGGCACCAACAAAGCCAAATTCTTCAATCACGATAGAAAAGACAAAGTCTGTATGAGCTTCTGGTAAATAACCTCGTTTTTCAATCGAATTCCCAAGACCTAGACCAAACCAACCGCCATTGACCATGGCAAAATAAGAATTAGATAACTGGTGACCCGCATCCGCACGATCGGCAAAAGGATTAAAAAAGGCACTAAAGCGCTTGGCCACATAGCCAAATACTGGAATTTTTGAAAAGGTCTCAACACCGATTAGGCTGATAGTGGTCAAGACAAAGACAGAAGCGGCAGATACGAGCGCCAGAATGGTTGAAAACCAGCGATAAGCGATTCCACTAACTGTATACATAATCAAGGAAACCAAGACTAAAATAGTCGCATTTCCTAAATCAGGGAAAATTCCCAAACTTCCAATCAGAACCAGGAGAACGAATCGCCAATCATTAAAAGCACGGGGAAGCCATTGATTTTGAGTCAAAACTTGAAAATCATAAATAGCTATTTCTTCTTGCTGTTTGGAGAATCGGTGAGCCAAATACCAAATAATAATGATTTTTAAGTACTCAGCTGGCTGAATAGTTACTCCTGCAACCGAAATCCAACCGTATGCCCCATTTACGGAAATACCAATAAAACGAGCCAAGAACAATAAAAGCATTTCTATCAATATAACTAAAATGATTAGTCGCTCATTTCTCAAAAAATCTAGTCTCAATTTATAAATTAAGGCAATCAGTATCAAACTAACAATCCAAAAGATTCCTTGGTTTCGAACCAATTGCAAGGCGCTCTTGCCTTCTTCGATTAAAATAGCGCTGGTGGTCGAATAGACCACAATCAAGCCCAAAATAGATAAAAGCAAGTAAGGAATCAAGATGGAATAATTTAATAAGTGCCTCTTACTAATCTTCATAGTATCACCACTCTACTAGGATACAGATAAATCTGTTCCAAATTCCGTTTTATTTTCTAGTTTTGATTGCTATTATACCATTTTTTCAGAAAGAAAAAAACTCTTACCTTACAATCCTTCGAATTTTACTGTTTTTACAGAATTAAGGCAGAATTTGAAATCGTAAAACCATTTTGAATAAGAGTTGCTTCAATCCATTGACTCCGACTAATTATGTTGCTTTCGTGAATGCCAAAATCAGCCGAAATTTGTTCATAAGTGCGCTATTCTCGCATGTATTGAATAGTTACCTTGAGGAGATCGTCTAGGCTTAATTTGGATTTTCGTCCACCTTTTGCGCGTTTACGTTGATAAGCTGTTTTTAACACAGATAACATCTCTTCAAAAGTCGTGCGCTGAACACCTACAAGGCTCTTGAAACGGATATCGCTTAATTGTTTACTTGCTTCATCATCCATAGTTTTATTGTCTTGTATTTTTGTTTCGCAGAAAGTCTATTATCCCTTTCGTTCCAAGGTTTTTACGCTTTTTCAAGCAATCCTACACACTCCACGTGTGGTGCTAGCAAACTTCTATATTATAGAACGAAAGTATGTAAAAGTGATTTTGGAATAATACTATAGAACGGAACTATTAAAATTTATTTAGTAAGGAAATCCCCTAACTCACTGACCAATCCTTGCTTTATAGAACAGAAATCAATACTCTGAACTTTCGTCTCACGTAATGTAATTTTTTCTGCAGTAGTATAAAAATCTAATTCATCTTGAGTGAAGAAATCTAGTGCATCATATCGACGTATAGGTATAAGTTTTTCATTATAATAAACCAGCATTTTAATCGGATTGACTCGTAATACCTCAGCCACTCCAGAATCCGCAGTTGCGAAATAATGGAGATAAATCACATCTGAATTTTCAATACAATTGAATAAAGTACTTTGTTCCAATAGTCTTATATGAAAAATATCCCATGCTGTATTATGTATTTTATCAATTAACTTCTTAGCCCCTAGCTGTAACTTTTTAAATATTTCTTGAACAGCACTATCATTTTTCAAAAAAAGTATTAATAAAGTCATTTCCAATTCTAAAAATACGCATAAATCCTCAAAACAATAGCGTTTAAACTCAGCTACTTTAGCTTTTGTAGAAAGATTTTTTGTATTTTTCAAAACGAATGCTTTCAATATATAGCAACATACTGCCTCATACTGTTGTATCACCTCATCATTGCTTAGGTAGTTTTCTGCATCTTCCCAGATTTCTTTCATCCAAATATATTTATCTGGTTTTAGAGTCTGAGGCACATTAGATTGAAATACTTCAAAATTAGTGCTATCAAAATAAACATAACTTTCAATCATTTTGGCTAATAATTCACGATTTATTGGGGTGGTATATCTTTCCATTAAAGCATTTGAAATATTATTTGTTAGACGCAACGATTTAATTTCGTGTAAAAATTTAATTAAATTCTCCTTATCTGGGACATTTCTTCCTCTATATAAATCATGTATGTAGGTAAAAATGTTTAAGTCATAATTGATAATTCTGGCAACGGGTAAGAAATTATCCTTAGCATTCACAGTATTTTTATCAATAACCCAAATTTTTTGGTAATCTCCCAAACCAATCAGATTAAACTTTCCATAGCTAAATGATTTGCCTATATTACCAAAATTTGACTTTTCTTCATCAAATAGAAAAACTCTACACTCATGAAGGTTCCATCTATTGAAAACTTCTATTTTCTGTATGGTCGTTTCACACTTAACTAGCTCCTGAATAAAAGGATATATTTCAAGCATAGGTGTTTAACCTCCAAAAATATTTAGTTGTCTTGTTCATAACGAATAACTTCTTCCCAATAATCATACTCATCACAAATATACAACATTGCATTAAATAACTTCAAAAACTCTTGTTCTTCGATTTCTTTCTCCCACCGACCATGACTAATCATATGTCGATTTGGTTCATCAAGTGTAAATCTATTAGTATCTTTGAAGAAACTATACAGCCAGTGCATCAGTCCTACATCGCTAAACGACTTATCAATAAATATATTATCAATTTCTTTAATCGCTCGGTGACCTACTGGTATTTTTTTCTCTAATGAAGTCATTTCTGAAATTCTATTTAGTGCACCATCAATTGCCAAACTTCCCAGAGTGTATGCTGCATAAAAGTTTCGATTAAAGTAGCAATCAACCATTGATCTTACAAGAGGAGCTGAATAACACGCTGAATTTTGTAAGTCAATAATAAAATCCTCATTTTTTAGTTTATCCCTAAGCAGCTCTAACCATTCGTCCTCCAAGGTATTCCATTCCTCAGCAAGTAAACGTTGATAAACATTTCTATCACGAAAATAAATAACCCATCCATTTTCTGCCAGCAGTTGAACTCGAGAAATAATCTGCTCAATTTCTTCTTGTGTGTAAATCGAAGGCAGTGACTTTAAAAGTTCATTAATGCCACTAAAAGTCTTTGAATAATCAATTTGATAGCTAGCAATTAAATTTTTAGCAGACTCTGCAATGTTTTGAATTGCTTGCAAGTGTGTGCTTGACAACATCTTATTGTACGAATCAATCACTTCTAACATAACATTAATAACGCTTTTGTCCACTTGAATTGATGAAGGCAGACTTAGTAAAGAAGTTGTCAAATTAGTAATATTCACTAATTTAGCTGAACTTAATACATTTGAAGTTGCAGTTAATTCTGAAATAATGTTAGCATTTACAGTTGCTTGAAAGCTACTAAAGGTATCAGCCAAAACAGAAATAGGTGTAGTATTTTGTCCCAATTTTATCTTTTCAGAGAGGTTTGTTGAGCTGTCTATGGGAATTTTTTTAGAGTCTATTTCAACTTTCTTCACTTTAATACTATCAATCATTTTGTCCCCCAAAAACAGCTTATTCATATTGTTTATTATACCACTAAAACTATAAAAAGACCTTAGCCATTAAGAAGTTCAACTTGAACAACCACTTTGATACAAATTGTTCCTGAACAATAAAAATTTTGTTTTCAAAAAATCTTACTATTTTAATTTATAGAAATAACAAGCAGTGATAGTGACTAAACATAGTGCAAGAAAACTTCTAAATTATAGAACGAAAGTATATACTATCTTGTATTAAAGACCTATTTATAATAAATGTGTAAAATGATTTATTATTAGTTTAGTTAATCATTTACTCTAATAACACTACACTCTGTGAAAAACTAAAAACACAAATTTACCAGTAGTACCTTTTCTCACTTAGATATTGTTCTTTTTCTTCTCTAGAATTTTCATGATTTCTGATTCCTAATAATTCATCTGATGAAGAAACTATTGGGTCGATCCAGTCAGCCTTGGATCTAATCCAATCAATTTCCTCTTTACTAAGTTTCCCTACTATCTCCAGTTTATCAGCCATCAGTCTTAAATCATTTGCTGTTTGAAAATCTTCTAGCATATTCAGAAGAGACATTGTCCGCTTCTTCTCTTCTTCGATTCTATTTTGTAATTTTCTTTTTCGCTCTTGCTCCTCTTCGTATAGTCTTGCTTTCTCTTCACGTTCAAGGCGTAAGTTCTTAACTTTATAATGCTCTTGGTAAATTAAAACAATTATTTCTGGGATTGATTGTTCAAGTGTGAATTCTTTAGTATCTTTAATGTATTTACCCATCTATTATCTTAAATCGGAATTTTCCATTTGGTATATAGTCATACTTCTTTATTCTTGGTTTAAAAGCATATCCATTAAACTTAACGCTATCATTGTACTCTGCTAGTTCTTTAGCTTCTTCTTTTGTTAATTCATGACTTACTTTGTCTGTTGATTCTATAACTTCAAAACGAACAATATCCTTATCAATTTGAATATCCCAATTTGAAGTTACATTATCACCAATTCTTTCAATTACAGTAACTAGTGTATCTAAAAAGCGATATAAACGTGGAAGAGAATTGAGTGAAATATTTTTTACAAATTTAGGTTCTTTTAAATCATTATATCTGTGCCTAGAATCAAAGTAGAGATAGGAAGCAGCTGTTTCCCTCTTATTCCACTCTGCGATTTTATCTCTTAGATTAGCTACAGATTTATGTAATCTCTTATTTGGAGCCTGGTTTAGGTTTAAAACTGCTTCAATAATACGTTCTATTTTATCGTCCTCTATAAATGATAATGAACTTCTTATACTAGTTGTATCAAGTTTAACAGTATCTTCGTTTTTATCCTCCGTACTATCTTCTTTATGTTTACTAGGTTTTATTCTATTGTTCTTTAGACTTTTTCTATCAATATGAACCTCATTTACGTCATTTTGTGGTAATGGAATAATAAGTTCACTTAAATCTTGTCCAGTATTCTTACGATACCAATAACTACCATTTGGAATTGGGATTTCAAATTCTTTGCATTTCTTGAGTAAGTCTGAATAGCTTAAATCATATTTCAATGAAACTTGTTTTGCACTTATTTCCCAGATTACTTCATAGAGTTCTTCTCTAGAAAAGGTCTTTATCATCTTCATTTGAAACACCTTTACCCTTATATTTCACATCACCATTTTTATATTTACCAAGCGAAAACGCAAATTCAAAAACTTCTAATTCTTCACTTCTGCATTTTCGCTTAATATAAAAAGTAAATCTTGTTTTAAACCGTTAAATTCCTCTATAATTTTATCTAAACTAGTTTCAATATTTTCAACACGGATCTCAGATAGCTTACCGTGATTGTATGAAATCATTCTTTCAGCAATAATATGATATGACCAACTCTCAGTGAAACGTCTGTCTCTTTCTTCGTTATGAATAGCAAAACCAATTGGAAGAAGATTATTTCTAAGACCTATCGCAACTGCTTGTGAACTTATACCTAAATAATCACCAGCAATTTTTAATGTGATTTTATTTAATTTTCTAATATCTTCATCGGTATATTTCGGCATGTTAGTACTCCTTTGTTATAATTGCAAATGCAATATTATCTAATTTAAAATATCTTGATGGGCTACTTCTAGTTGTTTTCGCTACCAATCAAATTAATAAGTTCCACATCTTAAAATATGTAATATAAGTCTACTACTATTTATCTCAATAAGTTGGTATAATATATTTCAGGAGGTAGAAAACTTGAATACACTTTTTATTATTGGAAATGGGTTTGATATGGCCTATAAATTAAACACAGGATACAATGATTTTAGAAAGTTCATAATAGACACTTGTAAAGAATTTGGTAGTAAATTTGACTTTAATAATGCTATTAATAGAATTGAACTTGAAGGTTTTCAAAATTTAACTATCCCTGAAGTCGATGAAGACAGCAAAAAATCATTTAAAGATGGCGGATATTATGGGTCTAACTATCATGAAGGTAATCTAGAAGCTTATGAATTCTTTTTCACTCTAACCGAATATGCAAATCATGATAAAAATGTCGATAATATTACATGGAATGAATTTGAAAAAAACTTTCTAAGATACCTTTCAAACAAATTCTAAAGGATAAAAACATCTGTTTAACAAAATTAAATGATTTAGTTTGTGTATATAAATTATGTCAAAATGCTGCCTTCTTTGATTGGATAAACTCAAAAATACAGAATCCTGAAAAAATCAAAATTAGAAGCAAACTCATTGATTCGTATTCAAAGGCTGCTTTTTATTTGGTCTTTAATTGCACTACTGTTTTAGAAAGAAAATATAGATTTTTTTAATAGCCTATTCACTTTGGAAGAAGTCTATGATTTCGGTCTAAATATTGTACCATCTGACATACCTGATATTCCGTATTTGAAAGAGATTATTAAACATACTGATTCAAATACAAAATTTTATGTCAACGACTATTATCTTACTGAGCAAAATAAGAACGACATACAGAACAACCTAAAAAATTGGGGATATAATGGTGTGGTTCAATTTATTAATATGATGTAAAATTTAAGACTCTAAAGGCAAAAAATATCGATTGTTTCCATACTTCCTGCTTTCCTAATCAACTTTCAAATATATAGCGTTTTCATTATTTTCTTAATCTATTATATCATTATTCAAAACAAAAAACTGCAACTTACTCGTTGCAGATACACAGATTTAATTCTGTTCTTTTTAGAAACTTATATTTTCATTTTCAGGCATAGTAAAGACATCGTTTTTTTCAAAATAAGGTTTTACCATTTCTTTCCATCTAGCTTTATGAAAGTTGATTGAGTTTAAAGGAGATAGGCCATAATTTCCCAATGCATAACCATCATTTACTTCAACAACAAGTGTTCTGCCATCACTAGTAACACCAATATCTAGTCCATAAGCTATTGGCGCATCTTTCCAACATGATATGGCTTTATCAATTACACTAGGATCAAATTGTGCATGATAATCACCTGTATAGGGTCGAACATCTAATACGCTACCATCTAAAACAAAACAACGCCATTCTGCTATGAATTCTGCAACCTCACTAATCCATATAGGATAGTCAAAAGGTAGACCAATACCTATCAAATCACGGGTTCCGTTAACAACTCTTCCAGTAAAGACTTTTGAACCAGCTTTAGGCTTAATAAATTTTCCCCAATTATCAGGTATATTTACAATCTCTCCTAAAACACCTTCATAAATCTTTCGACCATAAAAGTCTTTAAGCTCAATAGGATAGTCATAAACCGGAACATTTAACCCCATCATTTTTAGCAATGCTCTAGTCTCCATTATATAATCTACAACTATATCTTCACTTGTTAACTGTTCTATTTCAGAAAAAGATTGATATAAAATAATTTCTTCTCCTTGTAAGTAGGCACCTACTTGAGCATTGTATTTATTAATTGAAACTTCACTTGGTAGTTTGCTTTGTCTAATATAAACAACCATTTTATCACTCCTGCTTCACTAGTGTTGCACCTGTTTGTAAAAAAATAATAGCATTTTTGCTGTTATTTTTTTGAGTAAATAGCTCCCATAATATCATCGAAATAATCAACAGTATTTAGGAGTAATTCTATAACCTGGGACTTTGTTAGTCGCATTCCTCTTCTATCTCTAGCATCTTCTACTAAATTTTCAAGTTTCTCTAGATTTTTATCATCCAAGCTAATCATTATTCTATTTTTATCGGTTGCCATTTTCTTCACCTCTAGTTAATTCTATCATAGGTGTAACACTTGTGTCAACTCGCTTTTATAATACATTAGTTTAAAAGTGGAGAGAATTTTTAACACAGTAACTTTAAATCTTTAGTATTAAAAAATTTTCACAGTATTTATAGAAATAAAATCTATCTCAAATAAGTTATCAAATCTAGTATAAATTATGAGCGGCTACTCTAATACTTTCCCTCTAAACAAGAAGAAGGCTTACACTCAAGGGTTTTCTTAACCCCCTTCGTTACAACGTTTTGACGCTTTTACTAGCAAAGGTACATACTCACAAGGAACTTTGCTTGACTATTGAATCTCTCCCACCTCTTCTTTAACATATCCTTCTACATCTTCAATCTCTACAAACATTGAGTCTAAATGTGATAAGAAATGCCAATCTTCGGCACCTTTTTTTCTGTAGAGAATCGCTTCGCCGTCTTCACTTCCGAAAAAGCTTCTGTCGATTTCATATCCACGGCTTTCTAAGAAGTCTTTTGCTTTACGATAGTTCGTTTCTCTTGTTTCGACATAGGCTTTAACTTCATGGTTGTTAACGACATATGCATCGATTTTTGAATATCCTTCGATTACTCTATCGTTTTTGAGGGATAAATTTGAAATCTCTTTCCAAATAATGTCTACATTTTCCTCAGGATCGAACATAAATTTAGATAAAGGAACAATATTTCCGTTAAAAATAATTTCCATATAATCCGGTATGTTTTTAGGATTAAAATACTCCACTTCAAAACCATCTTCTGTTTCCAGAGTGTATCCCGGAATTTGAGCTACAAAGGCTTTCCCATCTTTTATGGAATCAAATGCGACTAAATCTTTAGAATAATTATTTTGATATAACTCTAATATAATCATTTATAACCTCATCTAAATTATCCGTAGATTGATTTTTCAGAATATAATACTGATTAGTTACCCTTAGGATATAGTAAATTCTTTTTTCCACCTTCTTAAAACATCATTTCAAGGCTACACACTCAGCGGTTCGCTGTTACCGTATCGTTTCGTCGTAAACTCCTTACTCTACGACAGCTATCCCATTGGCAGACTCAAAAGGTTCACCGAACATTTTGAAGATTAACTTCGTTTAACTAACAAACTTACACACTCAACATGTGTTAATATTCTTCTTTTATACTAATAAACAAAAGGCAATGAAAATCATTTTAAAATGATACTGTGGAACGGAAAGATTTTCGCCAGTTGCAAAAGAAACGACATTCATCATTCCACTTGAAATTACAACAGAAAATTCTTTAACATCGATTATCTAGATAGACCGATTGTTACCTTCAATAATGGATATACTGATCTAAATTTTAAAATGTTGTTTCCTTACTAATCCTATTACTCGCCAATATTGTATAAATTAAATAAGTAATAAATATGATAATAAAAATAAGATTAATTTTTAACACAAAATAGAGATTTAACAAATTTGCGAATGCATGAAATAATAGACAGTACCCCACAGATTTCGTTTGACGATAAAGAAGCCCTAAAACAAAACTTAAAAATAATGTATATATAAAAAATAAAATAAAAGGAAATCCTTGATGGCTTTCTCCAACTATAAACCATAAAGGCAGATGCCAAATCCCCCAAATTGATCCTACAATCAAATTAGATTGCCAATAAGTATATTTTTTATCAAGTAACGGTTGTAATATACCTCTCCATCTTAATTCTTCATGTCCACCACCAAAAAAAATTAATTGTATAAAGAATAGCGGCATCAGATAAATTGATACTCCGTTTAATTCTAAGGAAGATACAGAAAATAGTATCAAAATTGCTAACAAATGAATAATGAAATAAATACTACTATTTTTTCTTTTATTAAATACAAAATGTTTAAATTTTATATTATTACTTTTCAAATAAAAGCCACTTGCAATAGCTGGACCAAGTGCACCTACTATATGTAACATTCTCCCTATAAATGTTTCTAATCCCAAAATATGAGATTGCGTAAAGATGGCAAGAATCCCCCAAGCTATATAAGTAATTCCAAATGTACAATAAAGATAATTTTTTAAATTCCTTTTATCAATTTCTGTCATTTTATCTTCCTAATCTTGATTATTTTATGAATAATATTTTTATTGCTTCTTAGTTGCTCTCGGTTATAACTACCTATATTCTATCACAAAAATAGGAGCAGTTTAATTGACTGTTCCTGTTTTTTTATTACAAATATTCTCGAACAATTATCGTCACAACAGAATATAATTCATAGTTTACGTTTAAGTACTATTTTGTTACTAACTAGCTAACAAAAAGAGTGAGGAAATCAAACGTTTCCACCACTCTTTTGTATTCTATTATAGATAAATCGATGTTCTTTCACTATCTATTTTCTCTGTAATTTCAAATGATTTATCTTTCAGATTAGCTCTTAATTCTGCCACTGTATTGGCATCGGTATTGGTCCAACTGATGTGGATAGTATTAGCGTCTTCCATATCAACAGCAAACTCTCCATCAAATGCTGCGCTGGTATTACGGAATTTGAGCAGATCGAACAAGGACTGGACAAACTGGGCGTTGAACTTCTCGCTCAATTTCTTCCAAATCATAATAGTGACGGTTGATGTTGCGGCCTTCTTTGGTTGATTCGAGCAATTCGATATCATTTTCTCCTGACAACAAGCCAACGTAGTAAATCTGCGGAATACCTGGTGCAAAACATTGAAGCACACGTGCCAAGAGATAGGCTTGGTCATCATTTCCTAAAGTTGAATAGTAGGTACAATTTATCTTATAAATATCCAAATTGTTGTAGGCCTCTGAGCTGTAAATCTTTTTGACATTTGCTCCTTGGGTATAGAGGGCTTCTCTTGTCGCCTCTGTTTCAACATCTGTTAGCAAGTCCTTGACATCGACCACTCCGATACTATCGTGCGTGTCCAAGGTTGTAAATTGCTTGCGAGGGCAGATTTCCATCCAGTGAACAAGACGGTTGACATTACCTGAATAAAGAGCATGAAGAACCAGCATTGGAAGGGCAAAGTCATAGACATAGTGGTCTTGCTAAGCGATTTTTTGCTGAATGGTGTAATGTTCATGAATTTCTGGAAGAATTTTCACTCCTTTTGGTGCCAATAGCTGACGCGGAAAATGAAGCATTTCCCAAATATCTGGTTCAACAAAGAAACAGTTAGTGCCGATTTTCTTATTGGCGTAGGCAAAGGAATCCAAGCGAATAATGGAAGCTCCGTGGTCCGCCAGCTGTTCCAGATTTTCCTGAATAAAGCGACGAGTTGTTTCTGTTGTCACATCGAGGTCGATCTGTTGCTCATCAAAGGTACACCAAACTTTTTCCTCACTACCATCAGCAAACTTGGCAATGCGATAGGGAGCACGTGGCTTCCGTTTGTAAATCAGGTCTACATCTTCCTGAGTCGGCCCACTGTTTGGCCAAAAGTTTTTGTAGCGGATAAACAAATCCGCATAGGCAGACTCATCTTTCTTTTCTAGGAAATCAAGGAAAAAGGCGACTTGGCTGAGATATGGTTAATCATGAAATCAAACATGAGGTAGTAGTCTTGACTGAGTGCCTCAATATCGCTCCAATCTCCAAAAGCCTCATCAACCTTGGTATAGTTCATGGGTGCAAACCCGCGGTCGCCTGACGATGGAAAGAAGGGAAGAATGTGGACACCACCGACCACATCTTTCAAAGGGCCTTCTAAGACCTACTTCAAGTCTTTCAGATTTTTTCCAAGACTGTCTGAATAGGTAATTAACATTGCTTGATTTTTTACTTTCATAACTTGCTCTATTTACCTTCCTCAAAGCGTTTATAGACTGCTATAAATTCCTCAGCAATCGTTCGAAAACCTTCTGCACTCATTAACTGATCCTCAGCATGCATCAGAAGTAGACCTGTTTGGCTTAATGCCCCATTCATTTCTTTTGTCAAAAGTGAGTGGTGAGCATTGTGTCCCTGTACAAATGCTTCTTCGCCTTGTTTAATTCTATCTTTAGCCTGCTCGAATTCACCCTGCTTAGCCAATTGAATAGCATTGATGTACATAGATTTTGCTGTTCCTACATAGGTGATAATTTGAAAACACACTTCGAGTACTTTTTCGTCCATTTTAATACCTCTCTTACCAATCTTCATCTTCTAAATCGCTTGTTTCTTGTATTACAGCTTGTAAAGCTTGTTTATCCATCTGTTTAATAAACGGATAATAAACAAAGAAAGACATAACCAAAATAAGTGTTTGCAACAAGGCTGTTTTCCAACCACCGATGATAAATCCTGAAATAATTGGAGGACAAGTCCACGGAACTTGAACGGCACCATACATAGGTGTCAGTCCAAAATAAATCGCTGAATACTGGATGATACAAGATAAAATAGGCGTTAATATAAAGGGAGTTGCTAAAACTGTATTCATTACAATCGGCAAACCAAAGAGCACCGGCTCATTGATATTAAAGATGGCTGGAACCATTTCAAGACGTCCAAGAATTTTTAGTTGTTTTGATTTTGCAAATGCAACCATGTAAACTACCAAACCAATCGTAATCCCGGCACCTGTAACATTGATAAATTGATCAAAAAATTGAATCGTCACAATATGACCGCCATTGGCTAGATTTAATTCTAGGCCCTTATCTAAAATGGCTTGGTTTTCCAAAGCATTCGCCTGTAGCAAGCCACTCATGATGCCACCAACTACAGTTGAGCCGTGAACCCCAAACATCCATAAGAATGGTACAAGGAAACACATAAGCACCGCACCAAACAATGAGTCAGTCAAGCCTTGCATTGGTGTTTGAATAAGATTATAAATCACTTCAATCGTTGTGACCTTAAACAATTGTTCAACAAGTCCGACAAAGATCGTTGCCGCTGTGATGATAACAGTAGCAGGAATCAAGGCTGAAAATGCGTTGGCTACACCAGTTGGTACGCCATCTGGCATTTTGATTTTGATATTTTTCTTCAAAAACCAAGAATAGCTTGCTCCTACAATCAAACCAACGATAATGGCACCAATCATCCCTTTCCCGGAAGTCCAATCCTTCAGAATAATGTTACCAACTACATCCCCATTTTGAGAAATCAAACTGGAAGGCTGGATTAGCAAGAAAACTGCTAGGGCAATGACACCTGCCCCAAGCGGCTCCTGTTTTTCTAGCTTAGCATAGGTATACGCAATCCCAATGACTGTTACAATCGCACTGATATTAAAGGTTGCACCAATTGCTTGATTGAGAACAGGGGTAATACCACTAGTTTCTAACATCGTTGCTAGAGCTGGAACTGGAAGATTGGCCAAGATAAGAAAGATGGAGCCAACAATCAACAATGGCATAGAGAAAACAATACCATCTTTTATCGCTGTTACACCTTTGGTATTGACAAAGGCCATCATCCCATCAACAAACTTTTTAATCAGTTTATCCTTCATCATCTTCTCCTTATTTTTTCATCATGTAAGCTTGTTTAAGAACTGCCATACCGTTTGCAGTGCCATAATCAGCCATTGCAATCACTTCTACAGGAACATTGTGAGAAGCACAAATTTCTTTTGCTTTTTCAAGTTGGAAACCAACCTGTGGGCCTAATAGAGCCACATCAATATCTCCAACTCTTTGTTCCAATTCACTGATGGAATAAGCTGCAATTGTTGCATCTTTCCCTTTTTTCTGAGCCGCTTCTTTCATTCGCTCAACCAAAATACTTGTTGACATACCTGCTGCACAAAACAATCCAATATTCATTTTAATTACTCCCTATAATTCGTTTCCATTTGATGTAATCACTTTTTGATACCATGTAAAGGAATCTTTCTTCATTCGTTGCAAAGTTCCTTCGCCATTATTATTCTTATCGACATAGATAAAGCCATAACGCTTCTCCATTTCACCTGTACCAGCACTAACAATATCGATACAGCCCCAAGGGGTATAACCAATGACATTTACGCCATCTTCTTCAATCGCTAACATCATTTGTTCAATGTGTTGTTTGAGGTAATCAATGCGGTAAGAATCATGGATTCCATCAGGCTCTACCTTATCATAAGCACCGAATCCATTTTCAACTATAAAAAGCGGACAATGATAGCGATCGTATAAAAGATTTAAGCTATAGCGTAATCCCTCAGGATCAATCTGCCAACTCCAATCGCTTGATTCAATATAGGGATTTTTCTTAGTATAAACATCTTTGAAAAGTTCTTCTGTTTCCTCAGATGCTGTAGCAGTCACTGTATCACTCATATAGTAACTCAAGCCAATATAATCTACACAACCTTCTTTTAGAGTTTCTAGATCTTCTGGTAAAATATCCAGTTTGATATTATTTTTTCGACAAAAGGCCTCGATATAGTAAGGACGCTCTCCAAAAACATGAAGATCTCCATAGTGAAATAAACGATGCTCCATTGCCTTCTGGCTAGCAAGTATATCTTTTGTATCACATGTATTCGGATAAAATGGTACCATTGCCAGCATACAACCAATTTTGAAATTTTTATTGATTTTCCGACCCAATTGTACAACTTTTGCAGAAGCCACTGACTGATAATGGATAACCTGCTGTAGTACCTCAACTGGATTTTCATCTTCTTGATAAATGACACCAGAATTAGTCCATGAGCACCAAGGAACATTAATTGCACCTTGATTATTGATCTCGTTAAAGGTCATCCAATACTTAACTTTGTCCTTATATCGTTCCATGACGACTTCCGCAAAACGAACAAAGAAATCAATCAACTTGCGATTACGCCAAGCACCATACTTAGTAACTAGATGATAGGGCATTTCAAAGTGACTGAGTGTGATGACCGGTTCAATTTGACGAGCTAGCAGCTGATCAAATAAATCATCATAAAATTTCAACCCTTCTTCGTTAGGTTCTTCTTCATCTCCATTTGGGAAGATACGAGTCCAGGCAATCGAAGTTCGAAAACACTTAAATCCCATCTCAGCGAATAATTGTATATCGTCCTTATAGGTTCTGTAAAAATCTATTGCATCATGATTCGGATAATATTCGTCAGGTAAGACGCCATCAGTAATCTGTCGAGAGTGGCTAGCACTTCCAACCGTCATCACATCGGCTATCGAAATGCCTTTTCCACCTTTATCATATCCTCCTTCAATTTGGTGAGCAGCAACTGCCCCACCCCATAAAAAGCCTTCTGGTATTTTTGCCATTTTACCAATCCTTTCTGTATTTTGTACTAGCGCTATGAACAAGTCTATTTTATAACATACTGTATCTGCTGACAATAGATATTGAGATAGAAAATAAATGTACAGTCGAACAATATTTGTTACATAAAAAAAACAAGAGTTTTCACTCCTATTTTTTTAAATAAACTTGGTAACGTAAGGATTCTAAAAAATAGACAACTGGAATCTGAGTGGTCAAATTAGTGGAACGTAGCGAGGAATCTGCGTAGGCAACTGGCATAAAGTAGGATAAATTTATATCCGATAGCTGTGATAAAGTGGAAATATCTGTATTTGTCAGACTAACAATCTTAGCATTTCTTTCTTTGAATCCCTGTACCAGAGTTAGAACTTCTTCTGTCTCACCGCTGACACTTAGAGCAATAACCAAAACATCCTCCAAATTAGAATGATGCAATTTCAGAGAATAAAATGGGTTAGTAATAGCAAAGCTAAGAATACCGATTCCAGAAAAAAGATATGAGCCATATTCTGCCAAACTTAGACTAGTACCCACCCCTAAAAAGATAACTTGTTTGGCTTGAACGATCAAGTCTGCTATCTCTGATAGTTGTTTTTTTAAAGCTTCATCTTGGACACTAGTCTGTAAAAATTGTATTGCTGGAATATCAATAGGAAAGTAGTGACGATGTTTATTTTCCTTATCTTCCGACCTTGACAAGGCATATTTTAAATCATTGTAGCTATCAAATCCCATCTTTTTCGCAAAACGAATGATGGTTGTTGTCGATAGATTTATAGATGTCGATAGCTCTCTGATAGTCATCGTAGCAACTTTATCTCTATGTTGCAATATAAAATTATACACGCTTAATTCACTATTATTTAGCCCTTTTACTTTATGATAATCAAATAAATTCATAGACACCCTTATGCTTTTGTAGTATATAGTTGTTTCATTAACATTTCAATAATGAGAATAACAGGTACCTGCGTCGTAATATTAAACCCATTTAAAAATAATTGAGGAACATGATAGGTTATGGAGCAATCAGATAGCCTTGACAATGTTGATTCCAATGTATTTGTGATGGCAATAACTGGACAACCTTTTTCCTTTAATTTTTGTACAATTTTCAATGTTTGAGAAGTCTCACCAGATTCGGATAAGGCAATGACACAAGTTTTTTCCATACTGTTTTGTAGCACTGGTTGCCAAGGATCTTCAATACACATACTAAATTTGCCAATATTTGAAAAATAGCGCGCTCCATATCGACCTAAAGTTCCAGAGGAACCAATTCCGACAAAAACAATCTGTTCAACTTTCTTTAAGATTGCCACAGCCTCCATAATCAGCTGTAAAAAAGTATCTTGCTCAGTATAATCAATGAATAGCTTCAAAGAATGATTGTCTTGATTGTTTAAAATAATTTGCTCATTTTTTAAATATTCTTTATAAGCAATCTTAAAATGGCTATATCCATCAAATCCTAGATGCTTGCAAAATCGTTGTACGGTTCCAACTGATACATGTGCAAGTTGGGACAATTCCTTGATTGTCATAGAGGATATATTTTCATTTTCTAAAATAGTTGTATAAATAGCATTTTCTAAGTCGTTAAAACTTGCTACAACCTCATAACTAAACATATAATTCCTTTTTCTATCTCTATTGATTTGCTTACAATGTAACAAAAAACTAATAACCAAAGTGTTCTACACTAAAATAATGGAGAGCATAAGGCTATAAAACCAAGTCAGCATTAAAATCTATTAGAAAACCAGACGAATCAGATTTGTCTAACGAGACATGGTTAAGAGAAAATACTTTAAAACAGTATTGCCTTATGTCCTAGATTATATCATATTTTTGAGCATACTTTGAGTATTGTTAGTTAATTGACTTAAAAGAAACATAACAAGAGCTTATCTCTATTAAATTGTCTCAATTTCAATCGCCCATTCTGGAGATATGTAAGGTGGGGACGTTTCTATTCCCACAATCTCCTTGTCAATGGAAACAAACACGTACCCACAGGGTAAATGGAAATAGAAACTGATAATTTCTAGCTATCACTTCTATTCATTCCAAAAATTTTCTCACTCTGATACTTCCCCACGCCAATACAAAAAGCCTTGCAATCAAGGCTTTTCGTTATCCCTTTCATTCAAAGGTTTCTAGGTTTTTACGAGCAGAGCAACACACTCCACGTGATGCGTCTGAGGAAAAAGATCCACCGGCTGGACTTTCTTCAACTCGTATCCCAATTCTCGGTAGAGTTTGATATCACGCGCCATGGTTGCGACATTGCATGAGATATAGGCGATGCGGTCTGCTCCTGTTTGAGCGCTTGCCTTGATAAAGCTTTCTGTGAGACCTTTTCTTGGTGGGTCCACTAGGATAAGACTTGGTTGAATCCCATCTTTAAGCCAATTCTTCATAGCATTTTCAGCTGTGTCACAGACATAGTGGGCGTTTGAAATATTGTTCAGCTGAGCATTTTTTTTACTATTCTCAACCGCTTCTGGAATGACTTCAACACCGTAGACTTCTTTGACATGCTTGGCGACTGATAAACCAATGGTTCCAATACCAGAATAAGCATCAATAACCACGTCATCTTTTTTTAACTCTGCAAAGTCAATGGCTGTTTGATAGAGTTTCTCCGCCATTTCAGTATTGACCTGATAAAAGGCTGGTCCAGCGATTTGGAAGTCATTTCCCAACATCTGGTCCGTAATATAGTCTTGACCATAAAGAGTGCGCCACTCCTTACCAAAAATCGCATTGGTATTCTGGTCGTTGATATTTTGCATGACAGACACAATCTCTGGGAACTGCTTGATAACTTGTTCAATCAATTGGTCAACACGAAAAACTTTTGGACGAGTTGTCACCAAAATAACCATGATTTGCCCTGAATAGTGTCCGCGACGCACCACAAGATTACGAATCAAGCCAGCTTGTTCCTTTTCATCATAAGGTTTCAAATCATAACGGCGGAGCAAGTCACGTAGGGCTACTACTAGCTCGTCAATCACAGGATCTTGGATAAAGAAATCTTCTAGAGGCATGAGGTCATGCGAATTCTTACGGAAAAATCCAGTTTCCAAGACACCATTAACACGACGAACAGGCACCTGTGCCTTGTTGCGGTACTTGACTGGATTTTTCATACCCAAAGTTTCAGCAACCTCTATATCAGTAATTCCAGCAATCTTGTATAGACTGTCCTTGACTTGCTTAGTTTTAAACTTGAGCTGTTCTGGATAAGAAAGGTGTCCTAAATCCGCGATTCCTGAACGCAGGTAAGCCAAATCTAGATCTTGATTACGGTGTGGTGACTGGACAAGGTATTTTTCAACTTTTCCAAAGCCAATCTTTTTATTGACCTTGAGGACACGCATGAGAATTTTTTCACTCGGTAAAGCATTCTCTACAAAAAAGACCAAACCATCCACCTTGGCCACTCCTGCACCTTCATGGGTCAAGTCAACAATTTCAACTTCTACAATATCATTTTTCTTTAACATTCTCTTCTCTTTCTATTGGCCGACAAAAAAGACGGCAACGTTACGGTTACCATCTATTATACCATGATTTTTCTTAAGAACCAAAACTCTTGAAGAAGTTGACAATGGCTTGCCAGAGGGAGCTTAAGAAGTTCCCACCGTCCTCTAGCGCCTTATCCGCATCAAAATTAAGGTTGATATTTTTAAAACTGTCGCCAGCTTGTGAAACAATACTTTGTTTAAGGTCATTTAGGGTTTTAGTGAAATCTGCATTGCTGAGGATATCACTCTTTGAGAGATTCAAAGCAAAATTGATGATGATATTGATTTGGTTTCCTGTTATAACCTGATCAAGTTTGTAATTTTTCAAGGTATCTTCAACAATTTTACGGACATCTTCCTCTGTCAGATTTCCCTTGCTTTCTTTAGCTTTGGCGAGTCCTGACTTGATATCGGCTAGGGCAACGTTTAATTTATTAGCATCATAGCCTGATTTGTCCTTATTTTCAGCATTGATATCTGACAAAGCCTTTAGCTCTTCTTGAGCCAAATCTTTATTGGCCTGCGGCACCTTGGCTCCATTAGCTTCTAGCGAATAATAAATCCCTGCTAAAGCACTTTCTCCTGTAACGGGAATAGGGGCTGCTACAGTGATTTTGGCGTGTTCCACTCCTAAAGTTACGGCTGCATTGCGGTACATATCCTGCGTCACCTTAGTAATGTTTTCTGGTGTTTCAATCTTTACCTCAAGTGGTGATTTGTCACCTAGCTTTTGAATCTTGGCTGATGAATACAATTGTAAGCTAGAGTCATTGGCCACATTCATGATTTTAGAATAGACATCAGGTGTCATAGTCTTGAGTTCTTTAGTATCTGTTGAGGCATTGTAGCCTAGTTTTTTTAGAGTTTGATTTTTTTGATCTTCAGACAATGAAGAACCTAGGACATATTCAGGTTGAACATAGGTTTCATCGATGACTTTTTGAACATCTGTTGCTGCATGGGCGCTATTCATAGCTGTTACTGCCCACAAGACCGCAGCACTGGTCAGAAAGAGTTTCTTTCTCATAGGGATTTTCCTCCTTTACCTTTCTAGAGTAATATATCTATCTTAAAGAAAACTTATAACAAAAACACCTGGGCTAGCCAGATGTCGAAAAGAGAGTGAAACATTTGATGATGTAAAGGTTGAGTTGCACCTGTCTAGAATAATAATAGTTTCCTCCATTTACATAAAGTTCTGCACCGTGAAAAACGGAAATGGGGTGAATATAACTATAAGTCTTTCCAGTGGTATTGCCAAGCAAGGGAGCAACAGTCTCACGAGAGTACTGTTTGGCCAGAGCCAAGGTATTTTCCTTGCCATTTTGGGCGATAAAATCGATATAGGCAGGTCCAAAATTATAGGCTTGAACAGCTGTCCAGACATCTACCCCCTTCTTCTGGGCCAGATAGAGATTGTCTGTCAGAGTTTGCACACCTTGTCGAATGCTAGAAGCATTATCATTGATGGTGTTGGTGGAACCACTTGCAGACTCACTAGACTGCATAACATCGCCTTCTTTTCCTTTTGTTTCGGTATAAATCATAGCGAGCACAAGCTCTTCGTTTGCTGGGGTATCTTTTTCACTCAAGATTTCTCGCACCATGGGTTGATAGGTCATAACTTGCTTAACATCTTGGTGAATGCGGTAAGCTTTATATCCAGCAAAAAGGAAGACTGCTAGTACAAGCACTCTTCGAATTCGTTTAAACATTATTTACTTTGAATATCCTCGATATTTTTGATTAAGATAGAGTAGGTTCCATTATCATTTTGGATAAACTCAACAGACTCGGCGTCTTGATAGACGTTATTGGGAACGATGAGCTCAATTCCATTTGACAAGGAAAGTTTTTGGTTTTCAAATTTTTTAAGCTGACGACTGGCATCAATTTCATCAAACTGAACTGGTTCTGGTACTGCTTCTTTGACTTGGTCAATAAAGCTTAGACGAGCTGTCATGTTGTTATCAAAAAGGTCGTTAGCCAATTTCTCAGGCGATAATTCATTGCTTTCTTCCAGATTGTTAAAAATAGCTGATTTGACCTTGGATTGAAATTGAAAATCATCTGTGTTAAAAGATTCGGCAATTCTCTGGGCTGTCTTTTCCAGTTCCTTGATGGATTTCTTGGGTGAAATCTTAGGGGCGACGGCAAGAAGATTTTCTGAAAAATAGTTCAAGAAAGCCCCGTTGTACTTGATTCGTTTTTCAATCAGATGATACTTGCGACTCTGAAGATTGACCACCAAGGCTTCGTCAGCACCCGTTCCAAATCCAGGCAGGTTATTCTGAGTCAGCTTGATTGGATTATCAACTTCTCCACCGAGGTGAGTCAAGGTCTCACGCAGAGCAATTCTCAAGAAAGCGAAATGTTCCACACCTTCTTTAGAAAATTGCACAAAAATCAAGTCATTGGTCTTGAGATTTTCTGAAATGCTGAACTCCTCTTTCCAGAGATTAGCCAGTGTTACTGATGTCTCCAACAAATCGTCTGTGATATGATTGAAGAAGGGATTTTCTTCCTCGAAAATCCCAGTCTTGGCTTCATCTGAATACACACGTTCAATTTTTCTACGCAGGTATTCTTCGATTTTTGGAGTAATATTGAGAAACTTATCCGCTAGGAACAGCTCGGTATCAGCCGGACTGAACTGGTGAATAATGGCTTTCTTAATATAAATGTCCATAAAAGTTTTAGTCCTCGTATAATGGGAAGGCGTCTGTCAACACTTTGACTTCACTTCTCACTTCTTCTAAGACAGCTTCATTTTCTGCATTCTTAAGGGTTTTAATGATGAGTTCAGCCACTTTGCGACTTTCTTCTTCACCAAATCCACGTGCAGTAATGGCTGCTGCTCCGATACGAATACCACTTGTCTTGAATGGTGACAAGGTTTCGTAAGGGATTGAGTTTTTATTTAGGGTAATATTGACTTCATCCAGCAAGTTTTGGGCAACTTTTCCGTTTTCTACAACTTTAGTCACATCCACTAGGAAGAGGTGATTTTCAGTCCCGCCAGAAATGATACGGAAATCAGTGTCTTGCAAGAAAACATCTGCCATAGCCTTGCTGTTCTTGATAACATTAGCAGCATATTCCTTGAAGGCTGGATCTAATACTTCTTTGAAAGAAACAGCTTTAGCTGCTACAACATGCTCCAAAGGGCCGCCCTGAATACCAGGGAAAATAGCTGAATTGATTTTCTTAGCTAAGTCTTCATCATTGGTCAAAATCAAACCACCACGTGGTCCACGAAGGGTTTTGTGGGTCGTTGTTGTAGTGATATGAGCGTATGGTACTGGGCTTGGATGTAGACCAGCAGCAACCAAACCAGCGATATGAGCCATATCTACCATGAGCTTAGCACCAACGGCATCTGCAATTTCACGGAATTTTGAAAAGTCGATAATTTGAGAATATGCTGAAGCACCTGCTACAATCAGTTTTGGTTTTACTTCTTGGGCTTGTTTCAAGATAGCATCAAAATCCAAGAGTTCCGTTTCAGGATCTACACTATAAGAAACAAAGTTGTAGGTTTGACCAGAAAAACTAACAGGAGCTCCGTGGGTCAAGTGTCCACCTGCTGCCAAATCCATCCCCATAACGGTATCACCTGACTCAATCAAGGCCATGTAAGCCGCACAATTGGCTTGGCTTCCTGAGTGAGGTTGGACATTGGCGAATTTAGCACCGAAAATTTCTTTTGCGCGTTCAATAGCTAGAGATTCTACCACATCTACTACATCTGTTCCACCATAATAACGGTGTCCTGGGTAACCCTCGGCATATTTGTTTGTCAAGATAGACCCTTGAGCTGCCATAACAGCCTTGGAAACTACGTTTTCCGAAGCAATCAACTCGATATTATTCTGTTGGCGTTCTTCTTCTTTGGCAATAGCATTCCAGAGATCAGCATCGTATACTTTAAAATCATCTTTGTCAAAAATCATAGGTCTTCTCCTTTATTGTGTGACTAGTCCATTAGTTTGATTTTACAATAAGAAAATAAACTAAAAGATGCGAATAAACCGTTTCTGCATTTTATCACAAGTATAACCAACTTTTTCATAAAATGCATGAGCACCCAGACGATGATCGGCAGAGTTTAAACGGATAAACCCATAACCACGTCTTTTTGCTTCTTGATCCAACCCTTGCAGTAAGCTTTTACCAATACCTTGATCTTGCGCTTGAGGTGAAACTGCTAAGGATAAAATATTAAATCCTGCTTTAGAATAAAGTGATTCATAGACCTCAGCGTGGACATATCCAAGCAACGCATGACTAGCTTCATCCTCATAGCCAAGAAGGAAATGATGGGAATCCTGAGATAATCTAGCTAGTTGACTAGCTGTATCCTCTTGACTAAAAGAATAACCCAAAGCATCTTGGTTGATGTCACAAATAGCTTTCACATCAGTTTCTATTAAATTTCTTAGCATTTCATGCCTCCTCCAAAGAAATCTCTGGCAACCGAGCAAGAATATCTTCTCGCTTAATGGCCCCTTGGCGTAAGATTTTCACCTTGTCTCCAGACAAATCTATAATAGTCGAATCTTGTCCAGTTAGAAAAGCATCGTCTTCCAGACCCAGAACCTCTTGGTCAAAATCCTTCAGAATTTGTTCAAAGGTTACTCCACTTGCCTGACCTGAGATATTGGCAGACGGCCCAATCAAGGGACCTGTCTTTCGAATCAAATCAAGCGTGATGGGATGACTGGGAATTCGAAATCCAACAGTCGCGAGACCAGAATTGACCCAATAGGGAACTCGGTCATTGGCTTCGAGAATAATGGTCAAGGGACCTGGTAAAAAGGTCTCTACAAGTTTTTGTAGATAAGTTGGCTGATTCTTAGAAAAGTGCAAGATGTCCTCGAGAGAGGCGATATTGAGATTGAGGGCCTTATCTCTAGGACGACGTTTGAGCTGGTATACATGATTAACTGCTTTTTCATCTAAGGCCTTAGCAAAAAGACCGTAAACTGTCTCTGTAGGTAAAACGACAGCTCCACCATTTTCCAACTCTTGTTTAATCCTGTCCATCATCAACCACGACCATCCTATCTTGACCAAATTGGTCCTTGAGTGTTCGTACTCGCTTTTCAGTAAGATGTTTCCTAAAAAGTTCAGGAACACTTTGACCTTGCTTGTATCCAATTTCAAGGTAAATCTTGCCACCGTCTTTGAGATAGTCTGTTGCATCTTCCGCAATTCTACGGTAAATAGCTAGGCCATCCTCGTCTGCAAAGAGAGCTAGATGAGGCTCCGAATGCAAAACATTCAGGCCGACCTCTGACTCATCTTCACGAGAGATATAGGGTGGATTGGAAACAATTATATCATATTTTTCAGAAATTTCTGTAAAACAGTCAGATTTTTTTAAAAATATTTGAAGATTTTGATTTTTAGCATTTTCGTTAGCTAAATCTAAAGCATTTTGGGAAATATCTGCTGCTGTCACTGACCAATCTGGTCTATTTTTTGCTAGAGCGAGAGCAATAGCTCCACTACCTGTTCCAATATCCAGAACAGAAAGATTCCTCTCAGGATTTTCAGCCAGGATAAGCTCCACCAACTCCTCTGTTTCTGGACGAGGGATCAATACTCGCTCATCCACTTTTAACTGCATTCCATAAAAATCTGCCTGTCCAATGATGTACTGGGCAGGTTTATGAGCTGCCAACTGTTGGAAAATTCCTTTTACAAATTGTTCTGCTTCTTCTGTTACCTCTTTCTGGAGGGCAAAAACAAAGTCCGTAAAAGATAGATTTTTCAGGCTACGATAGACAAAAGAGAGGCTTTCAGCTTCCTCTCCTTGTCTTATCAACTCTTCTTCAAAATCTGAAAATAATTGAGCTAATTTCATTATTTGTTTAATTCTTCTAATTTTTGTGTTTGGTCATAAAGCACCAAGGCGTCCACAACTTCGTCCAATTTACCAGATAAAATCGTATCTAGTTTTTGGAGGGTTAAGCCGATACGGTGATCTGTAACACGGTTTTGTGGGAAATTATAAGTACGAATCCGTTCTGAACGGTCACCAGTACCGATTGTTGACTTACGCTCAGCGTCTTGTTCATCCTGAGCAATTTGTGCAAAGTGGTCAGCAACACGCGCACGGATGATTTTCATGGCCTTCTCACGGTTCTTCTGCTGAGTACGTTCTTCCTGCATTTCGACCTTGATATTGGTTGGCAAGTGAACGATACGAACGGCAGTCGCAACCTTGTTGACGTTCTGTCCACCAGCACCAGAGGCGTGATAGATGTCGACACGAAGGTCTTTTGGATCAATGTCGTATTCAATCTCTTCAACTTCAGGCATGACAAGAACTGTCGCTGTCGAAGTATGAACACGACCTTGACTTTCTGTCACAGGGACACGTTGCACACGGTGGGCACCTGATTCGTACTTGAGTTTAGAGTAAACCGACTGACCAGAAACCATAGCAACCACTTCTTTAAAACCACCGACACCATTCATAGAGGCTTCCATGACTTCAAAGCGCCAACCTTGGGCTTCCGCATACTTTTGATACATGGTTAGCAAATCTCCAGCGAAAAGTGCCGCTTCGTCTCCACCAGCTGCTCCACGGATTTCAAGGATGATATTCTTGTCATCGTTTGGATCCTTTGGAAGGAGCAAGATTTTCAATTTTTCTTCGTATTCTTCTTTTTCAGCCTTGGCATCTTTGAGCTCTTGCTTGGCCATTTCTTCCAAGTCCGCATCTCCACCTGATTCCTTAATCATCTCTTCAGCATCAACGATGTTTTGAAGGACTTGTTTGTACTCACGGTAGGCTGTTACGGTATCACGAGTTGAAGCTTCTTCTTTTGAAAGCTCCATAAAACGTTTGGTGTCAGAGACCACATCCGGGTCACTCAGCAATTCTCCTAATTCTTCATAACGGTCTTCTACAGCTTGTAGTTGATCATAGATGTTCATTTTTCTTCATTCTCCTTATTGATTTCAGGGGCAAAATAATGTTTACGGCAAACCGAGATATAGGTTTCATTACCACCAATCTGGATCTGTTCTCCATCGTAAACGGGCAGTCCATCCTGTGTACGCAACACCATGGTCGCCTTTTTCTTGCAATACTGACAGATGGTCTTGATTTCGTCAATCTTGTCTGCTAAAAGCAAGAGATACTTGGAACCTTCGAACAATTCATTACGAAAGTCATTTTTCAAGCCAAAAGCCATGACGGGTATGTCTAACTCATCAACAACACGAGCTAGATCATAAACATGATGACGTTTGAGAAACTGGGCTTCATCGACCAACACACAGTAAGGTGTTTCTGGTAGGTCTCGGATAAATCCAAAGATATCCGTCGTTTCTTCAATCGCAATGGCAGGGCGTTTCATGCCAATACGACTCGACACATAGCCAACACCGTCACGAGTATCAAGAGCTGAGGTCATAATCACAACACCTTTTCCTTGCTCCTCATAGTTATAGGCCACCTTGAGAATCTCAATCGTCTTACCAGAGTTCATGGTCCCATAACGATAATACAACTGTGCCATGTTTCTTGCTTCACGTCCATTTCTAAATTTTTGCTACATTCTAGTATATCATAATTTTCTTAAGCTTTAAATGGCAAAATGTGGTAAAATAGAAGAAATCAAAACTAGTGGAGGAAGCCATTATGCCATTTGTACGCATCGATTTATTTGAAGGACGCACGCTCGAGCAAAAGAAAGCTCTTGCTAAGGAAGTAACGGAAGCGGTTGTCCGTAACACTGGAGCCCCTCAATCTGCTGTCCATGTCATCATCAACGACATGCCAGAAGGAACTTACTTCCCACAAGGGGAAATGCGCACCAAATAAGTTAGCTTAAGCAGAATTGCTTAGGCTTTTTCAATCTCCAAGTAACATCCATTGAAGAAATAGCCTAAATTTGTTACAATTTGAAAAGAGACTTGGAAAAATTTCCAAGAAAAGAGCTATTAATTAAAGGAAACATTATGATTACACGTGAATTTGATACCATCGCTGCTATCTCTACTCCACTAGGTGAAGGGGCTATTGGTATTGTCCGCCTGAGCGGAACAGAAAGTTTTGCTATTGCGCAAAAGATTTTTAAAGGAAAAGACTTGAACAAGGTTGCCAGCCACACTCTCAACTACGGTCACATCGTTGACCCTCAGACAGGAAAAGTCATGGACGAAGTCATGGTTGGAGCCATGAAATCTCCAAAAACCTTCACTCGTGAAGATATTATCGAGATTAACACTCACGGTGGGATTGCCGTGACCAATGAAATTCTCCAACTAGCTATCCGTGAAGGAGCTCGATTGGCTGAGCCTGGTGAATTTACTAAACGTGCCTTTTTAAACGGTCGCGTAGACTTGACACAGGCTGAGGCAGTGATGGATATCATCCGTGCTAAGACTGACAAGGCTATGAACATTGCAGTTAAGCAATTAGACGGCTCCCTTTCTGACCTGATTAACAATACCCGGCAAGAAATCCTCAACACACTTGCCCAAGTTGAGGTTAATATCGACTATCCTGAATATGACGATGTTGAGGAAGCTACTACTGCAGTTGTCCGAGAGAAGACAATGGAGTTTGAACAATTACTAACCAATCTCCTTAGAACAGCCCGCCGTGGTAAAATCCTTCGTGAAGGAATTTCCACTGCCATCATCGGACGCCCGAACGTTGGAAAATCCAGCCTCCTCAACAACCTCTTACGTGAGGACAAGGCTATCGTTACAGACATTGCTGGTACCACACGTGATGTCATCGAAGAATACGTCAACATCAATGGTGTTCCTCTCAAATTGATTGATACAGCAGGTATCCGTGAAACGGATGACATTGTGGAACAAATAGGTGTTGAGCGTTCGAAAAAAGCCCTCAAGGAAGCTGACCTAGTACTACTAGTGTTAAATGCTAGTGAACTGCTGACAGCCCAAGATCGCCAACTTCTTGATATTAGCCAAGATACAAACCGCATTATACTTCTTAATAAAACCGACCTGCCTGAAGCGATTGAAACTTCGGAACTACCTGAAGATGTTATCCGTATTTCAGTTCTTAAAAACCAAAATATCGATAAGATTGAAGAGAGAATCAACAACCTCTTCTTCGAAAATGCTGGTTTGGTTGAGCAAGACGCTACTTACTTGTCAAATGCCCGTCACATTTCCTTGATTGAGAAGGCCGTTGAAAGCCTACAAGCTGTTAACCAAGGTCTTGAACTAGGTATGCCAGTTGACTTGCTTCAAGTTGATTTGACTCGAACTTGGGAAATCCTCGGAGAAATCACTGGGGATGCTGCTCCTGATGAACTCATTACCCAACTCTTTAGCCAATTCTGTTTAGGAAAATAAGAAAAATCCATGATCGTTCTTACGGTCATGGATTTTATTATCTTTATTAGTAATCTGGTCTTAAGACACCTGTTACAGTTGCCTTGGTCGCTTCGTAGTCGCCATCTACGACAACCTTGATAATACGTTTGGCATCTTCTTCTGGTGCTGGAACTAGAGGTAATCGAGTTGGTCCAGCTTCAAATCCCATATAGTTAAGAACGGCCTTAACAGGAGCAGGACTTGGATAAGAGAAGAGGGCATTGACTTTAGGAATGAATTTACGCTGAATAGCCGCTGCTTTTTTCATATCGCTTTCCGCAATGGCAGTAAACATCTCGTGCATTTCATCCCCATTTGTATGGGATACAACAGAAATAACCCCATCCGCACCAAGGTTCATGGCATGGAAAGCATCTCCATCCTCACCAGTATAGACCAAGAACTCTTCTGGCTTATGCTCAATCAAGTAAGCCATATTGGCCAAGCTAGTACATTCTTTGACACCAATGATATTTGGATGGTCAGCCAAACGAAGCATGGTTTCTGGAGTTAATTCAACAACCACACGCCCTGGAATGTTATAGATGATAATAGGCAAATCTGATGCATCTGCAATAGCCTTAAAGTGCTGATACATTCCTTCTTGAGAAGGTTTGTTGTAGTAAGGAACAATAGCAAGACCAGCAGCAAAACCGCCAAATTCCGCTACTTCTTTGACAAACTCGATCGAGTCTCGCGTATCATTGGTACCTACACCCGCAATCAAAGGGACACGTCCATTGACAATCTTTTGTACAGCCGCAAAGAGTTCCAACTCCTCATCGTGGGTCAAAGTTGGACTCTCAGCAGTCGTTCCTGCGAGAAGAATACCATCTGTATGATGGGCCAATAAATGCTCAATCAAGGCTGGAATAGCATCAAAGTTGATGGAACCATCCTCGTGGAAGGGAGTAATAAAGGCCGTGATGATTTTACACTCTTTTAAATCTTGATAAGACATGAAAACACCTCTCTATTTCAAAGAAGGAGTTCATCTGAACTCCTAAACGATATGACTATTTTAATTCAAATTTCAATTTGGCAGTTGGACGAACCAATCCACGTTCGTGGAGAGTTTCAGCAATCTGAACTGAGTTCCAAGCAGCACCTTTGAGAAGGTTGTCTGAAACAACCCACATGTGAATTCCTTTTTCAGCATCCAAGTCTTTACGGATACGACCAACAAAGGTATCACGTGAACCTACTGCATTGATGGCTTGCGGATAGATTTGATGAGCTACATCATCTTCAAGAACAGCGCCTGGGAAGGCTGCGATAGCTGCTTTGACTTCTTCTATTGGAGCCACTTCTTTTGTTTCGATGTAAACAGACTCAGAGTGAGCTGACAAGACTGGAATACGGACACATGTTGCCGATACTGCAATGCTATCATCTTCCATGATTTTCTTAGTTTCCTTGGTCATCTTCATCTCTTCGTATGTGTAATCATTGTCAGTGAAGACATCGATTTGTGGAAGAGCATTGAAGGCGATAGGATAATGTTTCTTGTCACCGCCTGAAGGCAAGATTTCCGCATGCAAATCACGTGGTTTCACCCCATCATTCAAGACTTCACGAAGTTCACGTTGTGTTTCAAGAATCGCTCCCATACCAGCACCTGAAACTGCTTGGTAAGTTGAAACAATGATACGGTCCAAGCCCCATTTTTGGCGAACTGGCTCAAGAGCTACCATCATTTGGATTGTTGAACAGTTAGGGCAAGCAATAATCCCGTTGTGGGCATCAAGTGCATGAGCATTGACCTCTGGAACAACCAAAGGAACATCTGGATTTTGACGGAAGTAAGATGTGTTATCTACTACTACCGCGCCAGCTTTAACTGCGTATGGTGCATACTTAGCTGATGTAGAACCGCCTGCTGAAAAGAGAGCAATGTCAACTCCTTCAAAAGCTGTTTCAATCGTTTCTTCAATCGTAATGTCTTGGTCTTTAAATTTCAAAGTCTTGCCTGCTGAACGTGCAGAAGCAAGTAAACGAATTTTATCGATTGGAAGTGTTGATTCTTCCAACATTTTTATCATCTGAGCACCGACAGCACCTGTCGCGCCGACTACAGCAACTGTATATCCCATACATAACCTCTTTCGGAATTTTCTAAAAATTTCTATAATAGAAGTATTATACTACTTTTTCCATGAATTGCAAAGCTTTTTCATCATTTTTTGGAAAATAAAAATCCCCAATCGCTAGACTAGGGACTAAGAGGCATCTTCATGTGATGAGCAGGTTCACACAACTCATCAAGGTCCGCTCCTGCGTTATGACCTCCTTATGCTCAATAGTAGTCCAAAGACTACCTATCGACTCATCGCATCTTCTATTCTACTAAAGAGAATGACTTTTGTCAACAGCCAAAACGCCTTAACTTCATTTATACAGGTCGATAAGAAAAACCTTGATCTCCCAAGGTCATTTTGTTTCTATCATGCTAATTGCCGGGATTGAACCGGCGACCTCATCCTTACCATGGATGCGCTCTGCCAACTGAGCTAAATCAGCTTACTTGAAAAGTATACTATAATCAGAAAAGCTTGTCAAGTTTCCTTAGAAATTTTCTATAAGAAAAAGCCAGGTAAAGGCTACCTAGCTTGTCTTCTTCTATTTGCTTAAATCGATTCGACGACCAATTTTACCGATAATAATCGCTCCAATAATCAATGAGGCAAATTCACCGATCCCTGTTGTAAACCAAGTAAGGAAGAATGGTAATTCTGCTACAATATTTAACTCTGCAGCGATGGTAAACATGGAAATTGAAAAGAGGATTGAGAAGAAGAAATGATCTTTTCGAATCAATCCGTTAAAGAGGTAATCCTTGCTGTATTTTGCAAAAAGCCAAACACCTAAACTGAGGAATACTAAGGTTGAACCACCACCAACAAAGACATCTAGCAGTCCGAAGCTAAAGAAATTAGCAATCATACAACCGATAGTAACTCCGATGATGTACTTGGGATTGTAAAAAGCCATAAAGTTCATCATTTCTGAAATACGGAACTGATAAGCACCATAGCTAATGGCATTTAGAGGCGGTGTGACAGTCAAAACGACATAGATAGCAGCGACGATTGCAATATCTGCAACATCACGAATAGTTAATTTTTTCATCTTTTCTCCTTTGGCGGTTATCCGCGTGTAATATGCTTGGTGAAAGAAGCTAAGCACCAAGGGTTGACTCAATCAACCTTACTAGTATAGCACAATAGCCTGCTTTATGCTATACTTAAAGCATGAAAAAACCTATTCAAAATTTTTTTAACAATGAAATCTTAGCCTATCTCTTTTTTGGCCTTGCAACAACTCTAGTTTCGATTCTCTCACGACTAGTCATTTATCAGCTAACTCATCAGGAACTCCTTGCTACTGCCCTAGCAAATATTATTGGTATCCTCTTTGCCTTTATCACAAATGATACGATTGTATTTAAGCAAGCAAGGAAGAATCGGCTTATTCGTTTAGTGAAATTTTCTCTTGCTCGCCTTTCTACTTTTCTGTTAGATTTACTATTTACTTTTCTGTTTGTGACTCAATTCCCTCATATCATAGGGCAATTTGTAAATGAAGACATTGATAAGATAAATACTATTGAAACAATAATTGCACAAATACTCATTATTATCATCAATTATATCTTGAGCAAGATCTATATTTTTAGAAAATAATGCTCCATTTATGAGCCTTTTAATTGCCTTCTATAATGATTTAGGATACAATGAAACACGAAACGTTGAAAGGAAAACAATATGTTAAAAAATCTAAAATCATTCTTGCTTCGAGGAAATGTTATTGACCTTGCTGTCGGTGTTGTCATTGCCTCTGCTTTTGGTGCTATCGTTACTTCACTTGTAAACGACATTATCACTCCTCTTATTTTAAATCCCGCTTTGAAAGCTGCTAAAGTCGAACGTATCGCTCAACTGTCTTGGCATGGAGTCGGCTATGGTAACTTTTTAAGTGCTATTATCAATTTTATCTTTGTCGGTACCGCCCTCTTCTTTATTATCAAGGGTATTGAAAAAGCACAGAAACTGACTGGTATAAAGGAAGAAAAAACTGACGAAAAAAAACCAACCGAATTGGAAGTACTTCAGGAAATCAAAGCTCTCCTTGAGAAAAAATAATCGTTTAAAAGGATCTAGCGCAAAGCTAAATCCTTTCTCTTTACTCTTTGGGTAACTTGCCTGCTTTTTCAAGCATTTTCTTGATAAGATAAGGCATCTTGACATTCTCCCGACCTTTTTTCTCAATCAATTTTTTCACAAATTCTGGCATTTGTAAATCTTGAGATTCGGCTAAGATATTTTTAGTCTCATCTGAAGGCACTAACTCATCAAAGGTTTCTTCTTCTGGGAGAAATTCCTTAAACTCTTGATGTTCATTGGCTCTGACTGTATTGACCAAGGCATCAATTAAACGAGAATCCGTATTTGGCATTGGTGGACGATGGTAGGTCACACCCAATTCCTGACATAAGTCATAACATTCCACATCATTGTCAAACAAGACTTCAATATGCTCGCTAATGAAGCTGATAGGAACAAAAATATAATGGTCTGGATGTTCTGTCTGTTCTCTGAGATACTCCAAAACATCTGGCTTAATCCATGGAATACCGATATCACTCTCACTCTGCCAAGTATTGGTATATTGTTCTGAACTCAAGCCTAGTTTTTCAGCGACTAGCTTGCTATTTTCAAAAATTTGATCGATATAGGGATCGCCAAAATCCAAGGCAAAAATGGGCACACTGTGGGCTGAAAAGATGACTTTAAAGCTATCCTGCTTTACTTCTTCTTTTAAAATCTTAGCAATTTCATCAGCCCAATAGTTTAAGAGCGCTTCTTCTTGATACCAATCCTTAATAACTAAAAATTGAATTTGTTTGCTTTCTAAAAATTTCTCATAACCCATGACAGAGTAAAAAGAATAATGAGGCTCCAAAATCAAGCAAATACACTGTTCAATACCGTCTGCTTCCATCTGACCAATCACATCTGGAATAAAGGGTCTGGAAAATTTATTGGCAAAATAGACACTATATTCATTTCCCAATCTAGCTTCTACCAAGGCAACCTCTTCACGCGTAATTCTTTGCAGAGGAGTGCCTCCAATTCTTACATAATTATCATAGAGAGTTTGAATCTCGTGGTCTTGAGGTCTCACTCCACGACGAATATTTGTGAAAAAATCAGCCACACCTTCAAAGGTAATCTCTTCTGGCGAACCGAAAGTCATCATTAAAATTGCTTTTTTCATAATCGCTTCCTTGTGATATTTTTATCAAGTTTATTTTATCATTTATCCATTAATAAGTAAACGCCAACATAGCGAATTTCCCTAACTTCTGTCTTTTGTTTTTCTCTCTTTTCTATGATACAATGGAAAAAATGAATTCAAAAGGAGTTTTTTTATGACTTATCCCAATCTCTTGGATCGCTTCCTAACCTACGTTAAGGTCAACACGCGCTCTAATGAACACTCTACTACTACTCCAAGTACACAGAGTCAGGTTGACTTTGCAACCAATGTTCTTATCCCTGAAATGAAACGTGTTGGATTACAAAATGTTTATTATCTACCAAATGGTTTTGCAATTGGGACCTTGCCAGCCAATGATCCATCTTTAACACGTAAGATTGGTTTTATATCGCACATGGATACTGCTGATTTTAATGCTGAAGGAGTCAATCCACAGGTAATTGAAAACTACGATGGTGGTGTGATTGAACTTGGAAATTCTGGTTTTAAACTGGATCCAGCCGACTTCAAGAGTCTTGAGAAATATCCAGGACAAACGCTCATCACAACCGACGGAACAACCTTGCTGGGGGCTGATGACAAGTCTGGTATTGCTGAAATTATGACAGCCATTGAATATCTAACTGCTCATCCTGAAATCAAGCACTGTGAAATTCGTGTTGGTTTTGGTCCAGATGAGGAAATCGGTGTTGGTGCTAATAAATTTGATGCAGAAGATTTTGATGTTGATTTTGCTTACACTGTTGATGGTGGCCCACTAGGTGAGCTTCAGTACGAGACCTTTTCAGCAGCGGGGGCTGAATTGCATTTCCAAGGCCGTAATGTCCACCCTGGTACTGCCAAAGGGCAAATGGTCAACGCCCTTCAGCTAGCAATTGATTTTCACAATCAACTTCCAGAAAATGACCGACCTGAGTTAACGGATGGTTACCAAGGTTTTTACCATCTAATGGATGTGACAGGTAGTGTCGAGGAGGCGCGTGCAAGCTACATTATTCGTGATTTTGAAAAAGATGCCTTTGAAGCGCGTAAAGCAGCTATGCAGTCTATCGCTGATCAGATGAATCAAGAACTTGGTAGCGACCGTGTCACCCTAAACTTGACAGATCAGTACTACAATATGAAAGAAGTCATTGAAAAAGATATGACTCCAATTACCATTGCTAAAGCCGTTATGGAAGATCTGGGTATCACGTCTATTATCGAACCAATTCGTGGAGGAACAGACGGCTCTAAGATTTCCTTTATGGGAATCCCAACCCCTAATATCTTTGCTGGCGGCGAGAATATGCACGGACGTTTTGAATACGTTAGCCTTCAGACTATGGAACGTGCAGTTGATACAATCATTGGTATCGTAGCTTATAAAGGCTAAAAAGACGAGGTAGCTCAGCTACTTCGCCTTTCTTTTTATTCTACTGGTTTTTCTTAGTTTCCAGTACTTGTTGTAGATTCTGTTGTTTCCTTTTCTGAAGCTAATTCAGCAGGTTTAGAATCTCTTGTATTGCTTGGTTTGTTTTCGTCGCTAGCAGTTTCACTGTTAGATTCTGCAGTTGCGTTTGGTTGGTTCTCAGCACTGGTGTTAGCACCATTTGCTTCAGCATTTCTTGCTGGAGTTGCTTCTTCACTTGCGCTAGCTTTTGACTGGATTTGGTGATTCAAGACCAGAATAGCTTTTGTCAATTCAAGTAAAGCTGCTTTGTCTTTACTCTTAGCAGAAAGTTGATCTAGTAGAGCATCCACCTTATCAAAGTCCTCATCAGAACCATTATTACTTTCTAAATAAGAGTGAAGCGATATGAGAATATTGTAGAGTTTTTGATAGAGTACAAGTGTCTGAGGATCTTGTTCAGCATTTTCCTTTTCTTGTTGAAGGGCGCTGGCGATACGAGTCAAGACATCTTTTATCTGGCTGTTTACTTCATCCAAGTCTGCATCAGCCTTGTTTGTAGCAGCTTTGAGATTTTCTACTTCTTCTTCCAAGGATTGTCTGATTCCTTCTTCTTGGATTTGCTCTAAGAGTTGAGTTGCCTTGCTCAAAAGACTTTCTACTTCTTCCTTGCTAACATGATTAACATGCTCTTCTTTTTTAAGATCAGGATAAAGATCTTTCAGGAATTCATAAATTGCTTGCTTAGCAGATTGACTATCAACTTTTTCTTTATCTAAAACTGTTTCATTTACTTTTGTAGAAGCTGACTGATTTTTCAAAGCATCTTCTACTTCTTGTTTTGTTTGATAAATGCTTGGGAACAATTTATTCAAGTCCACAGCCTTACGGAAGGATTGGGATTGATATAAAGTAAAAGTCAAATTAGCTACTTTATTACGAAGCTCATCACTTAAACGACCATCGTTTACATGCTCATAGAAGTACTTGATATATTTCACTGTTGTATCACCAGTACGATCATTAAAGTCTTGTAAAGCTTGCAGTTGTGATTCAACCGCTGCTAAACCAGCCTCATCTTTAGCTAACTTAGCTTCTTGAAGTTTAACGAGAAGGTCTTTCTTAGGAAGCCCATAAGAGTCTGTATCCAGTGTGTTGATTTTATCAATCAAGACCTGATATTTCTTATCTAAAGCACTTGTTTCAACAGGTTTGACACTTTCATCGATATGGATATATTGCTTATCAAAGAGATCAAGTGTCGCAAGATAACCCGCTGTAGAGTTAGTTGCCAATTTCTTCATGTTTTCAGTAAACTGACCTAAGGCTAACTCAATCTGTCTTTGTTTGATTGGATCTTCTTTATAGACGTTTCGACTTTCAGCTAGAAGTTGATCTACTTTTGCCAAAACTGCCTTCTCATCAAAAGCTCCAGGTTGATAGTTGGATTGAAGAGCTGGAATCTTGTTTTTCAAAGCCACTTCATAGCCCTTGGTTTGAACCTTGATGTAGTGATTGTGGTCGCCATGAGGAATGACAAAACTACCGTTTTCAACCTGCAAACGATAAGGAGACACACCATCACGTAAGGCAGTCGTATAAAGTTCATTTAGGAAATCAAGTTCTGGATTTCCAGTTTGGAGTGGAAGTCGAACATGTTCCTTACGAACAGCATAAGGATGAATATGAGTTGGATCGTAGGCTTGGTCTGGATTTCCAAAAACAAAGAATCCGTTTGAAATTCTAATCGCTTCAAGTGGAACCCCATAGGTCTTAGAAATGTAAGCAATTTTTTCTTCATCGCTAGCATCTCTTGAGAAAGACTCTACCGTTTTAGCAAGAGGTTTTACAGGCTCTGCATCATGATGTGTTTTCAAATGGTCCTGTGCAGCCTTAATTTGTTCTGCTGTCAAATCCTTCTTATAGAAGTAATGATTGTGGTCCCCGTGACTCATAACAAATCCTTGATCATCTTCACTGATGACACGATCAGCATCAAAATCATGGCCATGTTCGTCATGGTGATGACCATGTGCATCTTCATCATGATCGTCATCGGCATCATGAGCTGGACTTGGTGTTGTTGTATTTGCACCTTTCAAGTGGTCTTGCGCTGCCTTAATTTGGTCTGCTGTCAAATCCTTCTTGAAGAAGTAATGGTTGTGGTCGCCGTGACTCATGATAAATCCTGCTTCATCTTCTCTGATAATTCGATTGACATCAAAATCATGACCATCTTCTTCATGTTCCACATGTGAAACACCAGGATTGGCTGAAAGAGATGGCGAAGGTGTTGTTAGACCATTGTTTGGAAGAGTCGGTTGCCCAATTACGGTTGATTTTGGAATGTAATGGAAATGATCACCATGTCTTACAATATAGGCTGTAGCAGTTTCTTCGACAATATCTTTAGGATTAAAGATATAGCCATCAGATGTTGAAGAGATAGGCTTATTTGTAAGTAATGAGGCATGATTCAAAGTAGATGGACTACTTGAAAGACTTCCTAGACTAGACGCTACTTCATGAGGTTTTTCATTTGTAGAGACCGTAGAATCAGTCCCGCCTATAGGCACCATTCTAGCAATCTTTTCTTCTAAGGCAGAAAGCTTGCTGTAAGGAATAAAGTGATAATGGTCGCCATGCGGAATCGCAACTCCATTTGCCGTACGGCTGATAATCTTAGCAGGGTCAAAAACCAGACCATCTGATTCACTGTAACGTTGGTCGCTAGGTGAATCATAGAGTTCTTTCAATAGACTTTGGAGATTTTCAACTTTGCTTTCTGACTTGCTAGTTGAGCCTTGTGCTACAGATTGCGTGTTATTGTCACTAGCTGCTGAAGAATAGCTTAACTGACTCGGTTGAGTATTTTTCCCAGCTAGATGAGCTTTTGCTGCTGCTAATTCACTAGCAGACAAATCACTTTTTGGAATGTAGTGATAGTGACCTCCGTGGGGAACGATATAAGCATCACCCGTATCTTCGATAATATCAGCTGGATTAAAGACATAACTATCATCTGTCGTATAACGTCCCTGAGACCTTGCTACAGCAACATCAGAGCTGACCTTCTCATTATCTTTGACATGTTCTTGTTTTTGACGATTGATTTCATCTTTGGTTCGAACATTATCAGCATGAGCTGCATCTTTCAGGTAAACATAATATTTTCCATCGACCTTGATGATATAACCACCCTTGACCTCATTGACAATATCTCCATCCTTAAGTTGATAGTTTGGATCCTTCATCAAGAGTTCTTCACTAAAGAGGGCATCATAAGGAACTTTCCCATTATAGTAATGATAGTGGTCACCGTGTGACGTCACATAGCCCTGATCTGTAATTTTGATGACAATTTGCTCAGCCTGAATTCCTTCTTTTTGGCTGACCTGGTCTGGTGTCAAGTTTTCACTTTTCTGACTGGACTGACTACCATCCACATAAGAGACACGATTATTGTCCTTATTTTCCTGCGATCGATGCTGGTTTAGTGCATATGCACATAGACTCAAGGATACGATAACAGCTGATCCGGCTGCTATATACTTTTTACTGAATTTCATAAATCCCTCATTTCAATAAATGATGAAGCTTTTTCTCAACTTCTTTTTCTCGGTTAAACAATTTTTCTAAACTGGTTATTTAACCATTTAATTAACCAGTAAATAGTTTACCTTTTTTAAGTTTATCTGTCAAGATTTTTATATCATTTAAAAAAATAAAAGCCAGTATTACTACTGACTCTTACATCATCTTGATTTAATAGGATAAACTTATGCTTCTGGTTTCGTCGTAACTGACTCACTACCTTTTAACAAAGCAAGTAATTTTTCTGCCTCTGTCATGATGTCATTATTATCCATGGTTTGCAGGCTCAAGTTACCTCGTAAACTAGCCAGGGTTTCAGTCGCAGTAGCTTTCAGACTAGCATCCGTTACTTTATCAAGTAAAGCTTCTACTTCTTTGAGTTTGGCTTCCACTTTTTCAGTCTCTACTTGATGGACTTCTGGCTCTTCTGTAGTATCTTCAGCTTCTTCCTCTGTCTCGTCTTCATCAGTGCTCGGTTTATAAAGATTATCTGCTGAAGGATTTAAACCAGCGTGATTCTCTTTTTCATCAGATTCAGAGCGAGTTGGCTCACTTACTTCATCATGTTCCTTATTTTCATCAGGTTTACCGTCTTGGTCTGCCTTATTTTTACGAACATGGTCGCTAGCATTACCCCAACCATTATCTGAATGAGGACGTTGGTCCGGATGTTCAACGTAGTATTTTACAGTCGCAAATAAATCTTCTAAGGTATAACCCTCAGGTGCCTTATAGAGTCCTTCGTCAAACCATGCAAACTTAAGATTATGATAGTGATCAAAGTGAGGAATTATAAAGTAACCATTCTGTACAGCTACAGTATACTGTAAATGATTTGGTATTTTTTCTAATGGTACCTTGTTCTCAGCTGTTACGCGGTTATAGATAGCTTCTGTCCCTGTTGCCTCTGGTTTTGCTTCAGTAGAATTTGGAGCTTGTAAGCCTTTTTCTTTAGCATAAGCCTGAGCTGCTGCCCTTTCAGCTTCAGATAAGCTGTCTTTTTTAATCCAGTGGCTATGGTTCAAGTGTGGAGTGACGTAGGCATTTCCTGCATCACTTTCAATATCATGTTCGTCAAAAATGTAGCCATCTGAGGTTGTATATTTACCTGCTAATTTCGCTAATTTAATTTCATCGTTTGTATAGGCAATTTGAGCATTTGGTTTGCCAAGGCGTTCTGGGTGGGTAATCGGTGCTAGAAATGCCAATAAATCATCTACCAATTTTACTTTATTATTAGAAGATTCATTATTCAAGCGTTCTGCTAATTTGTCTAAGGCTTGGAAATCAACAGCACGCCCCTTATTTTCAGACAAGGCTTTATGAGCCTGGGTTAACAGATTGTAAGCTTTATCATAAAATTCTTTGTCACGAGAAGAGACGTTTTCTTTCTTCGCAACTAGAGCATGTGTCTCTTGAGTTTTCTTAGACAAGAGATTTTCAATAGCATCAATCTTATCCTTAGCCAAGTCTTTAGCAAAAACATAGTGACTGACACCAGCAATTTCCACAACATATCCTTTTCCAACTTTTCTAACAACCTGTTCTACTGCAAAATTAGTTTGTTTTTTCTCAGTTGACGGTTGAGCTTGCGGTTTTGGTGCTGGTTTCAAATAATGCATTCCTGGCACGACTGCACCATTTTGCCCTTTTAACAGAATCATTCTTGCAATCTTCTGCTCTAAATCAGACATTTGTGAATAAGGGATAAAGTGATAATGATTTCCGTGAGGCACAGCAACACCATTTGCTGTACGATCTGTTATTTGTGCTGGGTCGAATACCAAGCCATCCGATTCCACATGTCGTTCTGACAAAGGTTTGGCATACAATTCACGTAAAAGGCTTGAAATGTCTTCCCCTTGATTTTGATGATAAGTTGGAGTGACAGTTAGATTGTGGTTCTCTGACAAGCTTGGTTGAGCTGGGTTTGCATTATGACTAAAACTTGAAGAAGGACGAGACCCCTGCTTCCCATTCCAATAGGCTTGGGCTGCAGCCAATTCCCCTGCAGACAAAGCGCCTTTTGGTATATAGTGAAAATGGTTACCATGCGGTACAATAAAAGCGTCACCTGTATCTTCAATCACATCTGTCGGACTAAAGACATACCCATCATCTGTTGTATAGGCTCCTCCAGTTGCTCTATTCGGTGCCGGCGTATTGAGATTAAAGTTTGGTTTAATGGTTGAACCTAGTTTATCTGTACTGCTTGGTTTCGTATTATCAGAATGCTTTTGAACTGGCCGACCTCCAATTGGTAGATTTCGAGCCAATTTTTCTTCCAAAGCAGACATTTGTGAATACGGAATGAAATGGAAATGATCCCCGTGAGGAACTGCCACACCATTTGCAGTACGTTTTATAATCTGTGCTGGGTCAAATACTAATCCATCAGACTCCACATGACGTTGGCTAAGTGGCAAAGCATACAATTCTTGAAGGAGACTAGCTAAATCCTCACTTTGACTTTCAGAATCTGTTGCAGGATTTTGAGGAGTTCCAGATTGACTCGTTCTCACACTAGATCTTGTTTCTCCCCTGCTAGAACGATATTCAACCGTACTTAATTGACCGCCTTTTCCAGATAGGAAGGCTTGGGCAGCAGCTAATTCACTAGCAGACAAGTCACTCTTAGGAATATAGTGGAAGTGATTGCCGTGAGGGACAATATAAGCATCACCCGTATCTTCTATAATATCAGAGGCATTGAAGATATAACCATCATCCGTTGTATAGCGTCCTTGGGCTCTGGCTACAGCAACAGCATTATCTGTGCTTGCATTATGATTATGACTGTGTTCCTGCTTCTGACGTTTAATCTCTTCTTTTGTCCGAATATTGTCCGCATGGGCCGCATCTTTAAGGTAAACATAGTATTTACCGTTTACCTTAATGACATAGCCACCCTTGATTTCATTGACAATGTCTGAATCCTTCAACTGATAATTCGGATCTTTCATCAGCAGTTCTTCACTGATGATGGCATCATAAGGAACCTTGCCATTATAGTAATGATAATGGTCTCCATGAGAGGTCACATAACCTTGATCCGTAATCTTGATAACAATTTGTTCGGCGTTGATTCCCTCTCTCTTACTGACTTCATCTGGTGTCAAATTTTCTGCCTTTTGACCAGCCTGATCACCGTCTATATAAGCAACTCGATTAGACTCTTTCTTAGCCTGACCAGCTTGGTACCGTCCAAGTTCATAGGAACAAACACTTAGGGCAAGGACTGCCACTGAACCCGCTACATATTTTTTATTGATTTTCATTCTTTCCTCACTTTAATTCTTCTGCTAAAACACTTATATTTTCTTCAAGATTTTCTAGGTAAGTCTTGTCATTTTGTGGGTCTGCCTCTAAAGGATTCAGAGTTTTAAGACCCACACCTGTTGATTTGACAAGAGTTTCAGCTACTTTTGAAGAAGCGTTACTTTCTGTAAAAATCGTTTTAACCTTATAGGTTTTAACAAATTCCTGAATTTCTGTTAGTTGTCTTGGACTTGGTTCTTGTTCAGGAGAGATGCCTGCAATACCAAGTTGATGAAGCCCAAATCTCTTAGCTAGATAAGAAAAGGCTGTATGTTGTGTTACAAATGTTTTCTGAGTCGCTTTTTCAAATTTAGGCTGAAATTTCTTAGTTAGTTCTTGAGCTTTTTTGATAAAGGCTTGCGCATTTTTCTGGTAAGTTTCTTTATGCTCACTATCCACCTCTGAAAGTTTATCAGCGATAATCTGAGCTTCTTCACCAGCTTTTTCAGGATCTAGCCAAGTGTGAGGGTCATAGAGCGTTTTTTCATCAACTCCATCCCCTGCTTCCACATCTTCTAGCCCTGGGACGCGGTCCAAGGTCATTCCCTCAGAAGCCTCTAAAACCTTAACTTTGGATTTTTTTAGATTTGGATCCAGACTTCCTGCCCAAGATTCGAGTGTATGAGAATGATAAACAAAGACATCTGCATCATAGATGGCCGCGATGTCATTTGCCGAAGGTTCAAAAGAATGAATCCCACTACTTGACTGAATCATCCGAACATCATTCAAGTCACCAGATACTTCCTTAACCATAGCGTAGATAGGATAAAAACTGGTCACAATTTTCATCCCCTTTCCTGTCTGGCTTTCCTTTTGACTACAGGCTCCTAGCAATAATAGAAAAACACTTAACAAGACTAAAAATAAATTTTGTTTCTTCATGAACAACTCCTTAACCATTTAATTAACTAGTAAACATTCTACTCCTAAAAATTTAATCTGTCAAGATATTTTTAGAAAAAATTTGAAATTTCTTTCACATATAAAAATCTGCTGAGTTTCAACAACTCAACAGATTCTCACTTTATTCTTCTATAGTAGAATGCTTATAACCATAAGTGAAGTAAATAATACTTCCTATCAACAAGGCAATCAAGAAAGCAATCCAGGTTTCCATATTATACTGTAACATAAAGGATAAACAAATGATGATTGATAAAATCGGTAATAAGGGTACCAAGGGTGTTTTAAATTCGCCCGCTTTGGGCATTCCTTTTTCTTTCCGTAAGCGAATCAAGCCGTAAGCCAGCATGATCAAGTAGGCCAAGGTACAAATGTTTAAGAAGGCTGCAATACTAGCTAGTGGGAACATTCCTGCTGCTACTGCTGAAGCTAGACCTGTCAAGATAGTAGCATTTTTTGGTACCTTACTTGTCTTCGTTAGTTCTTTAAAGGCAGCAGGCATTAAGCCATCGCGCGCTAAACTGTAAATCATACGCGATAGGGCATAGGTCATCGAAATACAAACTGTAATCAAGGTCAAGATAGCCACTAATGACACATAGTTGGCTGCCCAACTAATCCCAACACTACGAAGGGCAAAGGCAACGGCATCATCGACATTTAGATGGCTATAGTGAACTACACCAGTTAAGACAAGCGTCACCAAGGCATAAAGAATGGTTACGATAGAAAGCGATAAGACAATCCCTCTAGGAATATTTTTTTGAGGAGTCTTGACCTCATCTACAGCCATAGAGATGGATTCAAATCCCAAAAAACCGAAGAACATCAAGGACGCACCAGCCATAATACCAGTACTAGCGCCATAGATTTGTCCAAAACCATAAGGAGCAAAATTACTCCAGTTATCAAGTTTGATATGCCAAATTCCTACTAAAACAAAGAGAGCTAAAGCGGAAAATTTCAAAATCACTAGAATAGAATTAAAGCGTAAGGCTGCCTTGGCATTTAGTAAAACAAGTGAAGTCACCAAGACCAAGACAAGAATAGGCAATAAATCAACAAATGTCCCAGCTTGAGGATTAAAGGTACCATTTAAAGCCTGAGGAAGGGCTATCCCGTATTGAGAGAGCAAGCCTTTAAAATAAGCTGCCCAACCCGAAGCCACACCAGATATGGCTGTCATGAACTCCATCATGGTTAACCAGCCAGCCAACCAAGCTGGAAATTCTCCTAAAATAGAATAGAGATAACTGTAGGCACCACCTGTAGCAGGTACTCGTGAGGCAAATTCTGCAAAAAAGAGAGCTGATAATCCCACACACAAGGCAGAAATAACGATTGAAATCACTAGGGCTGGACCAGCTAGAGTTGAGGCTGCAGTACCTGTTATTGTAAAGACGCCTGTCCCTACCATGGCTCCGATACCCAGCAAAATCAAATCCCATAACTTCAAATGCCTGTGCATCTCCGTTTTATCCAAACTTACATTCTTTGTTCTAAATATATTCATATTTGACTCCTAAATAAAATGATGATTCTATTTTACCATAAATATAGGATATTTGTGAATATTTATAAAATAATTTTCTAAAAAAATCTGACTACATATTGTAATCAGATTTTATCGATTCTAGTTCATTTCTTTAAATGCTGCTTCTGCATCCGCGTTACTGATAACACCAAATTGAATCTTTCCAATCTTTCCTTGACTATCAATCAGGTATTCTGTAGGAATGCTTCGAATTTGATAAGCTTGGAAGGTAGTTGCTTTTGTATCATAAAGAACTGGGATATCCTTATAACCTTGATCTTGGAACCACTGTGGGAATTGCTCAACAGTTTTTTCACCTTGAATTCCTGGTGCAATGACACTAAGAATTTCGAAATCGCGATCTGGTTTCGCAGCTAATTCCATCAACTCAGGCATACTTTTTTTACATGGACCACACCATGAAGCCCAAAACTTCAAGTAGACTTTTTTACCCTTGTAATCAGATAACTTAACTTCTTTACCATCCATGGATTGCAAGGTGAAGTCTGGAGCATCTTTTCCAACAGCAATTTGTTGTACGGACGTTTGTTGTTGCTGTTGTTTTGGCTGTTGTGCCGCTTGAGTCTTTTTAGTTTCTTCCTCACCACAGGCCATCAATACGACTAATGATAAAAGGCTTAAACCAGCAAACATTATTTTTTTCATCTTTTTCTCCTTTATTCAAAAATTCCAGCTAGAACATTTACTTGTCCTAATAGTAACAAAATTCCCATTAAAATAATGAGGAAACCACCAATTTTCTTCAGTAGCATCATATGACGTTTAATTTTACTAAAACATGGCATTACTACACCTGAAGCTAGAGCCAAGACCAAGAAAGGAATAGCCATCCCTAGAGTATAAATCAAGGTATAGATAGCTCCTTGCCAGGCGCCATTGCCTCCAGAAGCTGCAAGCGCTAAAACAGAACTTAAAACTGGACCAATACAAGGCGTCCAACCAAAGCTAAAGGTAATACCGAGTAAAAAAGCTGACCAATAACGATTTGCCTCTGATTTCTTGAAAGTAAAACTTTTTTGAATCTCTAATTTCTTAAAATGAAAAATTTCCATCTGGTGAAGACCTAAAATGATAATAATGGTTCCCATGACATATCGAAACCAATTGGCATAGAGAATATGACCAAAGTAACCAGCGCCAAAGCCTAGAATAAAGAAAATAAGAGAAATACCTGCGATAAAGCAAAGTGTTCGAATCAAGCCTGACCAGAGAACCTTTCTCCCAAATAAAGAAAAGCTTTTTGCACTTTCCTGATCATCCAATAAAATTCCAGCATAGACTGGCAGAAGAGGAAAAATACAGGGAGAAAAGAAGGACAAGACCCCTGCTAAAAAAACGGAGATTGAAAATATTATCGTTTCCAATAAAGAACCAACTTTCTTAAGATTTCTAATCCTATTTTACTATATTCAATTTAATTTGTATGCTTTCTGCTACGCAAAATCGTATCGGGCACTATTGGACTACTCTTTTCTTTTGCTAGTCAAGGTGGATCTTGTCCCCAAAATAGCCAAAAAGCAACGACAAGGGTTACTCGTCGCTGCTTTTGTGAACGAAAATGTCTTTTAGGTCTGACATTTCATAATTCATGTTTTACTTGAGTTTGGCAAGGATTGCTTTAAGCTCCTCTACTAGTTTAGCTTCTGTCTCTGCTGAGCCATTTTCCTCTTTCACGAAATCAAGGGTTTCTTGGAGAAGTTTTTGGGCTTTGGAAAGGACTTTTTTATCCGCTTTTTCTGCATCTAGCTGTCCGAGAACCTTGGTCAATTCCGTGCTTAATTGCTGGATTTCTGACCCTTTCTTACGACGAACCAACCAGAAGGCAATCACGCCTAGGAGAGCAAGTAGACTGACCACAATCACTCCTGCTGGAACTGAGTTTGTTTCAGTCATCTTATCTGAATCCTTACTATCTTCCGTTCCTTGCTTAGCATCTTTCTTGTCCTGTGTAGGCTTGCTGTCGCTAGCATTTGCTTTCACATCTTTGAGAGAGTCCAAGACAGCCTTCACAGACTCTACTGCAGTACGCAGACCTTGCTCTGTCAAGGCACTATCTTCCAGAGCTTTTTGAGCATCTAGGAGGACAGCCTTGGCTGCATCGATTTTCGGATCAGATACTGTTGCCAAAGCTTTCAAGCGTTGGTCTAACTCTTGAGTCAAGGCACGAAGTTCAGACTTGTCAACTTGCTCTTGAGCTGGAGCTTGCGTGCTCGTTGAGCTAGCTGAAGCGCTTGCTGCCACTCTAGGAGCTTGAGTCGGAGCTGAACTTGGAGCTGGAGCAGGACTTGCAGGTTGACTCGGAGCAGTTGGTTGAGACGATTGTGGAGCTGGATCAGATGGAGCTGTTGGAGTCTCAGTAGCTCCTTGGTCTGGCTGAGTAGGAGTAGAAGGTTGAGGTTGAGGTTGAGGCGTAGGAAGCGGACGTGGAGATGGTTGTGGATTGATGTTCTTGATAGCATCGATTCCTGCCACTTTTGCCTGTTCTACATCCTTATTTGTTACGCCCTTGTCCACCGCAATCTTAGCATCCTTAGCTTCTTGATCCACCTGTTGCAATGCTCTTGACTTATCCTCAGTTGTCAAATCAAAACGATTCGAAATTTCTGTTTTCTTAGCAAATGCAGCAGCATTGATTGCAGCTATTGCACTTGCTTTCGCCTTGTTCGCTGTTGTTACAGCTCCAATAGCTGTGATACCTTTGTTTTTCTCTGTCTCTACATTAGCGTTAGTAGTTGCTTGATTGATGGCAGTTTTTGCTTTACCTGCTTCTTGAGTAACTTGGTTCTTCTCTGCTGTTTTTTCGTCCTCAGTTAAACTTGAATCTTGTGTAATCTGATTTGTTTTTTCTGTAACTTTAGCTTCAATTGCAGCTATTGCGCTTGCTTTCGCCTTGTTCGCTGTTGTTACAGCTCCAATAGCTGTGATACCTTTGTTTTTCTCTGTCTCTACATTAGCGT
>NZ_VMMD01000007.1:0-17769 GCF_013277015.1 Streptococcus sp. 1032 | reverse complement strand
GTATACAAAAATAGCACTAACAATTGCTGTAACCGTCATTACAACAAAGCTAGTGCTACACATAGAAGAACAGCGAAAAATCAGAGACTTACATAATCGAATTGCTAAATTAGTTCAAATCGACTAGTGTCTTTCGCCCTGAGCATGGCGTTAAAAGGCTTTTTTACTTTACCAAAATGTCGTGGTCGTTGCTACGTTAAACAAACGTACAGGAGGAAAAGAAATGAATCGTAAATTTTTGGAACAGTTAGGATTGACTGAGGAACAAGTTGAAGCAGTTATGTCCGAACACGGGAAATCAACACAGGACCTACAAGCAAAGGTGTCTGCTGCAGAAGATAATGCCAAGGGCTTGCAAGACCAGTTGGAAGAGCGTGATAAGGACATGAAACAGCTCAAGAAAGACGCTGAGGGCAATGCTGAACTACAACAAAAATACTCAGACTTGGACAGCAAGTATAAGACACAACAGAAGGAACATGAACAACAACTCAAGACAATGCAGTTAGATCATGCTATTGAAATGCACTTGAGCGGTAAGGTTCATGACGCTGGAATCGTGTCTAGTCTACTAGACAAGTCTAAATTGGGATTAGGTGACAACGGAGCGGTGACTGGATTAGATGAACAGTTAACGGCTTTGAAGGAATCTAAAGGCTTTTTATTTGCTCCAGAAAAGGCTGTAGAACCACATATCGCTGGTGCTAAGCCACAAGGGGCAACACAAGAAGAAACAGTTGCTAACGACCTGACAACGCAGATGATCAATGCGTTTACGTCAGATCTATAATCAAAAAATAGAAAAGAGGAACAGATATGCCAGCAACATTGAACTATGCACAGGCTTACCAACAAGGTTTGCAAAATCGTTATAGTGAAAACGGACTGTTATTCACTAACAAACTTTGGAACTCTCCATCAAACACGCTTTTGAAATTTACAGGAGCTAAAGAAGTGAAAGTGCCGCGTCTTTTGATTAAAGAAGGGCGCAAGGACCGTACACGTCGCACGATTACGAATATTGACGCTAACTATGAAAACCAATGGGAAACATACACATTGACTAATGAGCGTTATTGGTCAACACTAGTAGACCCATCAGATGTTGATGAAACTAACTATGTTACTTCCATTGCTAACATTACTAAGACATTCAACGATACTGAAAAAGTTCCAGAAATGGATAAATTCATGGTATCTAAATTGTTCTCCCGTAAGAAAGCACTTGATACAGAAAGTAAACAAATTAAGTCATTGAATTTGACTGAGGAAAACTTCCTCGCAACCTTCGATGAGCTGATGGAACAAATGGACGAAGCTGGAGTACCAGCAGAAGGTCGTGTTATTTTCTGTACCCCAGCAGTTAAACGTATGATCAAGAACATCAAGCAATTTGGCCGTACAGTCAATATCCACGGTCAAGGCACGGTGATTGACCGTTCTATCGGTCGTTTGGACGATGTGACGATTGAACCAGCTATTCCATCTGACCGCATGAAGACCTTGTACAACTTCACAAATGGCGCTAAAGTTGACCCAACTGCTAAACAAATCCATTTCTTCTTGATTCATATTCCATGTATGGCAGCGCCACAAAAATATGAATTTGTTGGACTTGACGCACCAAGTGCTTCTTCAAGCGGTAACTACTTGTATTACGAACAATCTTACGATGATGTATTGCTATTCCAGACTAAACATGAAGGTCTAGCCTTTGTTGTCGCACCTTAAAGAGGAGGATAGAAAATGATAACAGTAAAGAAAGAAAATCGTGTCCTAGATATCGATGAACTAGAAAAAGCAACCTTCCTTGAAGATGGCTACGATGTGGTAAAAATCAAAGATGGCGAATATGTCGTCGTAGAGCCAGCAACCAGCGGACGTACCTATACCATTCAGGAGTATCAAGCAGTTGTGGCAGAACGTGACAAGGCTCTTGCAGAACTTGAAAAAGTGAAAGCTAAGAAAACAAGCAAGAAAGACGAAGAAGAGAAATAAGGAGGGTGTTTCTGCTGATGGAGAAGATGACACTTGAAGAAATTCAACAGCATAATGAGAATGCTAGACAATCCTTGATTGACTTGTATGAACAACGTTATACATGCTATCTAGAAGAGTTAGTAGTCGATGAAGTCATGCAGAACATTCTTAACTACTGTAATCGTGAGGATTTTCCTTTAGAGTTGCGATTTGTGGCCATTCAGATGGTTTATGTTGTTTGTAATCCTGACCAAGCTGTTCAAGGCAAGACTATTTCCGTTGGAGATACTCGTGTCGAATTGGAGAAGTCAGACCTTGCTAGACGGGCTGAACGTGTCTTGCTAGACTTTACCAGTCAGCTACAGAGGTTCAGAAAGTTGAGGTGGTAGGATGAATATCAATGATGTCCTATCTCAGGCAAGACCAAGTATTGAATGGACCTATGATAAAAAGATGGATGTATTTGCTACTGTCGAGGGTACGAAACCCAACGGAGCTGATTTTGTAGAGTTCAAAGAAATCTATAAGAAGGTTCCATGTCGTGTCTCTGTTCGCAACTTAGTGAATACAGAGCAGAACGAAGCACACCAACTCAAGACAGAGCACAAGATTTTCTGTTCGCCTAAATTTACTATCAAAGCTGGTAGTAAATTGATTGTGGACGGTGTTAAATACCTGACCAGTGAAGACCCGATGGTCTATGTCACGCATCAAGAAATTGTGGTGAGACGACATGAGTGGCTATGATGATAGTGATGTTCAAGAGTTCTTGAAACGGCTTGAACGAGCTCAGACAATTATTGATTCTGAGTTTATGCAGGCTGCTAAAGATATCGGCCTAGCCTTTTTGAAAGAGGTTAAGGAACGAACACCCAAGGGCCTAACAGGTAAGTTAAATCAATCGTGGAAGATGGAAGTAAGCAAAAATGGGAATGTGTACGAGGTTATCGCATTTAACCCTATGGAGTATGCTTCTTTCGTTGAAAGCGGACACCGCCAACAAGTAGGGCGTTATGTCCCTGCAATTGGCAAACGCTTGGTCAATCCTTGGGTCGAAGGGCGCTTTATGATGAGATTGACAGAAGAGCAGATTAAACAGAAAATCCCACAAATCACGCAACAAATCGAAGAGAGGCTAAAGGAGGAACTAGGTGGATTATAGTATTAGACCACTCGTCATCAAGCAACTCAAAGATGTGTTTGGGTGCAAGGTGTATGATGAACAAATCCAGCAAGGATTGAAAACACCTTGTTTCATTGTAGATGTGAAACCTGTGACTCGGAAGCGGTTGGCAAACCAAAACGATAAGCAGGTTTTTATTGTTTTGTTGCATTACTATACCGAAAAAACAACCGACTTATACCAGAAGTTTGAGGAGATTGAAACGGTGTTTCATTCGCCTTCTTTTCGTTATTTAGGGGATAAGTACCCTATCAATGACTTGAAGGTAGAATACAATGCGAATGATTTGATATGCACATTTACAATCACTCGATACGTTCGATGGGTTGAAGAAGAACCGACAATGCAAATATTAGAAAGGATAGGTGAAACTTCTCATGGAAATGAATGAAGAAGTAGGTTATGTAACCGAACCAGTGGTACCAACCACTGAAGATAAATTTGGCAAAGAGGCATTACTCAAGTATTTTGAAGAGGATGCAACTTTGTTAAACATTTTGCTGGAAGATGACCAGTCATACTCACTAGCAGAAGTAAGACGCATTTTAGAAGACTGGAGAAAGGGTGTGGCTAACTAATGGCACAATGGAGAGTACAGAATAAACGAGTTCCAAAGGCCTACATCAATTTCGTATCAAGAGATGATGTGATTATTCCTTTGGAAGACAATACGATTGCAGCAGTTATGATTGCTGGATCTTGGGGAGAACCTGGTGCTTTCACACTTGTTGACGGCACAAGCAACTTCCGCCGACTATTTGGTAAACCGATTGATGAACTCCTTCCGATTCGTGAGGCCTTGAAAGGAACTGGCAAGGTTCTTGTCTACAACGGTGTGAACAATGCTGGGGTACAGGCTACGAAAACAGAAAGCGATATGGTCGTTACAGCTAAATACAAAGGATTGGCTGGTAACCATATTCATGTTATCTTCAAGAAACAAGTCGAGACTGGTTTTGAAGTGACAACTGTTTTCTTTGGCAAAGAAGTTGACAAACAAATCATCACAGCCTTGCCATTTAAGAACGACTATGTGAACGTAACGGGTACTCTAACGACAGAAGATAAGACAATCTTGCTTGAAGGTGGTACTGATGGTGCTACAACCAATTCAGAAGTTGAAGATTTCCTAAATGCACTCGACACTCAAGACTTCCGTGTCTTGGCTCTAGGTACTGACGAAAGTGCAACGAAAGCACTTGTTACGGCTCATATTAAGAAATGGCGTGACGCTGGTCGTTCAGTTATTGCAGTCTTGAATGATTACACGGATGCTGACGATGAAGGTGTTGTATCAGTCGGTAACGGGGTTACATTGAGCGATGGTACGAAACTAGGCGCTAAGGACTGTGTTTACTTCGTAGCTGGTAAGTATGCAGGGGCTGGCTTGCAATCCAATACATTCAAGTCTTATCCAGGCGCTATCGACTGTGAGCGTAAGAACGAAGCAGAGGCTGAAAAGCTCATCAATAAAGGTCAGCTTATCTTTGCTTATCGAAATGAAAAAGTGATTATCCTGTCAGATGTGAACTCATTTACTAGCTATACGGTAGAACACAGCCGTATTTTTGGTAAGAACAAACTTGTCCGCACCATGGATAATATCAATACCAATGTCAAGTATATCTTTGAGAACTACTTCATCGGTAAAGTGCCAAACAACGTGAATGGTCGTGAGTTGTTTAAACAGCGAATCATCACAATGGTCCTTGATCCACTTGCTCAAAAGCAAGCCTTGGAGTATAAAGCCAAAGATATTGAGATTTCACAAGGTATCACCAAAGAATCTGTCGTGGTAAACTTGCCAGTTGTCTTGACGGACGCTATGGAAATCTTGTACATGACGGTTATCTGTGATTAAGAAAGGAGAAACTAGCTAATGGCTATTATGAACCAATTAGATGCTTTGTCAGCTAAGGAAGGAACAGTCTTCTTTACAATCAATGACAAGCAATATGAACTAGCAGAGCTTATCTCGCTAGAAGCGAAGGTTGAATACACAAAAGCTGATGTTACCCCTCTCAACTCTCGTATGAAGGGTGGTAAGATTGTCGGCGCAGAAGGTACAGGTTCGTTGAAGATGTACTACCACCGTCCAGAATTAAAGGCGATGGCTTTAAACTATGTCAAACAAGGTATTTTGCCTCGTATTGATATCAAGTGTACTAACGAAGACCGCACATCTCGTGCAGGTCGCTATACCATCGTTTTGAAAGGGGTTCTGTTCAAAGAATCACTTATCTTTAAACTAGATGGATCAGCGGATGAGGTCATTGACGAAGAAACGGACTTCACATTCCAAGATTTTGATATTTTATCAGAATTCCAAGAAATTATATACTAACATAAGGAGGAAATAGTGGTGAGTGGATTAAAAGCATTTTTGAAACAAAATAAAAAAGGGGAAGAGACTAAGGATGTCTTGCTTCCTTCTTTTGAGGAACCAGTTAAAATTCGAGTCTTGAGCGCACGTGAAGCGGACTTAATCAATGACCGTTGCTTTGTCAATAAACCTGGTCGCAATGGACGCCAAGAGCGTGTCTTTGACGGTGTTAAATATAACCGTGAAATCTGTATTGCGTCTATCGTGGTTCCTGACCTTAACGATAAAGAATTACAAGATTCGTATGGAGCAATGGGAGCTTCTGAGTTATTCGGTACTATGTTTAACTGGGGCGAAAGCGCCTTGATTTTGGAAGCTGTGACCGAACTCAGCGGTATCAACCAAACATTCCAAGACAAGGTTGACGAGGCAAAAAACTAATAAAAGAGGACGCGGAGGCACAACTTGCCTACTTCGCCCTCGTAAACTATTACATTCGCCCTAGTGAATTTGTGAATATGGATGTAGAAGAAAAAGCCTTTTTCGCTGCAGTCATGCATGAAGAGGCGAAACAACGTAAAAAAGCAATGAAGAAGTGAGGTGATTCTATTGGCAAATATACAAACAACCATGTCTTTGACCGATAGAGTCACAGGCACTTTAAATAAAATCTATGCGACTATGGAGCGTGTCAAAAATGCAGGCTCTGGCATAGATAAAGCTATGAAGGCTCAAGAGTCCGCTATGAAAAAAGCTGGTGATTCTGGTCAATATTTTGTCAATAAAGCTGGGCGAGTCGCTGATGTCAACGGTAGGTTTGTCAACAGTGCAACGCTAGCAGCTGCAGGACTAAAAAAAGAAGAACTGGCTCTAAGAGATTTAGGGAATGCCTCTAATAACGCTTCTAACAAATTAAGTAAGTTAGTATCTTTGAAAGGATTGTTGAAGACCGCTTTAGCTGGTATTGCAGTCGGTACGATTACTAAACAAGCTATAGGCATGTCAGACGAGTATGCTAATATGCATGCTCGTTTAGATATGATTCGTGACGGTATGCAGACGACGGAGCAACTACAAAAGTCTATCTATACATCCGCACAACGTACAGGCTCAGCCTATACAACCATGGCGAACGGTGTCGCTAAGATGAGGATGCAAGCTGGCGATGTTTTCCAAAACAACGGCGAAACAATTGCTTTTTTGGAAACTATGAACAAATCCTTTGTTGTTGGTGGCGCAAGCATTGAAGAACAAAAAAGCGCCATGCTTCAGCTTACTCAGGCTATGGCTAGTGGTAAGTTGCAGGGTGACGAGTTGCGTTCCCTTGCTGAGACTTCACCAGCCTTAATCCAAGCTATTGCCAATAAGCTAGGCGTTAGCCGTGGCGAGGTTAAGAAACTTGGAGCAGACGGGAAGATTACGGCCGACATTGTCAAAACTGCCATGCTGGATGCAAGCGAAACGATTGACAAGCAATTCCGCAACATGCCTATGACGTGGGGCAGGGCATGGCAGAACTTCCTGAACTTTGTGACCAAGGCACTTGAGCCAATATCGATTAAGATTAATCAGATAGTGAACTCGTCTGCCTTCCAACAATTCGCCCAGATTGTAGCCACGGTGCTTCAATATGTCGTCCAAGCGGTTATCTTTGCTATGGATATGATTGGGGCTGTTTGGAGTATGTTGGCGCCGATTGCTCAATTTGTGGCTGATAACTGGTCTGTCATTCAACCGATTATTATTGCTGTGGCAATTGCTATAGGAACTTATATAGTCGCAATGAACGCAGCAAGTATAGTGACCAATCTATTTAGTATCGTTACAAATGTTGCGAAAGCCGCTATGGCTGGTTTTAATGCAGTGATGGCAATGAATCCAATCATGTTGATTGTGATGGCAGTCATCATTCTGATTGGTCTATTCTATGCCTTGGTTGCATGGTTTAACAATCTTACTGGTGCAGCTTTATCAGCTACAGGAATCATCATGGGAGCGATATTTGCCCTTGGAATGATAATTTGGAATGTGATTATCGGGATTATCAATATCATTATATGGGTGATAAATATGGTCCTACAACTTGTTTTTGGTGTTGCTAACGGCATCATGATGATAGGTATGGGGATTTATAGTTTCATTCTAACGATTATAATAGGAATCTTGCAATTTATCGACTGGTTTATTACGGGAGCTATAAATCTATGGAATGAATTGACTTATAACTGTCAAATGGCATGGTACGATATTGCCCAAGGTGGTAGAGGGATGGCGGTCGCTATCGCTGGATTTGTAGACAGCATGGTTAATAGTGTTATCGGTGCAGTCGAGGGCATGATTAACTCTGTTCTGGGTGGCTTTAATAAGATGATTGGGTTCTTGAATGGGTTCGGTCTAAATCTGAGCGCTGTTGGAACGGTTTCTCTTGGTCGAACGAATTTTGCTGGTGATATCGCTAACGCCATCGACAGCATGGAAAAACCTGTCAAGAAGACTTTTGAAGGTTTGCATTTGGCAGATGGTCTTATTAACCACCAAGCTAACTTAAAAACTCCCGAACTAGAGACTCCACAACTGGGTTATCTTGAATTTGGTAGCGTCGGTGGGGCCTTTAATAACGGCTATAAATTCGGCCAAGGGATTGATAAGGCTGTAGGTGGTTTCTTCAAAGGTGCTGGAGATGCCAACGGTGCAGGAAACAATTTCTTGGGTGACCAAGGCACTACACCTTATGAACTCAGCCCAGCAAGTTCAGTACCTGGACAAGGAGACGGAGGAAAAGGCGGTGGCGGTGGCCACAACCCTACTGGTGGTAAATTAGACAAAGTCGGCAAGATTGAAGATGAAATCAAACTGGACGATGAATACATCAAGCTGATTAAGGACGTTGCGACCATGAAGTGGCAACAGAACTTTATTACCTTGAAGCCAGAGATTGTCACCAACATTGACTCCATTAACAACGCTGGCCAGTATGCTAACGTATTGGATGATTTGAATGCAACGATTGTAGACGCTTTGAATAATGGCGCTGACGGCCTCATGGCTTACTAGGAAGGGGGTAGCAGATGTTTATATTTATTGAAGGTATTAAATTGCCAGTGAATCCAGAAGAAATCAAACTGGAGGACAAACAAGGAATTGAGACAGTCGCTATCATCGATACTGGTAACGTTCCGCTTGTCGGAAATCCAGAGCTTCAATCGATTGAGTTTGAATCCTTTATTCCTAGTGGAAGATACGACGGAAATTACCAACGGAATAGCCGTGTCTCTCCAGAATCCTTTGTATCATCTATTCGTAAATTTAAGACGGAAGGCACTCCTATTCAACTCATGATTGGGGGTGCTTTTGGTTCTGCTATTAACGGGAAATTTCTAGTGGAGCAGTTCGATGTCTCTACCAAAACAGGATATGAAAATGACCTGATATACAAGATTAAGTTTTTACAATATCGGTCTCACAAGCCACGGAAGGTTACTATCAAAGACAAAAAAGCACTCGAGGCTACTAAAAAGAAACCTCAGGCAAAAGCTACTGAAGAACGTAGTGCCACAACAGAGAAACCTGCTCAAAAAAGCCATACGGTCGTGAGTGGTGATACTCTTTGGGGAATTGCTCAGACCTTTTACGGAGACGGTAGTCGATATACTGAAATTTACGAAGCCAACAAAGACAAAATCAAAGACCCTCATTGGATTTATCCTGGACAGGAGTTTGTGATACCATGATGCAATTATTCTATCAGAACAATAAAACTGGAGATACCTGGGATTTAGCAACTGTGTCTGAAAAGGTCGAATTCAAGACAACTAGAAAAGGGTCAGCTTGGAGCGTGGAGATTACCTTGTACAACTCTACAAAAGTAGCCTTTGAATACGGTTCTCCGCTCGCTTTCAAGCTAGATGATAAAGAGGTATTCTTTGGTTATTTGACGAAAATCAAGTACGAAAAAGATACCAAAACAACCTTGACTTTTCATGATCAGATAAAGTACTTACTACGCAATATCAACTTTGTTGCCAAGGATAAAAACGTCAATCAAATCGTCTCGGCAATCGCAGGAGATTTTGATTTGAAGATTGGGGAACTAAAAGCCCCAGCCGTGACCTTATCCCCTCAGTTGAAGGAAGATAAGAAGGCTCTGGATATTATCCAAGAGGCCATGGACGAGACCTTGGTGCAAAGTGGAGAGTTGCTGGTTTTGTATGACAAGTTCGGAGAGTTGACACTAACAACTCCGAAAAACTTACCAATCCAGTACATTATAGGCAATGAATCCTTTATGTCTAGCTTTGAGTTTGAAGGTTCGATTGAGGATAGTGCTAATATTGTCCGCTTGATCCAAGAGAACAAAGAAACCAAAAAGAGAGAGGTCTACATCTATCAGGACAGCTACAATATCGGCGCTTGGGGAAAACTCCAGTACATGAAAAAAGTGGATGAGAAAGCAACTGAGGGGCAAATCAAGCAATGGGGCGAAATGCTCTTGAAGATGAAAAACCGTCCCAAAGAAACTTTCAGTCTAAAAGCCGATATTGGAAGTATTGATTTTTTAGCAGGTCATGCAGTCTATGTGGATGTTAAGGATATTGAGAAGAAGGGATGGTATGTCATTGAAGAGGCAACTCATTCCTTCAGTGCAGAAAAGCACACGATGGAAATTAAATTATTCATGGCAGGAAGTGAGTAGATGGAAGTAATAGAAAATCTAAAGAAATTGATTAGTAATTTCATTGAAAATCGCCAGTTCGCAAAGATAACGACTGGTGTAGTTTTATCGGTTTCTCCACTCAAAATCCAGTTGACCAATGAGTTGATTTTAGATGATTCTATGCTTGCTGTCACATGGACCGATGAAGCATTGGATCCTGAGTACGTAGGCCAAACCCTTCATCTCATCAGACAAGATGGTGGAGGGTTTTATTATGTCTTGTACAAGAAGATATTCCACTACAAGCGCAAAGTGAAAGGGGGTTCTGATGAATGAGTACTCCTAAAACAAACTTTTTAAACATCGCTAAAAATGTTGTTGAAGCTAAGAAACAGCCTAGCTTAACACTAGATGAAACTAATATCTTGCTAGAAACAGATGGCATTCATGCTCTGAAGCAATCAATCAGACGCATGCTGACAACTGAACGGTTCATCTATACGATTTATGACCATCGGTACGGTGTGGAGTTAGATGCTTTATTTGGTGGAGATATGGACTATGCCCAAATGGATATCGCACGGCGCATAAAAGAGGCCTTGTATGAAGATGACAGGATTCATGAGGCTCATTCTTTTTCTACCAAGGTAAAAAAAGATGAGTTTTATGTGCAGTTCATGGTTGATAGTGATTTTGGAACATTTGAAATGGATTTGGAGGTGAAACGATGATAAAGGTAAAAACATATCCAGAAATTTTAGAGGATATGCTGGCCTTGTTTGATGATAAGTATGACAAGAGACAAGGGTCTGTCTTGTACAATCTAGTAGCGCCTGCAGCTCGAGAAGTTGCCATTCAGTATACGGTCTTAAAATCGTATGAGGAAGTCAACTTTTTAGATACAAGTACAGGAATCTTCCTAACTCGTTTATGTAGACAGTTTGGAGTTGAACGATTGCCAGCCACGGCATCGGTCCGATTGGTTCAATTCAAACAGGAAATCCCACTAGGAACCCGTTTTAGTGTGGTTAATAGTGAGTATAATTTCCGTGTTTTGGAACGCCGCTCCGGATTCGAGTATAGCGTAGTAGCTGAACAAGTCGGAAATGCTCCCAACTATGTAAGAGGTCAACTCATCAATATTGATGTGTTGAATGGTTTTAAAGGGGCAGAAATTGGTTCTGTTATCGTTGTAGGAGAAGACGAAGAGACAGATAAACAACTCCGTAAACGGACCATTGAGTATCTTAAAACACCGACTTTAAACGGAAACATTGCCCAATACAAGAAATGGGCAAGTGAGTTTGTTGGTGTTGGTTCGGCCTTGGTAGAGCCACTTTGGAAGGGTGAAAATACAGTCCGTGTATCTATTACGGATGCTGACGGTAATGAAGCGAGTGCAGAGCTGGTAAATAAGTTCAAGAATTACTTGGATCCTGAACCGAGTGGCCACGGATTAGGCGTTGCTCCGATTGGTGCTTATGTGACAGTGCAGTCTGTAAGTGGCTACGACGTTCGTATTACCGCAACGATCAAGATTGATGAAGATGTAGATATCGAAACCATCAAGCACGAGGCGAAAGTCCAACTCATTAAATACTTACGTGAAGAAGCATTTGAAGAGAAAGAGGTTCGAAATTATAAAGTTGCCACGATCATTGACAGAATTAATGGGGTTCGAGATGTGGACCGTATTTTGTTGAATGACAGGGAACAAAGTATTGAACTTTCTACCAACATGCTTCCTAAATTAGCGGAGGTAACCATTAATGTCACAAGTTAGATATCGTATGTTATCGGCTTTGCCAGAGGTCTTAGATCCAACAATCAATGATTTGTTTGAAACTGAGATTCCAGAGCTGGAATTGATTACAGACTTAATCTTTGACACAAGACGGTTGATGTTGTTGCCAGAAGCGACCGAAGACTGGATTGCACGTTGGGAAAAAGCTTTGCAGGTAAAACCGAAAACAATTGATTTGGAAGAGCGAAGGCGGTATCTAATCACTTTAATTTCTTCCAAAATAAAAATAAACTCAGTGAGTTTACAAAAAATTACAAAGAGCTTTACGAATGTCAATAATTTAGTAACGGTCAAGGGTTCGGCGGTACATATTCGATTTTTAGGAGAACTACCGACCGGATATTTGAACCGTTTTTTAAAGTATGTGCGTGAGTTGATTCCTGCTCATTTAGGAATTCAATTCTCAGTTGAAGCACCTATGATGAACGCGATTTATATCGGTGCTCACACGTTTAGAGACATTCGTTCAGTTCGATTTGAATAGGAGGAAATAAATGGGATATTTTATCCAGCCTATTGTGACCGATAAAGCAATCAGCGAAACAGCCTTAGCGATTCAAAATAGAGAACCACTGGTTTTCACTCGAATAGCTTTGGGGAGCGGACGACATCGGACGGACGCAGGCAAGAAGAATGACGTAGCTCAAATAGTTCATTCTTTGCAAGTTACGCAGTCTTTATCGACTGATATCGCTGACACGATTCGTCTCACAGCGAGGTTTGATAACTCACGGATTGAGCGTGAAATGATTGTGAACGAAATCGGTGTGTTTGCAAAACGTGGGAATCATGAAGAATTCATGTACATGTACACTTGGGCAGAACAGGGAGATGTGATTCCTCCTAAAACATCTGCTTATGTATATCGAGATTATGATTTCAATACGACTATTAGTAAGAATAGTCAGATTACCATTCAATACAATGCGACTGACTTGGTTTATGCAACTGTCCCTGAATTAAAAGCGACAGAAACTAAGTTGCAAAATAGCATTGACAATCATATCAAGGATATATCACGACATGTATCGGTTGAGGAACGCACAAAATGGAACGGGAAAGCCGACGCAACCCATCGTCACAAGGTTGCAGACATCGACGGTCTGCCTGAAAAGATTGACGAGTTCACTAGAAGCAAGGCTGAGAAGGTTGACCTTACTGGTCACATCAACAACCGAAACAACCCACACAATGTAACGAAACAACAAGTGGGACTAGGGAATGTCACGAATGTTGAGCAAGCAAGTAAGCAAGATTTTAACAATCACGCAACTAATCGCAACAATCCACATAGCGTTACGAAGCATCAAGTTGGTCTAGGTAACGTAGACAACGTAAGACAAGCAAGTTATGAGTCTGTAGAGGCTTTAAAGCGTGAGTTTCAGGAGCATGAAGATAGACTAAATGCTATCGAGTATATGTTCTTGCAGAATGACTTCACTGCTCCGATTCGTACGGAAGACGGTACAGAACATACCTTACTTGCGGACGAAAATGGTCATGTGATTGTCGCAGATTGGAAATATAGAATGGAGGTATAATATGGCAGTAATTAGTACACAGACACGAAAAGTAACTGATTTGCCACAGGCTAGTCAGGTTAACAACTCAGACAACATCATGATTCATGATGGACGTGGGTTGAAAAAAATGTCTGTGCAGACTTTCAAAAACGGAGTGAGTTCAATTCCCACAACCGCAACAGCTGGTTCAAACGGAGTTGTCAGGCCTGATAACTCGACGATTACAGTCGATAGTTCGGGTGTCTTGCGAGTAAACAGGTCGGCGCTTGGAATTCCAAGTACACCGTCCGAAGTGGTCGCTAATAAGCTGATTAACCAGAACGGGAACCAGCAAATGAAATACTGGTACGGTTCGAAAGCCCAATATGAAGCAGTTAGAACTAAAGATCCCAACACAATCTATGATGTGTATGAGTAGGTGGTATTATGGCTACAAGAGAAGGAATCTATGTCGGAGGACATGAGATTATAGAACGGTATGTTGGAAGTAAGTTAGTGTGGCAAAAATGGCGGTTTTTAAAACGTTTTAATAATTTAAAAAGCGCATTTATTTATCCACATTCATCTAATACGGTTGCTGTAGATGGAAATTTCATAAGTTTAGCAAGTAGTTTCGATAGTGAAGACAGAAAACTTAAACTTATTAATTATGGTAATTATGATACAGAGGTCTTCTATGCGAATCGAGTTTATGTATACACAAGATACTCAGGTGAAAACAATTACATTGCAGATAAACAATTACATATCGAGTTCGACAGCAACCAAGAAGCTTCAGATTTCAAACAACGCTATCGTGCTGGAACAATAGATATTTACATTTAAGAGGAGAAAATTAACATGGAATTTGTATTAGTAAATAAATTTTTTAGAGTTGGCAAGACGGAAGTCTCTATTCAATGTGACAAGCCGTTTACTTTTTTCACTCGCGAGTTAGAGGGTGACCGTTTGGGTGACACGGACGAAACGCTCATTGAAGCAGTCAAAGAGATTCTACGTACCGAACTTGACCCAATTAGCGCCATTGTCAAAAACCAAGAACAATTGGCTAAAACGCAAGAACAATTGGCTAAAACGACGGAAGCGCTGGAGAAAGCCAACCAACTCATGGATGGCATGCAGAAGGTCAATCTCCAGAATGCTCAGGATATTGAGGATATCTCAGCACGATTGGAAGAGCTGGAAGCTCAAGGAGAGTCTGACCAGGAGGAGAAAGAGGAGGCAGAGGAGGACACCCCTCAGGTTACGGACACAGAAAACCAAGCTGATGAACCAGCCCCAGCGCAGCCAACTACTGAACAACCAGTAGCAGAAGCACCTACACAACCAACCCCAGCGGTAGAAGATAACAAAGAAAGCGAGAAAGAAGATGACATTTCTGAAACGACAAACCAAGAGAGCCCTAGTGAAGACAATGGAGGTAGCAACAATGAGTAAGATTACACTAGACCAAGCAAAAATCGACATGTACATCAACCTACTGGAACGTGGAGCAGTTGACTTTTCATGGGTACATAAACGCTGGAAAGACCGTGTGCGCAAGGAATTGAAGAGACGTGGTTTGAGCCATTTGGCAGACTAGCGAGGTGCTTATGGATGTCTTACAACAAACAGAACATTTCTTTATGAATGTGCTACCAGTAGCGACGCCAATCGTCGTGGCTTGGTTAGGCTATAAAATGCCGAAGAAAACAAAAGAAGAAACAGATAAAATCGTCTCGGAACTAACCGATGTCAAGAAACAGATTGAAGATGTCCAGACTACCGCTAAAGATAGCAATTCCAAAATCGATGAAGTACAAGAGAAGTTAAAAGTACACGACGAGGCGCATCTAAATACAATGAAGTTGCGCCTTGACCGTGATATGCGACGGGCTATTCGTAGAGGGTTCACTTCAAAAGACGAATTTTCCCTAGTGGAAAGTCTGCACAAAAGCTACAAGGCTTTAGGAGGTAATGGCTACATAGACCGCTTATTCAACGATTTTGAAAAATTGGAGATTAAGGAAGACATCTTAGTAGATGATTAGAAAGAGGTGCAGAATGGGTTGTAACAAACGTAGAGTTAATACAACCAATTTGGTTCGGATTGATGGTGGCGACCTTATTAAACAAGGGGATTTGTCTTCTACTTTTGGATTTGAATTGTTAGATGAAAATTACCGTGTCATGACCTTATTTGAGGGTCAAGATGCGGTTGTTACTCTAACAAAGGGACAACGCAGGTGGAAGACAACTGCTCCCGTCACTAGCCATTCTGTCAATTTTAATTTAGATAGTATTCTACCAAGCGGAAAATACCGAGTGGAAATCTCGGTTGGAGGGTATATCTTCCCAAGCGATAGAGATACTTATATTGAAATTGAAGACTCAGATAAAGAATTGGTTACGGAAGATGTCTACACTTTGAAGGAATTAGACATCGAAAAAGAAGTAAAAAAACAACTTGCAGGAAGACCTGCAAGAGAAGGTGGAGCATGTCCGGAATTTCCCGATCTACTCTTCTTTTATAATATTGGAAAGGTATAGAAAAAAATGGACACAACAAAATTAACAGCATTCGCACAAGCAGTTGGAGCAGATATCAAGGAAGTTAAGCAGAGCGTCAGCACTAAAGTAGAAACCTCAGCAATGACGCAAGCTATCTCTCAGGCAGTCACTCAAGCTAAATCCGAGGTTAAGGCTGAAATCTTGGGTGAGGGAACGCCTGAAAATCTTGACACACTGAAAGAAATCGCGGAAAAAATCACAAGTATGGGACAAGATGAAAATAGCGCACTTCTTGGCAAAGTAACTGAAGTCAGCGGACGTGTAGATCAGATTGCCAATGTTGACTTGGTCGCAACCTATAATGCAGCGAAAGCGTGATCGCTATGAGTAATTTAGAGGAATTTGCCCAAACAGTTGGGCGAGATGTCAAGGAGCTGAGCCAAAAGCCTGAACCAAGGCTGACACTGACAGGAATTACCCTTGGAATTGTTGGAGGCAATCATGTCACCCTACCGTTACCAGATAATGTAGGGCATGAAATCCGTGGCACTGGCTCACCAGAAGGGCGTATAAGTGCAGAAATAGGAGTGACTTACATCGACACAGCTAAAACTAACGGTGCTTTAAAATGGATTAAGATTACTGATGGTGGAAATCAAGGTTGGAAAGTTGTTGAAGGTGACACTGGTTGGGTGTTAGGTTGGCAGTATGATACGAATAAAAATGTCATAAACAGAATGTATTTCAGACGTATAAATAATGTTGTACATGTTAAGTTTGAACTTAAAATTAACACTAGTGCAATTAGACCTGATACTAATTTAATACTAGATCCAGGCAGTTATGAGTCAGATGATAACTTATCTATTGATGGTTTTAAACCTGTTGATGATGTAGCTCAGACTATATTTAATACTTATAATGATATTTATTCTAATACTGCAAGTGCTGAAAATTCAGAAGGTGCACAAGGAACGGGTGCTGTGATTATTCATTATAAGTATAACCATTATAAAGAGTATAGCGAAAAAAGTGGATTGAAGTTGCAGATTGTAACTAGTGAATTAGGCGTGGAGCAAAATCACGTCAACCCATTTTCTTATTTAACAGAAGATGAGTGGCCTACAACATTACCAACTATAGGAGGATAAACATATGACACAATTTAACGAACTCATCATTGCCTTTGCGACAGGCTTTTTAGCTGTAGCAGTAGGAAATATCGTAAAAGCAGTAAAAGATTATCTTTTACGAAAAGGTGGAGAAAAGGCGGTAAAAATCGCTGAAATCCTAGCCAAGAACGCAGTAAATGCCGTTGAGCAGGTAGCTGCTGAAACTGGCTACAAGGGAGATGAAAAATTGGCACAGGCTCGTGCTAAAATCCGTGCAGAGCTGACCAAATATAACATCAGCATGACGAACAAGGACTTGGACACCTTTGTGGAGTCAGCCGTGAAGCAGATGAATGACGCTTGGAGGGAGTAGGGATGGATATCGATACAAGCAGACTACGTACAGGCTTGCCACAAGTCGGAGTGCAACCTTATAGACAAGTACATGCTCACTCAACAGGCAACCGCAACTCAACTGCTCAAAATGAGGCGGACTACCACTATAGAAAGGACCCTGGACTTGGGTTCTTTTCTCATGTCGTTGGAAATGGCCGTGTTATGCAGGTAGGACCTGTTGATAATGGTGCCTGGGACGTTGGGGGTGGTTGGAATGTTGAGACCTATGCAGCAGTTGAATTGATTGAAAGCCATTCAACTAAAGAAGAGTTCATGACAGACTATCGCCTTTATATCGAATTGC
>NZ_VMMD01000006.1:0-12242 GCF_013277015.1 Streptococcus sp. 1032 | reverse complement strand
CGTTCCTATGAGGATTTCCTAAATTATTTAACCCTTAATCAACTAGACTCTTGGCTAGAAATGGATACCGTTATGGGCAGAATGGGAGGTAAAGTCCTACTCACCTTCAATCTATCTTTCTGTAACTTTATCTTCGCTAGACTGCTGGATAATAAAACTGCCCTTGAGGTTACCAAACACCTCTATGACATCAAGAACACTCTTCACCAAGCTGACAAAGATTTCTTCCAACTCTTCCCTGTCATTCTTACCGATAATGGTGGAGAGTTTGCCAGGGTCGATGATATCGAAATGGATGCGCGAGGAGAGAGTAAACTCTTCTTTTGTGACCCTAATCGCTCTGACCAGAAAGGGAGAATTGAGAAAAATCACACGCTGATTCGCGACATTCTACCTAAAGGAACTTCTTTTGACAATTTAACTCAAGAGGACATCAATCTCGTCTGCTCTCATGTCAACAGCGTCAAACGTGCTGCTTTGAATGGAAAGTCAGCTTATGAACTCTTTGCCTTTACTTATGGAGAAGAAATTCCTAAGCTTCTCGGCATTTCTAAAATACCTGCAGAAGACGTCTGTCAGTCTTCTAAATTACTCCAACATAAGTTCTAAAAACTAACCTAAAACCCTATTCAAACGTCTCACACTAACTTCCACCATAGCGGAACTTAGTTTGGGAATTTACCCTTTTTCGAATGTAAGCCCTATCTACGATACTGTTTCAAGAAACGAGTCATTTTTTCTTGGATTTGGGCAAGTTCATCAACACGAGGAAGGTAAACGATACGGAAGTGGTCTGGTTCCTTCCAGTTAAAACCACGACCATGAACCAAGAGAACCTTTTCCTGCTTCAAGAAATCAAGAACAAACTGCTCATCATCATCGATACGGTACATATTGCGGTCGATTTTAGGGAAGATATAGAGTCCAGCCTTGGGTTTAACAGCAGAGAGACCTGGAATCTCTTTAATGGCATTATAAATGAAATTTCTTTGCTCGTAAATTCGTCCACCAGGAAGGAGCAATTCATCGACTGACTGGTGCCCACCTAGTGATGTTTGTACGACTTGCTGGGCCAAAACGTTAGAGCAAAGACGCATATTGGACAGCATATTGAGCCCTTCTATATAGCCTTTAACATGTGTCTTAGGACCAGATAAGACCATCCAACCCACACGGAAACCAGCGATACGATGGGATTTTGACAGACCATTCATGCTGACACAGAAGACATCTGGTGCCAAGCTCGCCACAGGCGTATGCACATGCCCATCCATTACCATACGGTCGTAAATTTCATCCGCAAAGATAATCAAATCGTTTTGACGGGCAATCTCAATAATCTCCAACAAGAGTTCCTTAGGATAAAGGGCTCCAGTTGGGTTGTTTGGATTGATAAGGACGATTGCCTTGGTATTGGAAGTAATTTTTGACTTGATATCGTCAATATCTGGATACCATTCTGCAGCTTCATCACAGATATAGTGAACGGCATTTCCTCCAGCTAGGCTGACAGCCGCTGTCCAGAGAGGATAGTCTGGCATAGGCACCAAGACTTCATCTCCATTGTCCAAAAGCCCCTGCATGGACATGACAATCAGCTCACTGACACCATTTCCAAGATAAATATCATCAATATCTACGTTTGGGAATTTCTTCAATTGGCAATACTGCATGATAGCCTTACGGGCTGAGAAAATCCCTTTTGAGTCAGAATAACCTTCACTATCACGCGCATTCATAATCAAGTCATGAATGACTTCGTCTGGCGCTGTAAAACCAAATTCTGCTGGATTTCCTGTATTCAGACGTAAAATCTTTTCTCCATTTGCTCGCATCCGCATGGCTTCTTCCAAAACAGGCCCACGGATATCATAAGCAACATGCTCTAACTTACTAGACTTGTTATATTCTTTCATCTTGTTTCCTCAATTCATCGAGATAGTAACATTATACCACTAGAAAGACAATGCGACAAGTTTGCTGAAATGTGTTACTAAAATCCTACAGAAGAAAAGCCTCGCTAAAAGCGAGGTCAAGACAGGGGAGATAGCAGGTGTTTTGCCAAAAAAACATCACATACCAAAAGATAATCCTAGAAAAAGCAAGCCTAAAAAGGAGTCATAGAGAAGATTGAACATGAGGAAAAGCCCCCATATCATCAAGTAACCCCAACGGCCACTTCGTTTTGCAACTAGGAATAAGATTAGATGGTAGAGTAGATGAAAGACTAAAAAGCCGATAAAACCTGGATAAAGAAGCGGAATCAGCTTCTCTAATTGCCAGATCATGATTACTTCTACCAAGACTGAAACTAGGATAATTCCATAATAAAGGAAATTTGATTTTTGAAAAGAGTTTTTCATCATTCTCCCTCCCTTCACTTCTTTCCTGCTATCCTTTCTTTTATTTTATCATATATTTATATAGATTTTAAGAGCTAACATTCTTTTAAAAAATACTTTTTTTGCTTTACTTCTATAGTGAAAAGGTTTACAATGATAGTAAGAAAATTTCAGGAGGTTTCATTATGGCACAACGTTACCAAAATATCATGGTCGCAATCGATGGTTCTAAGGAAGCGGACTTGGCTTTTATCAAGGGAGTTCATTCTGCTCTACGAAACGACGCTAAACTCACCATCGCACATGTCATTGACACACGCGCTCTTCAAAGCGTATCCACCTTTGATGCTGAAGTTTACGAACAACTCCAAGTTGACGCTGAAAGTCTGATGAAAGAGTACGAAAAACGTGCTAAAGATGCTGGTGTGGCAGATGTTCATATCGTCATTGAAATGGGAAATCCAAAGACCCTACTAGCACGTACTATTCCAGATACTGAGGAAGTGGATCTCATCCTCGTTGGCGCAACTGGTCTCAACGCCTTTGAACGCCTTTTGGTCGGTTCTTCATCTGAATACATCCTCCGCCATGCTAAGGTCGATTTGCTGGTTGTGAGAGAACAAGAAAAAACCTTATAATTACAAAGAAAAGGAGCTCAGCGCTCCTTTTTGTTTACTATTTATACTCTTCGAAAATCTCTTCAAACCACGTCAACGTCGCCTTGCCGTAGGTATGTTACTGACTTCGTCAGTTTCATCTGCAACCTCAAAGCAGTGCTTTGAGCAACCTGCAGCTAGTTTCCTAGTTTGCTCTTTGATTTTCATTGAGTATTATTTCTCTCTTTATGACGTTCATAAGCCTTAAGCTGACGCTGCAGTTCCTTTTTAATAGCAGGTTCTGGAGCATATTTTTCTTCCCAATCATCTGGCTTTAAGATTTTGTGGGTCACTGGATCAAAATGAGCCTTGCCATCTGGGAAAATTTTCCCCATATTGGCCTGATGGACAATATCAAAAATACGTTCTGGGTCCACTCCCATCAAGACAAAACTGCCATAGGTGAAGTAAAGTGTGTCAATCAAGGCATCCACTTGCCCTATCAAATCTTGCTGAGCAGGCGTCTTCTTGGCTACTTTATCTGCCGCCTTATCAAGAGCTTGATGAAGTTGCGATAGAGCTTGACCAAAATCCTCTTCCGAAGGACTGGCAGCTCGAACAAACTCCACCAATTCTTCTATTTTAAAGCCAGCCCTATGGGTTGCACCTTCTAAATCCCAAGCTCTAGGTTCTTCTTGGGTTCGTTCATCCATCATGTGGTGGAAGGTCTTGACCTTATTGAAATGATAGTCACGGCTGACAAAGACTTTTTCTGAAGACAAAACACCAAAATGTTCCAAGGCCTTGTGGATTCCGTCTTGCTGATTGCTAGTGGTAATGTGCTTGGCAACTTCCTTGACACTGCTACTACCATTTCCCATAGCGACCGACATACCGACACCAGCCAGCATTTCTAAGTCGTTATCTGAGTCACCAAAGGCCATGACTTGATTAAGGTCAAAGCCATATTCTTTTCCGACTCGGCGTATGCCTTCCAATTTAGAGTTTCCTTGATTGATGACATCCGCTGCAAAAGGATTGCTACGTGTCAATTTCAAATCTTCAAAATCAGCTGCTGCCTTCTCAGATTCTTCTGGCGTCATCAGCATCAAAACTTGGTAGATAGGCTGATTCATCAGATGAAGCAGGTCTTCTTCCTTTTGGGGAACAACCTTGCTGACCATGCGATTAAAAGACTGATTCACTGTTCGGGTTAGAACAGAGGGAACGAAGCGACTGATTCGTTGGGAAAAAGAACCCAGACCAAAGGACATGATTTTGGAACCCAGCATGGCATCCTTGGTCCCTAGGGCAATCTCCTTGCCCTCTTTTTTAGCATAGCTAATTAGATGACGCAAATGCAACTTGGAAATAGGGCTCGTGAACAAGACTCTGTCTTTAGTAAAGATATACTGGCCATTATAGGTTACCGCAAAGTCCAAATCCAAATCGTCCATCAATTCCTTAACAAAAAAAGGTCCTCGCCCTGTCGCTACGCCTACAAGCACCCCTTGTTCTTTGACAATCTTAATCGCATCCTTAGTGGATTTCAAAACACTCTTGCGATCGTTGACCAAGGTTCCATCGATATCAAAAAAAACAGCTTTGACTTCCATCCTATCCCAATCTCCCCTTTTGTGATACAATGATTATACCACATTTCAGAAAGAGTGAGTAAATCATGCCTAAGAAAATCCTTGTTTTACATACGGGTGGGACTATTTCCATGCAGGCCGATGCTTCTGGCGCTGTTGTGACGAGTTCAGATAATCCCATGAACCATGTGTCCAATCCTCTTGAAGGAATCCAAGTCCACGCCTTGGACTTTTTTAACCTGCCAAGCCCCCATATCAAACCCAAGCATATGCTGGCCCTCTACCAGAAAATTAAAGAGGAAGCTGCTAACTACGATGGAGTGGTGATCACACACGGGACCGATACTTTAGAGGAAACAGCCTATTTCCTTGATACCATGGAAGTCCCCCATATGCCTATCGTTATAACAGGGGCCATGCGCAGCTCCAACGAACTCGGCAGTGATGGTGTTTATAATTATCTAAGTGCTTTGCGAGTAGCTAGCGATGACAGGGCTGCTGACAAAGGAGTTTTAGTCGTTATGAACGATGAAATCCACGCTGCCAAGTATGTTACCAAAACGCATACGACCAATGTCAGTACCTTCCAGACTCCTACCCACGGCCCCCTTGGTCTCATCATGAAACAGGAAATCCTCTACTTCAAAACAGCTGAACCTCGTGTTCGCTTTGACCTTGATCACATACAAGGTTTAGTCCCTATTATCTCGGCTTATGCTGGTATGACAGATGAGCTGATTGATATGCTGGATTTGGAACAATTGGACGGTTTGATTATCCAAGCCTTCGGAGCTGGTAATATACCCAAAGAAACCGCTCAAAAATTAGAAAGCCTTCTGCAAAAAGGAATCCCAGTCGCCCTGGTTTCACGATGTTTTAACGGTATAGCTGAGCCTGTTTATGCCTACCAAGGTGGGGGCGTGCAGTTGCAAAAGGCAGGTGTTTTCTTTGTCAAAGAACTCAACGCCCAAAAAGCCCGCTTGAAACTCCTAATTGCCCTCAATGCCGGACTAAAAGGGCAGGCTTTGAAAGACTATATGGAAGGCTAATACTCTTCGAAAATCTCTTCAAACCACGTCAGCTTCACCTTGCCGTATGTATGGTTNNATCTACAACCTCAAAAACATGTTTTGAGCTGACTTCGTCAGTTCTATCTGCAACCTCAAAACAGTGCCTTGAGCTGACTTCGTCAGTTCTATCTGCAACCTCAAAACAGTGCCTTGAGCTGACTTCGTCAGTTCTATCTGCAACCTCAAAACAGTGTGTTGAGCTGACTTCGTCAGTTTCATCTACAACCTCAAAGCAGTGTGTTGCGCAGCCTTTAACCAGCCGCCTAGTCCGCTCTGTGGTATTCATTGAGTCGACATCTCTTGTTTAAGAGCACAAAATCAGGAAATCTTCTCGATTCCCTGATTTTTTCTATTTACGTTTTCGTGTTGAACGACGTTCTGTCAATCCATGAGGTAAGAGAACTTCACGTTCTTCCAACTCTTCCTTGTGCATAATCTTAGTCAACATACGCATACTAATGGCACCAAGGTCATAAAGAGGTTGGGCAATCGTTGTCAAGTTTGGACGGGTAAAGCGTGAGATTTGTGAATCATCACTAGTAATAATTTCAAAATCTTCTGGCACAGAAACACCCTTATCAGCCAAACCGTTCAAGACTCCTGCTGCCAACTCATCACCTGTTACAACTGCTGCAGTTGCATTTGATGAAATCAAACGCTCTGCCAAGGCGTAACCATCGTCATAAGTGTATTTAGACTCGAATACCAAGCCTTCGCTATAAGGAATATCTGCTTTTTTCAAGGTTTCCTTGTAGCCAACCAAACGAACCTTACCATTGATGTCATCCACTAGTGGACCGCTGACAAAAGCAATGCGCTCATTTTCTTTAACGAGGTAGGTCATTGCATCAATCGTAGCTTGTTTGTAGTCAATATTGACACTTGGCAACTGGTGCTCAACATCGACAGTTCCTGCGAGAACAATCGGAGTACGTGAACGCGAAAATTCTGAGCGAATTTTATCTGTCAAGTGATAACCCATAAAGATAATGCCATCTACCTGCTTTGAAAAGAGGGTATTGACAACAGAAACTTCTTTCTCGTTATCTTCATCGCTATTAGCTAGGACAATATTGTACTTGTACATTTCTGCAATATCATCAATCCCCTTAGCCAAACTCGAAAAATAACCATTGGTAATATTTGGAATCACGACACCGACAGTAGTTGTCTTTTTACTTGCAAGACCACGCGCAACTGCATTTGGACGATAATCCAAACGATCAATTACCTCTAGCACTTTTTTACGGGTATTCTCTTTTACATTTTTATTGCCATTGACCACACGGCTGACCGTCGCCATGGAAACACCTGCTTCACGAGCGACATCATAAATGGTTACTGTATCATCTGCATTCATTCCTTTTCCTGCCCTTTCTATCCCACACATTCTTTTACAAGTAGAGGCACCGATTGAAACTCTATATCTACTTACAAAAGTGAAGATGTGAAAATTTCGTTTTCATGTTTCTACTTATTCCATTCTATCACTAATTGTAAACACTTTCAAGTGTTTTTTGAAGATTGATTGAAAAAATTTCATAGAAAGCCTAGGTTTAGCTCTTGCTACCACCTTAGAGTAAACAAAAAGGAGGAAACCAAGCCCTCCTCAAGTTACAAAATTGTTTGATTAAATAATTTCAATTTTAGCACATAATGGTTTTCGCATTATGATAGTATCACAACCAACCAGATTCTTTCGCGATATTAGCTGCCTCTGTTCTATTACCTGCATCTAGTTTTGAAAGAATATTGGTGACATAGTTTCGGACTGTTCCGTTTGATAAATAAAGTTGATCTGCAATTTCTTGGTTAGAGAAGCCTTGAGCAATTCCCTTTAAAACGGCGATTTCTTGCTCTGTTAACGGATTGGGATGCGTCATCACCACTTCCATCAATTCAGGCGAATATTCCTTCCGTCCTTCTAGGACGGTGTGCAAGGTTTGCATGAGGTCTGCAATGTTTCTTTCTTTTAATACATAAGCATCTACTCCAGCCTTGACCGCACGTTCAAAATACCCAGGACGCTTGAAGGTCGTCACCACAACCACCTTTGTTTCTAGATTTACTGCTCGTATCCACTCCAAGACTTCAAGACCTGTCTTAACAGGCATTTCTACGTCAAGGATGGCAATATCCACAGACTCCTTTTCTAATAGTTGGATTGCTTCTTGCCCATTCTTGGCTTGAAAGACAGACTCTACATCCGGTTGAAGCGTGAGCAATTGACACATAGCATCTCGCAACATACTTTGATCTTCTGCGACTAATACTTTCATCTACTTTCTCTCCTTATAAGGTAGTCGAACCTGCACTTCCGTTGGATGTTTCTGACTGATTACACTTACTTCTCCTGAAAATGGAAGGATACGTTCTCGGACTGTATGGAGCTCATTACCCTTTATAGAAGCGAAACCACAGCCATCATCACTTACTGCTAGAATGAGTTCCTTCTCTGTCCGTTCTAATTTCAAGTAAGCTTTAGACGCATTGGCATGTTTGATGATATTGGTTACTAACTCAAGCAAAATCATGGAAGCCGTTGACTCCAATTCCTGAGTTAAGCTAGCTGTATCTAGTTGATTAGCTATTTCCACCTCAATTCCAGCAATTTCTAACATCTTTTTCACAGTCTCTAGTTCGGATGTCAAAGTTCTAGACTTAAGATTTTCCACAATGGTTCGCACTTCACGCATTGATTCTTTGCTAATTTGCTGTATTTCTCTTAATTCCTTTTCCACCTGTTGATAAGCCTGCATCTGTAATAACTGTAATGCTAAATCTGTCTTGACACTAAGCATAGCAAAAGTATGTCCCAGACTATCATGCAAATCTTGACCGATACGATTGCGCTCATTTTCTGCTAGCAATAGATTTATCTGGGCATTTTGCTTAGTCTGAGCTTCTTTCAAATCTTCCACAATACGAATCCGAACCAAGCCAAAAGTCATCAAATCGACAAAAGTAAGAATTACAAGCATATAGACTAGAAACTCAACTTCGATTCTCTGAAAAATCAAAAGTCGCCCCATAACAAGGACTTGAGCAAGGAGAAAACTCCAGACATGTAAAGACTTTAAACTACCTACGCCAAAATGATAAATTAAGAGATTGGAAAGGAAAAAGAAAAACCAGATATAATTCACAGCAACAAAGACGGTATTCCCAGCTACATAGACCAGCATGATCCCCCAGAAAAGCCAAGATAGGCGCTGGTTCTTAGTTATTAAAACACCCAAATACGTCACTACAAATAGAATATCAACCAATAAATGCCAGGCAGAAAGCCACCCAGTCACTACAGGTAGGATGGGGAAAATCATAAAAATTAAACTGGCCCAAAACATATAGTGTATGCTTTTCAGTCTTTCAAGCATTAAGCATTCTCCTTATGACCTTGAAGGTAAATGGTCAAACCAAACAAAACTGCTGAAAAAACAAGTAGATAAACTGTGGCTGATAGATTGATGCTACCCTCGTTTAAGAAGGTCTTGAGCAACTCCATCAACTGATAAGTTGGTAGGCACTTCCCGATTGCTTGCATCCAGTCTGGAAATAAAGAGATGGGCATCCAGAGTCCACCTAAAACAGCCAAGCCTAGATAGAGAAGATTGCCCACGACAGACATCAGCTGACTAGAAGGCAAGAGTGTCAAGGTCAAGCCAAGCGCTACAAAAGCTACACTTCCTACTATCAGCAAGAACGCAGCCCCAATCCAGCTTGCTAGAGGCATGTCTACACCTCTTACAAAATGTCCAACTGTAAAAACAACCAGAATTGAAACCAAATAATCAACCAGCATACTTGTTATCTTTGATAGATAATATTCTACCATATTTACAGGGCTATGACGCAATGTTTTCTGCCAGTTGTTCATCTTATCGGTATGTAAGACAGCTGGGAATGAAAAGATAGCGGTCGACATCATGGAAAAGGCAGTCATGGAGATGAGGTAATCACGCATAAAATTAGCCGGTCCACCTGGTGTGTCCTGGTACATGCCTGAAAAGAATAAATAGAAGGCTGTCGGCATCCCTACGGATAATAGATAATAGACTAATTGTCGTTTGGTCAATAGAAATTCTATCTTGTTTAGTGCGATCCATTGTTTCATCTTAGTCATCTCCCTTTTGTGTTTCTTCAAAGATTGTATCCAGCAAGCTACGATTATTGACTTCAATTTCTTGAATCCTACATCCTGCTCGGACTAATAGTTCCCAGAAAGCATTTGCCTCTCGTGTGACAACTTGCAGAGCATCTTGTTTTTGTACCCACCTTTCAACCAAGACTGACTTCTCAACGACTTCCTTGTAAGCCAGCGGAAGGATAAAATGCTTTTCAATCTCCTCACTACGCATAGCTAGAGGCGTCGTATCACGAATCAACTCTCCCTTATTCAAGACCAAGATTCGGTCCGCTGTATGCTCTACCTCTTCGATATAATGGGAGGAATAGAGAATGGTAACTCCCTTAGCTTTTAGTTCCTGAACAATTTCCCAAAAGCGTTGACGAGTTGAAGTATCCATGGCCGCAGTTGGCTCATCTAAAAAGACAAGTTTTGGTCGGCCAATCAAGGTCAAGACAAAAGAGAAAAGACGCTTTTGCCCACCTGACAATTTTTCTGCAAATTGCTCTTTCTGTTGCTGATCAAACTGCAATAGTTGATCGATTTCCTGGTTGCTCAAGGGATTTGGATAAATACTTTGAAAGAAAGCAATCAACTCTTTGACCTTTAATTTCTGAACGATAACATTTTCTTGAGGGAGATAGGATCTTGTGTAGTCTAACTGAGAACTCGTCACTGGCAAGCCTTGGATGGATACTTGACCGCTTGTGACCAGTTTATCTCCAAGCAAACAATCTAAGAGTGTTGTCTTCCCAGCTCCATTTGGACCAATTAAGGCAACACATTCACCATCGTTGATTTCAACGGAGATGTTCCGCAAAATCTCCTTGTCTTTTATTTTCTTACTCAATTTCTCAACTTTAATCACAGTCATGAGACTCTCCTTTCAACCACTCCATTCTCATAAGGAAAACGACGAAAATCATAAATCCAAACCCCAAAGCACCACGGATGAATTGGTGAAGGAAGGCTTGATCAAACCAACCTGTAAACATTTCTACCAACCATACCACTAGTGATAGTCCAATAAAAAGATAGAGAAACGCTTTTTTCATTTTTCAAACTCCTTTTTCACATCTGAGACTAATTTCAAACCTTCTCGGATAAGCCAGGACATCATTCCAAATCCTGCAAATAGCTCCCAAGGAAAATGATAGAAATCTTCATCCAATCCTGAGAACATGAGATAAGTCATGACTCCTGCTGCTACTAAACTCATTGCGACAATTACTTTATGTTTCATTTTTTCTTCCTCCACTTGATACATCTAGTATAATTCTTTGAAGGTAGAATCACTAGAAGCTTCTGTCATGAGGAGATATGACAAATGTCATAAAAGATTCTGTTCAAAACAAGCAAGATACACTATACAATAAAACACAAGTAGAAAAATCTAAGGCAACTTCCTCAAAAGAGATATCAAACCCCATTCACACTATAATGTAAACTAATACTTATTTAAAATCAAAAGAGCGGAAATTTTTATCGTACAAACATATATATTATATGTAGGACAAAAAACTCTTCAATTACTTTCTTAAAAGTTTGTAAGAATTATACAATCTGTTAAATTTTAATTTATGTACCTAAACTACAGTATTCATTGAACAAATCAGGAAACAAAAAAATATACGCAATCAAAATGAATTGCTGAAAATCAAAAAAGAGAGAACCAAAATGATTCTCTCTTAATGTATATAATATCTCGTTATAAAAACACACACTCACATATCTCTGTAATGTATCGGGAAGACAGGATTCGAACCTGCGACACCTTGGTCCCAAACCAAGTACTCTACCAAGCTGAGCTACTTCCCGAGTTAAAAAGAAAAATGCACCCTAGAGGAGTCGAACCTCTAACCGCCTGATTCGTAGTCAGGTACTCTATCCAGTTGAGCTAAGGGTGCTCATTAGTTTATGCCGAGGACCGGAATCGAACCGGTACGATCGTTACCAATCGCAGGATTTTAAGTCCTGTGCGTCTGCCAGTTCCGCCACCCCGGCCTCTCTAAGCGAACGACGGGATTCGAACCCGCGACCCCCACCTTGGCAAGGTGGTGTTCTACCACTGAACTACGTTCGCACTGTTTTCTTCTATCTAAAAATGCCGGCTACATGACTTGAACACGCGACCCTCTGATTACAAATCAGATGCTCTACCAACTGAGCTAAGCCGGCTCATTTGTTATATCTTAATGCGGGTTAAGGGACTTGAACCCCCACGCCGTTAAGCGCCAGATCCTAAATCTGGTGCGTCTGCCAATTCCGCCAAACCCGCAGATATGACCCGTACTGGGCTCGAACCAGTGACCCATTGATTAAAAGTCAATTGCTCTACCAACTGAGCTAACGAGTCTAAAATAACTTCCGTTATTCTAACGGTCCCGACGGGAATCGAACCCGCGATCTTCGCCGTGACAGGGCGACGTGATAACCGCTACACTACGGGACCTTTGGGAGTTAACGGGATCGAACCGCTGACCCTCTGCTTGTAAGGCAGATGCTCTCCCAGC
>NZ_VMMD01000005.1:281-1352 GCF_013277015.1 Streptococcus sp. 1032 | reverse complement strand
GTGGAATTAAGTGTGAGACGTTTGAGTTAGAAACGAGGTCTACTATGACAAAACATAAACACCTTACCCTTTCAGACCGTAATGATATCCAATTAGGTTTAGAGCGCAGTGAAACCTTCAAAGCTATTGGACAATCCATTCTAAAAGACCCGACTACTGTTTCTAAAGAAGTCAAACGAAACAGACAAGTCCGAGAGTCTACATGCCATAACCTTCCTTGCCCTCTACTCGACAAAGCTCCCTTTGTCTGTAACGGCTGCCCTAAAAGAAGACAGAATTGTGGCTATAAGAAGATCTTCTACCTCGCTAAGCAAGCTCAAAAACAATACGAACAAACTCTTGGCGAAGCTCGTGAAGGAACTCCCCTCAATTCCAAGACCTTCTGGGACATGGACAAAGTCATTTCTGATGGGGTTAAAAAAGGACAACACATCTATCATATTCTCAAAACTCATAACCTTGATGTCAGCTCCTCAACTGTCTATCGACACATCCGAAAAGGGTACCTATCTATCGCTCCGATTGATCTTGCCAGAGCCGTTAAATTCAAAGAAAGACGAAAAAGTAAGCTACCTTCCATCCCTAAAGAAGCTAAAAAAGGCCGTTCCTATGAGGATTTCCAAAACTATTTAGCACTGAATCAACTAGACTCTTGGCTGGAAATGGACACAGTTATGGGGAGAATGGGAGGTAAAGTCCTACTCACCTTCAATCTATCTTTCTGTAACTTTATCTTCGCTAGACTTCTGGATAATAAAACTGCCCTTGAGGTTACCAAACATCTCTATGACATCAAGAACACTCTTCACCAAGCGGACAAAGATTTCTTCCAACTCTTCCCTGTCATTCTTACCGATAATGGTGGAGAGTTTGCCAGGGTTGATGACATCGAAATGGATGTGCGAGGAGAGAGTAAACTCTTCTTTTGTGACCCTAATCGCTCTGACCAGAAAGGGAGAATTGAGAAAAATCACACGCTGATTCGCGACATTCTACCTAAAGGAACTTCTTTTGACAATTTAACTCAAGAGGACATCAATCTCGTCTGCTCTCATGTCAACAGCGTCAAAC
>NZ_VMMD01000005.1:0-212 GCF_013277015.1 Streptococcus sp. 1032 | reverse complement strand
TCCACCATAGCGGAACTTAATCTGAAACGCTTTCAGATAAGAGGATTTTGTGCGCTCTTTTTTTCGATTCATTTTGGCTACAAAAGCAATAAAATCAAGCATTAGTAAAACCAGTGGAACTTACCCTGACATGGATTTCCACTGGTTTTTACAATTTTTATCAGATTAACTTCCACTTCTACTAGCGGTGGAACTTAGTTTGGGAATTTACC
>NZ_VMMD01000045.1:0-993 GCF_013277015.1 Streptococcus sp. 1032 | reverse complement strand
TGATTATGGCTCTTATTATGGGAAGATACCTATGAATTGGGTACAGACAACATTAAATTATATAGGAATAATTAGTACTGGTAACACGCCATCTAAAAATAGCCCTGAAAACTACGGTGGCGAAATACCATTCTATAAACCTGCTGATTTATTACAAGGAGAACTATACAATACAACTGAATATTTATCGGTTCTAGGAAATACAAAATCCAGAAAAATAAAAGCAGGTTCTATTTTAATAAATGGTATTGGAAATATTGGAATTGCTGGGATTGTTCGTGTTGATGGAGCGTTCAATCAACAAATGCATGGCATAGAAGTATTTAATTTTGTCAACTCAAAATTTTTACTTTTAGCTATACAGTCTGATTTTATGCAAAAACAATTCAAGAACAATACATCATCTACCACTATTCCTATATTAAACAAAACTAGATTTTCTCAAACTATAATTAATTTTCCAGGTATACGTACACAAAAATTAATAATTACTAAAGCTGAGAAACTTTTTGAAAAAGTAAGTCAATTTTAGCGACAATTCTCTTTTGTTCTAAAACTGAAGGAATACCTATTATTTTAGATTTTAGATACGAATAATGTCGAGCATAGCCCCTGTTCCTAACAAATAATAGCGTATAGTCTAAGTGGTATTTTAAAAATTTTGCAGATAAGCAAATTGGAGACAGAATTTTTACTCCGTCTGCACCAACAACAAAAGGGAAGTCTATAATCTTAAGATTTCTTGTATGGTCACCAAATATTACAACGTCTGTTTTATAGTCTAGAATCTTAGAAAAATTATTAGAAAATCCTTCAACTAATATTTTAGATTGACTAACTACTGGAATCTTGCCCTCTTTTACAATTTCAGACTGTTTTATTTGATAAGGCTTAGCTGAAATAGTTGTTACAATTTTTTCTAAAGGAGCTAGCAACCAAGTTGATCTTCTTGGAAAATCTATTTCAATTTTAATGTTATTCAGATAATAAGAG
>NZ_VMMD01000044.1:0-733 GCF_013277015.1 Streptococcus sp. 1032 | reverse complement strand
TGTCAATCAGTTATTTGAAGCCTATCAAAAAGAGATTGGTCGCGCTTCCACACGTGATGGTTTCTATTATCTCCTGAAACGACATGGTTGGCGAACGGTCACTCCTCGACCTGAGCATCCCAAGAAGGCAGACGCTCAGACAATTGAGACGTCTAAAAATAAAATCTACATTCGAGACCTTGAGTAAGCGCTTTAAAGAAGAGGGGACTTATAACAAAGTACGTTTGATGTACCAAGGTGAAGCTGGTTTCGGAAGAATCAGTAAGATGAGTTCTTGTTGGGCTCCTCAAGGAATCCGACCTAGCATTCCTAGTCATTATATGCGAGAATATCGCTATTGTTATGGGGCAGTAGATGCTCAGACAGGAGATTCCTTTTTCCTCATTGCTGGAGGATGCAATACTGAGTGGATCAATGAATTTGTAAGGCAAGTCTCACAAGCTTATCCAGATGACTATATTTTACTTGTCATGGATAATGCTATATGGCATAAATCAAGTACCTTAGAGATTCCAAGTAATATTGAGTTGGCTTTTATCCCACCTTATACACCAGAAATGAACCCTATTGAACAAGTCTGGAAAGAAATTCGAAAACGAGGTTTTAAAAACAAGGTTTTCCAAACATTGGAAGCCGTCATTGATAAGCTTCAAGAAGTTATTCAAGGACTGGAAAAAAGCGTTTTAAAGTCCACTGTCAGTAGACAATGAACAAGGTTGCTTTTTGAAAATGA
>NZ_VMMD01000043.1:0-1494 GCF_013277015.1 Streptococcus sp. 1032 | reverse complement strand
GATGATAACTCTTATTATGAGGAAGTACCTTGTGAAATACCAGAAAGTTGGGAATGGGTGAAGTTAAACGATATAAGCTCCTACATTCAAAGAGGGAAGTCTCCAAAATATTCAAATATTCCTATATACCCTGTGATTGCTCAGAAATGTAATCAATGGTCTGGCTTTTCTATTGACTTAGCAAGATTTATTGATCCCGAAACAGTTCATAGTTACCAGAAAGAAAGATTACTAAGATATGGTGATTTAATGTGGAATTCAACAGGCCTAGGTACGTTAGGACGATTAGCTATTTACCATGAAAATAAAAATCCTTATGGCTGGGCTGTTGCAGATAGCCATGTTACAGTTATAAGAGTCTTATCGGGGTTTACTAATTGCCATTTCATCTATAATTTTCTTTCCTCTCCTATTGTTCAGTCAGTTATTGAAGAAAAAGCGTCGGGTAGTACAAAACAAAAAGAATTATTAACGAAAACTATAAAAGAATATTTAATCCCCCTCCCACCCCTTCCTGAACAATCCAGAATCGTTGATAAAATCGAAGAATCTTTCGCCATTATTGACGCACTAATTTAGTATAATAGTTTTACGTGCGGTGGAATTTCTATCAAACATAAGATAGGAGTTTTACGTTGAAAGATTTTGAATTACATTTGAAGAAAGCTGGTTTAGCTGAAAATACTGTGCGTTCGTACCTTTATGGTGTTCGATTTTTCTTGGAGAATTACGAACTCAAAATGGAAGATTTATTTGAATACAAAGGATATTTATTAGACAATTTTAAACCTAAAACTGTTAATTTGCGACTACAAGGAGTAAATAAATATCTGGCTTTTATTGGTCATGATGATTTGAAATTAAAATTTGTCAAAGTACAGCAAAAACCGTTTTTAGAAGATGTCATTAGCCATGCTGATTACCTTTTTCTTAAACGTAGTTTGAAAAAAGATGGTATTTTAAAATGGCATTTTGTCGTTTGGTTTTTAGGTGCAACCGGGGCTCGTGTAAGTGAACTTATTAAGCTAAAAGTAGAGCATGTAGAAATCGGTTATTTTGACATTTACTCAAAAGGTGGTAAAATTCGTAGACTGTACATTCCTAAAAAATTAAGAAATAGTTGTCTTAGTTGGTTAGAATCAGAAAATCGCCGAAGTGGTTATTTATTTTTGAATAAATTTAATGAACCAATTACAGCAAGAGGAGTTGCTCAACAGTTAAAAAATTATGCTGATAAATACAAAATGAATCCTAAAGTAATTTACCCTCATTCTTTTAGACATTTATTTGCTAAGAATTTTTTATCGAAGTATAATGATATTGCCTTGCTTGCAGATTTGATGGGACACGAAAGTATAGAAACTACTCGAATTTATCTAAGGAAAACAGCTACTGAACAACAAAATATTGTAGATAAAATTGTTAATTGGTAAAAAAATAACAGGTGGTCAAATTGACCATCTGCTATTTTTTTGTGATTATGGCTCTTATTAT
>NZ_VMMD01000042.1:0-792 GCF_013277015.1 Streptococcus sp. 1032 | reverse complement strand
CATCTCCTTGGGAAACAATAGAAATGTCCAAATCTTTCTTTTTAATCTTGCCTTCTTCAAAGAGTTTTTGTTTTTCTGCTCGTATTTTTTCAAGTAAAACTTCGACTGATTCATCATTTGGGTCTTGTTCAACTAATTTTCCTTGCATAGCATATTGAAGAATAGATTTTTTTAGTTTATCTGGAAATTCTTTATCTAGCTGTTCCAGTCTATTATAACTTTCAGCATATTCATCTACTTTTTCTAAAGCTGTTTCGATTGCTTCTACTATTCGTTGTTGTTCAGATAGTGGGGGGAGAGGGATAAGAATAGAAGCAACTTTATCACTATTCAAGTTTTTCACAACAGCTCCACTAATTAGAGATAGAAATTGAGAATAAACTACATTTGATGAAAGAATATAGAATAGGTAATCTTTATTTAATGAGTTTTCATAGTTCGAAATAGCCAACCATCCATCGTGTATTGCACCATCAACATTCAAAATATAAGGTCTACCAAAACTCATAGAATTAGTTAACAAAAATGTACCTTTTTTTACAAATCTAGTTTTGTTAAGCCCTGATTTTTTGATTTTTTCTTTAACATTATTTATATACTTTTCACCCTTTTCAGTATCACCTATTTTTATCCAATTTATTCCATCTACTTCAGAAGTAAGATAATCTTTGATTGGTCGTGGAGAGCCACCTCTGACAATTTCAACCAATGTAGAAAACCTCACCCACTCCCAATTCTCAGGAATATCATAAGGAACATCAATTTCTTGAGTGCTTCCATCAGCGAACTTCT
>NZ_VMMD01000041.1:0-2410 GCF_013277015.1 Streptococcus sp. 1032 | reverse complement strand
GTCACTAGAATCCGTCTACGTTTGTGTAGATTTTTTGTACGTCTTCGTCGTCTTCAAGAACGCTGTAAAGTTTTTCAAAGGTTTCAAGGTCATCACCTGACAATTCCACTTCTGACTGAGGAATCATTTCCAATTCTGTCACTTGGAATTCTTCAATACCTGACTCACGAAGGGCAACGATAGCCTTATGAAGATCAGTTGGAGCTGTGTAAACTGTGATTGTACCTTCTTCTGCTTCTACGTCGTCCACATCAACATCCGCTTCGAGCAACTGCTCAAAGACTGCGTCCGCATCTTCACCTGCAAATACGATAACTCCCTTGTTGTCAAAGAGGTAAGAAACAGAACCTGAAGCACCCATGTTTCCGCCGTTTTTACCAAAGGCTGCACGGACATTAGCCGCTGTACGGTTAACGTTTGAAGTCAAAGTATCCACGATCAACATAGAACCATTTGGTCCAAAACCTTCGTAACGTCCTTCTGTAAAGGTTTCATCTGTATTTCCTTTTGCTTTATCAATCGCTTTATCGATAACGTGTTTTGGCACTTGGGCTTGTTTAGCACGGTCGATAACGAATTTCAAGGCTGAGTTTGATTCTGGATCTGGATCACCTTTTTTAGCTGCTACATAGATTTCTACACCAAATTTTGCATATACTTTAGAGTTAGCTCCATCTTTAGCCGTTTTCTTGGCTACGATATTGGCCCATTTACGTCCCATTAGGAATCTCCTTTTTTCACATTTTAATCTTTCTTATTATAACACAAGTTTTTTCGATTTTCACTAGAGGAAATAGATTTTATTCAGCAAATCAAGCTATGATGACACTTTTGTTGTCAAGATGGCCTTACCTTTCCATCCTTATCAACATTCAAAAAACAAACTAGACCATTATCTGCAAATAGAAAGTTTCTGCCAAGTTTGACCAAGTCCGCTCAAGCTACTGTTTTGAGGTTGTAGATATAACCGATAAAAACCATTATACTGCACCTTTTGTTGACAGTCTACTCCAGACGTATCATAGTTCAAGTAAATACTTTGAAATTCAACAGTTCTTATAGGCGCTATTGTATTCTAAGAAATCAATAGAAGAGTTTCTAAACAAAACCATAATTTATGTGTTCTTGAAACAGAAATTTATGCTCTTTTTGATTTCAAATGATACTGAAGTTAGACTAGTACAACGGCACTTCTAAAACAAGTAAAAGGTAGCTAATTCCCTGTATAGCAAGGAGTTTCACTACCCTTTTTACTTTTTCTTACAGCCACTATTTGATAGACTCATTTTAACATCACGAGCATACTCCAATGGAAATCGCTAGGCAAGAGATAAACTTTCAGATATTCACAGAGAGATCATCGCCTCTTTTTGTCGCAAACATTCTTCTCTCCTAATCATTTTCTACCTTATCTTCTACCTGAGGATAAAGAGTCGTTCCCCAAATAGAAATCGTCCGCTTACGCACTAGTGGCAAATCGGTTTTTTCATAAACCGTACGCCACCATTCCCAGGCAAGTCCTGTACACTCCCTAATTTTGACAGAGAGATTGCGAACATTCCCTTTTAAAGGAATACTAGTGGTAAAATGAGCCGTCAAATCCTGCCCATTTCTGTCCCAAACCTTAGGAGTCAAAACTTCTTTACCTTGATAATCATAGGATAATTCATCCCAAGTAATGTAATATTGAGCAACATAGGCACCACTATGATCCAGCAGTAAATCACCGTTTCTGTAGGCTGTCACCTTAGTCTCAACATAGTCTGTACTGTTTTGAAAGGTCGCAACTACATTGTCCCGTAAAAAAGAAGTTGTATAAGAAATCGGCAAACCTGGATGATCAGCTGTAAAGCGACTGCCTTCTTGAATCAAGTCCTCTACCATATCCACCTTGCCTGTTACAACTCGGGCACCCGAACTCGGGTCGCCCCCTAAAATAACTGCCTTCACTTCTGTATTGTCTAAAATCTGTTTCCACTCTGTCTGAGGAGCTACCTTGACTCCTTTTATCAAAGCTTCAAAAGCAGCCTCTACTTCATCACTCTTACTCGTAGTTTCCAACTTGAGATAAACCTGACGCCCGTAAGCAACACTCGAAATATAGACCAAAGGACGCTCTGCAGAAATTCCTCTCTGCCTCAAATCCTCTACCGTTACAGTATCTTGAAACACATCTCCTGGATTTTTAACAGCATCTACGCTGACTGTATAATAAATCTGCTTAAAATTAACAATCTGAATCTGCTTTTCGCCCGAATGGACAGAATTAAAATCAATATCAAGAGAATTCCCTGTCTTTTCAAAGTCAGAACCAAACTTGACCTTGAGTTGTTCCATGCTGTGAGCCGTGATTTTTTCATACTGCATTCTAGCTGGGACATTATTGACCTGACCATAATCTTGATGCCAC
>NZ_VMMD01000040.1:0-1514 GCF_013277015.1 Streptococcus sp. 1032 | reverse complement strand
CTATCAGACCTGCAGTCAAGTCCGATAAACCTAGTCCTTACTTTGATATCTTGCAAAACGACGGCTCAGTAAAACTAGCCACTGAGCAACGTTCTCTGGACGAAATCTTTGCAGGATGGGAGCGTGAAGGGGAAGCAGTTCTTAGGGGAGTCAAGGCATCTAATCCAGAAGTGGCTGACAAGGTTTTTGTAGCTGATAAACCAAATGAAATAGACGACTTCTTTAAGAAACAAAAATCTTATCAGAAGTGGTTGAAAAATCTATCTGGTTATGAAGTGGACTCTATCCATGAATACACAACAGCGATGTACAAGGACTACAACCATGTATTGAGAGAAGGGAAACAAGAATTTCTTGATAAAATCACTGGTGGAAACTCACAAAAATTAAGTGACGAGACTAGAAAATGGTATAATGATATTGAGAGGAAAGCCGAGCAGGTTGTTTCAGCTATCTCAACATATAAAACAGAAAAAACATTTAAAACTTATCGATTGTTTAATCAATCAGAAGATATTTTTTTAGAAAATGCTGTTGGTAAAACACTGGTGATTGATAAAGGATTGATGAGTACTAGTCTTGATAAATCTGTTATAGAGGATTTTGGAGGCGGAGATGTTGAAATTCAATTGAATATACTCATCAAAAAAGGGCAATCTGTTGGTGCGTATGTCAGTGAATTGAGTAGTCATACCAATGAGAAAGAGTTCATAATTAAACCAAATACAAGGTTTAAGGTTCTATCTGAAACGGTGCAAGAGATGGCTTTTGACACTAAACGAAGGATTATTGAAGTGGAGGTAGTGGATTGAAAGCAAAGTATTTAGAATATATCTTGTTTGAACCATTGAAGAATGCGACAGATGAACAAGCTGCTTTTTTAGGAGTTGCAATTTTCTTTAGTCAAGGATTCTTGGAGAAATACCATCCACAGATATTGGAGGATTTTTCTAAAGATTATCCACCAGTTTTTACAAGTGAGCGTTCTAAAAGATGGATTTATCGTTTCAGTAATAATTTCTATAATTTTAGTAGGTCAACCAATGACACTCCACTTGATGAATTTATTGTCAGAGCAAAGAGAAAGATGCCTGACTATGCACGTAAAGAATATGAAGAATATCTATCAACAAGCACCTAGAGAAATCTAAGTGCTTTTCTTATGCTTAGAAAGGAGCAAAGATATGGAAGATTGGAAAGAACGCTTTAAAAAAGAATACTACGAATTGAAAGAACGATTTCAGAAGTTAGACATGATGATTGGTCGATACGAAAAAGGGCAACTCGAGTTTGAACCTAGATGTCCTATCGATTTGTTAAAGAGACAACGTTCGGTTATGTGGGATTACCTTTCAACTCTGGAACAGCGTGCAAAAATTGAAGAAATCAAACTATAAAAATTAACCGCATCGAAATCGAGGCGGTTTTCTTATACTCTAACCGTATGGAATCCCGTACGGTTAAATTTATATGTTGGAGGTATTACCTTGAGGATGTATACAAAAATAGCACTA
>NZ_VMMD01000004.1:0-77514 GCF_013277015.1 Streptococcus sp. 1032 | reverse complement strand
TATCGCGTTCGGAGTTTTTGGGGTATAACCTTCGACGCGCACCCGCATAGCGGGTGGTTTTTTTGTCTCGCACCTAACGGAGCGAGACGGACTGAAAGTCACATAACAAAAAAGCATTCCGTAAATTTTTACGAAATGCTAATTAACATATTTTAGTTTTAAGAACTACCTTATTATTGTTCTATGAGTGCTCATAAAGTTTTTGTCACTTTCTATATTTACTTAAAAAATAAATAAGTAAGTAACAAATATATTTTTTCAAGCTAGATACTAACTTCCAGCATTTTTAGAATCATCAAAGCGATATTCTTGTTTTCTATCATCAATTTCAATCGTCAATAATTTATCCTTAAGTTCTCCTACTTTTGTATTCGAATTATCTCTTATTGTCATGCTGATTGCATCATAACTATATTTATTATTTCCAATTCTTAACTGATTCTTTTCTAAATAAATTATTTCATTTTCATCGTTGCTTGATAACTCTTTTTTGTTTTTTATGATTTTATATTCTCCTCTCCCATGAGTTTCCATTTTAGAATTTAAAATACTATTAAAAAATAGTGTAACTATTAGCAATGCTAGAAATACCAACCAAACATTATGATCAGGCCTCTTCAATTTCCTCAGGCGTTCATTTTTCCTCATAATATAAAAATCATTTAATGTACTTGAATGGTCTAAAATAAAGTAGTCTTTATCGATTTTTAAAATATGATTGGAGATAATTTTAAAATTTTGAGTATGGCCTGATTTATCCATTAATACATTATCAGACAATCTATAATACTCTGTTTTTGTGGGCATGTTTTTTATAAACGTATTTTTGTATCTATAATAGTATATTTCTTTATCAACACTGAACTTCTTTTTATTTCTAATTTTAAAATATTTTCCATCTCGATTTAAGAATCCATCTTCATTAATCACAGGTAATAAAAATCTGCAAATCATATTAATTAAACTTTCTTTATATTCAAAAAGAATAATAAAGGAAAAGAAAACAATTAATAGTTTTACTAATGCACTGTAAACCGTAAAATAAGAAAGGTAAGTTGTGTTTCCTACTTCAATATTACTTGAAGTTGAAATATTAACAAAATATAAAAATACATTACTGTTTGTAATTTTTTCCGATAACAACAAAGAAAAATATAATAGAGGAACGAACAATAACACATTGAACTTCATTTTGAAGAAGCTCTCCTTTAGTTCAGTATCAGACTCTCCCATTTGAGGACGTATTTTTTTAGGAAGTAAGTATTGAATATCTTCATTCAAAATTTGAAGAAGAACAGAGACCAGTATAAGAGATATAAAAGTCCAATTGAAGAATGAAGATTCAATTCCTACTATTGAAAATAAAAATATGGGTATAGCAATCACTAAAAGCAATAAGTAAGGGGAAATGTTTGATAAATAACTAAAAATTCTAGTAAATAGTAATATTGTTATCACTATGAAAATGAAATTTTCAATAAAAATACCGTAGGGAGTATTATATAGCCACTCTTCACCCATCATTATTAGAATAGATGTTCGTAATATAAAAAACAAAAAAAGTATCTAATTATACAGAAAATAATTTTAAATATACCTCTAAGTGAGATAGTATTTGATATTTTAGTTATTTGACTGTTTAAGTCTCCTAGGTCCGTATTTACATTTTCTTTCTCTAGGAACCAAACACATACCATTAAACTTAGATAGCAAATAAGCGCAATAATAAAATATATTTTCTTTTCCATATCTGAAAATATGAAGTAGATTAGAAAAAATAAATTTACTATATCTAAAATCGTTGAGATTACGTAATTATACTTCATTGGTTTTCGTATAAAAAAAACTATTTATCATATTTAAAATTTCCTTTATTTATATCAAATTCCATAATTCATTCTCTACTAAGATCTATAAAACTAAATATTTTAAGATTTTGTTAAACTATAAATTCCTTAATCTGTCTGCCCCCTCATCTTTAGTTATTTCATAGTTATAAAACGGCAATCCAATAATCCGATATCGTTCATCATCGACTAATGTTTTTGATTCTGATTGAAGAGAGGTAAACTGGAAAAATAATATTACTTTTGGCATCTTTTAACGGAGATTTATATTTTATGTCGAGCAATTGTTCATACGAATTGCTTCCGATAATTTCCAAATTGTGTTTATTCTATCCCTGTTATTAGTCAATGACTTATAATTTAAACGCTCACTACTAATATGTAGGAGCTATTTTTTCTTGAACAAGCGGATGTAGTCCTGTTTACTATGAATAATATCTGATATAAAGACAGCTTTTTTATCCTCTAAAATATGATAGAAGGCTAGGTAATCGCCTAAAATGATGCATCTGGTTTTGTGGGGTGGGTATATAATACCTCCTACTCTTTCATCAGCATCGAATCCTGCTTCTGGGAAGACTTCAAGACGCTCCGAATATTCTTAACTGTGTTTGCTCCTGCCTGTTCTGAAAAGTAGTTAGCTGAGATATAATCTTTAATACCTCTTAGCTGTTCTTGTACCGTTTCGGAGATAATAAGGCCATATGCGTTCTCGTTAAATTCCAAGATTAGCCCTCACTTCATCAAGGCTGCAAGTTCTTCCATGTTCTAAATCTTCAAAGCTACGGCCAATTTCAGCACGCAACTTTGATAGAAGTTCTTCTCTTTCTTTGTCTACTTGGATTTCAAATGGCAAGGCTTTATTTTCTACAATATGCTCTAAAAACAAGTTAAAACTGACTGTCATATCAAGATTTTGCGCTGTGATAATAGCTTTAGCCTTCTCTAACAAGTCTCTGTTAGTTTTAAAGTTTACCTGTGTGTTTTTTTCTAAAACATCCATAGTAGTACCTCCTTTTAGACCATTATATCACTTTAAACTATGCAGGTCTAGTTACGTATAGCTACCTATAACTGTATATTAAAAAGCTATTTTAAAAACAAAAAAAGCACTAAAGGGAAGCGCCCAAAAGTGCTTAATATCAGGAACTTAAAAATGATGAGTTCAGCAGGCAAAAAACTAGCACAGCCAAGCGGTGCTTTTTCTATTACAATTATAGTTTTCAGGAGCCAATCTAGGAATATTTAAATGAAATGTAAGTAATTATCACTAATAAAATAATCAATGAAAAATAAAATGAATGACGTAAATAAAAATGCTTCCACTTGTGCGAACAACCCTCTTTGCATTTACTGCTCATGCAGTTTCCAATTTCCTTATTGGTGATTCTAGCAATCCATAATAACAATGAATACATCAATGTTATTACACCAATTAACATCAGACATGAAATTATTATCATCTTAGAAAGATTCATATTTAATAAATCATCTCCGATATCAAAAACAGCTCTTGCTACTTCAATGCCTCCAAACATTACAAAAACAAATGCTGAAAAAATCCCTAAAATTGCTATGAAATCCGTGTAGATAGATGATTTTGTTTGTTCAATATCGTCAGATTGTTCCTGTACAGTTTTAAGAAGTTTATTAGAGTTGGCTGATTGCCCCTGTATATATTTAATAAAATATTTAGCTTGACTTAGTTGGCTTTTAGCTTCTGTAAGAGTATTATTAGAGGCGTCTGATTTTTTCTTTACATCTTGAAGAATTAATCTAGCTTGGTTTAGTTGGCTATTGACATCTTTTAACCCCTGCTCCACTTCCTTAGCAACCCTTGATATATAAGATTTCTGAATTTGAGATAAGCTATAATTAGAACTTATTTTCTTAAGGTTCTTATCTAGTATTAATTTCTTAGCGTTATCATCTGCTTCTATAGTTGAAGATAAATAATCGATGTTCCTATTTAACGTTTCATTGAGCTCATTGCTATTTTCATTCTGGTATACAAATTCAGCAATATAATCGTATGGAATTACTAAATTTTCCTCAGTTAAATTATCTTGAAGCGATTTTACAATACCATCATCATGATTAGAGATATCACCAACTAAAAGAAGTTGGATAAAACTTGTACTTATCTGAGCCATTCTAACTCCTCTGGATGGTTGTTAAAATAATTCAATATCTCTTCATTTGTGTATTTTATCCCTTGAACACCATCACTAATTAACTTTTCGTACTTTTTCCATGGTTCCTGTTTATGAGTTTTCTCCACTATATCAAAAATATCTACATCAGAAAATCTATCAATAACTTTCTTTAACAAATTAGCATCAAGTTCTGGAATATCTTGTGGTTGATACTTAAATATTTTTATGTTTCCTAATGAATTATTTTCTATATTCTCAAAATGAAAATATTCTTTAACAATATCCTGTTTTGTTATTTGAAAAGCTCCAAATCTTTTATATTCATGATATACACTTGGTACAACGGGACCATATTTCCATTTCTCCATTTGTTCCTCAAAAAGAGGATTTTTAGTGTCAACAATTTTAATTACATTGGCAAAATATAATATTTTTTGTAATATGAGGTTGTTAATTGAATAGCTCTTATCGTTAGAATATTCAATTATATAGTTCGCAATAAATAATGGTGGTTGCATTACTGAATCTCCTTTTACTCTTATTATATCACGTAGTTTAAGGACTACAAAACATTTTAGTATTTTTCTTTCTCAATACCCAAACAATAAAACACTAGCAACTCGTTTAAACACACGTTTCAAACATGCTGGTGTACCTAATATTGGATTCCATGGTTTTAGACACACACACGCTAGTCTCTTGCTAAACTCTGGTATACCATATAAAGAATTACAACACCGTCTAGGTCATTCTACACTAGCTATGACTATGGACACTTACAGTCATCTCTCCAAAGAAAAAGCAAAAACAGCCGTCTCATTTTATGAGAAAGCTGTGAGTTCGTTATAAGTGATGACAAAAATGATGACAAACCCAGAAATCAACATTTTAAGACAAAGCAAAAAGCCCACTGTTGTAGGCTTCTTACAATATAAAGTCTTATCTTAAAGCATTTTGTTGTAGAATTCAACGACAAGTGCTTCGTTGATTTCTGGGTTGATTTCGTCGCGTTCTGGCAAACGAGTCAATGAACCTTCCAATTTTTCAGCGTCGAATGATACGAATGCTGGGCGTCCAAGAGTAGCTTCTACTGCTTCAAGGATTGCTGGAACTTTCAATGATTTTTCACGAACTGAGATCACTTGACCTGGAGTTACGCGGTATGATGGGATATCAACGCGTTTTCCGTCAACAAGGATGTGACCGTGGTTTACGAATTGACGAGCTTGACGACGAGTAGTCGCAAGACCAAGACGGTAAACAACGTTATCCAAACGACGTTCCAAAAGAAGCATGAAGTTGAAACCTAGGATGCCGCCTTTGATTTTTGTAGCTTGTACGAACAAGTTACGGAATTGTTTTTCACCTACACCGTAAGTGAAACGAAGTTTTTGTTTTTCAGCCAATTGCAAACCGTATTCTGATAATTTAGAACGGTTGTTTGGTCCGTGTTGTCCTGGTACGTAGTTACGACGTGCCAATTCTTTACCTGTACCTGTAAGTGAAAGGCCAAGGCGACGAGCTTGTTTCCAAGATGGTCCTGTATAACGTGACATGTGAATGTCCTCCTGATATAAATAATATTTCGGTGGAAATAGTCACTTAGAAAGCCCTGATTCGTGCAGATGCCCTTCGCCTAAACAGCCAAGGTTACTTATCATAAGACACCTGTTGACGAGCTTCATGCTTTCCTGCTGATATTTCACACAAAATCCATTTTACCATGAATGGCTAGATTTGTAAAGGGGTCTTAAGCTTTATTTTCACTGCCAGAGAGGTTTGTAACTTCTCAAAGTAACTTCCACTTGCCTGACCAAAGTGGAAATTAGTCTAAAACGGATTTTTATGGTGGAATTAAGTGTGAGACGTTAGAGTTAGAAATGAGGCTCACTATGACAAAACATAAACACCTTACCCTTTCAGACCGTAATGATACCCAACTAGGCTTAGAGCGCGGTGAAACCTTCAAAACTATCGGACAATCCATTCTAAAAGACCCAACTACTGTCTCCAAAGAGGTAAAACGAAACAGACAAGTCCGAGAGTCTACTTGTGATAACCTCCCTTGCCCTCTGCTCGACAAAGCTCCCTTTGTCTGTAATGGATGCCCTAAAAGAAGACAAAATTGTGGATTTAAAAAAATCTTCTACCTCGCTAAACAAGCTCAAAAACAATACGAACAAACTCTTGTTGAAGCTCGTGAAGGAACTCCCCTCAATTCTAAGACCTTCTGGGACATGGACAAAGTCATTTCTGATGGTGTTAAAAAAGGACAACACATCTATCATATTCTGAAAACTCATAACCTTGATGTCAGCTCCTCAACTGTCTATCGACATATCCGAAAAGGATACCTATCTATCGCTCCTATTGATCTAGTCAGAGCCGTTAAATTCAAAGAAAGACGAAAAAGTAAGCTACCTTCCATCCCTAAAGAAGCTAAAAAAGGCCGCTCCTATGAGGATTTCCAAAACTATTTAGCACTGAATCAACTAGACTCTTGGCTGGAAATGGATACAGTTCTGGGGAGGATGGGAGGTAAAGTCCTACTCACCTTCAATCTATCTTTCTGTAACTTTATCTTCGCTAGGCTTCTGGATAATAAAACTGCCCTTGAGGTTACCAAACACCTCTATGACATCAAGAACACTCTTCACCAAGCTGCCAAAGATTTCTTCCAACTCTTTCCTGTCATCCTGACAGATAATGGTGGAGAGTTTGCCAGGGTTGATGATATCGAAATGGATGTGCGAGGAGAGAGTAAGCTATTCTTTTGTGACCCTAATCGCTCTGACCAGAAAGGGAGAATTGAGAAAAATCACACGCTGATTCGCGACATTCTACCCAAAGGAACTTCTTTTGACAACTTAACTCAAGAGGACATCAATCTCGTCTGTTCGCATGTCAACAGCGTCAAACGTGCTGCTTTAAATGGAAAGTCAGCTTATGAACTCTTTGCCTTTACTTATGGAGAAGAAATTCCTAAGCTTCTCGGCATTTCTAAAATACCTGCAGAAGACGTCTGTCAGTCTTCTAAATTACTCCAACATAAGTTCTAAAAACTAACCTAAAACCCTATTCAAACGTCTCACACTAACTTCCACCATAGCGGAACTTAATCTGAAACGCTTTCAGATAAGAGGATTTTGTGCGCTCTTTTTTTCGATTCATTTTGGCTACAAAAGCAATAAAATCAAGCATTAGTAAAACCAGTGGAACTTACCCTGACATGGATTTCCACTGGTTTTTACAATTTTTATCAGACTAACTTCCACTTGGATTAGCGGTGGAACTTAGTTTGGGAATTTACCCCAGAGAGGTTAAGAAGGAGGGTAAAGGTGCTTCCGAGGCCGTACTGGCTAGTAACTGTGATTTCTCCACCCAATTGATGGGCCAATTCACGCGCAATCGCAAGACCCAAGCCATGACCACCTGTCTTCATATTACGCGAAGTTTCTACACGATAAAGGCGTTTGAAAATATTCTCCAAGTCCTCTGGGGCAATCCCCTGTCCTTCATCGGTCACACTGATTGAAAGCTGGTGCTTCTCCAGCTTAGCCACCACTTCCAGCTTGGTTCCTGGAGCAGAGTATTTAAAAGCATTATTAACCAGATTCACCAAGATACGAGAAAGCTTGGCATAATCCCCCTCAATTCGGGCAGACTCTGGGATTACCTGTAAGTGGACATCTCTTCTCTCCTGCTCAATCAAGAACTGAAATTCACTCATGCACTCAATCAAGAGCTGATCCAGAAAAATACTGTCTTTACTAGTCATATCCGCCTGATTTCTAGCTGTGTTTAGGGTCAAAAAATTCAACTCTTCAACCAATTTATTGAGCCTTTCCGTCTGACGCCCAATGGTTGCTAGATAATGAGCTTGCTCCGACTCCTTGATAACCCCATCTAAAATCCCTTCTACCGTCGCTTGGATTGAAGTGATAGGAGTCTTAATATCATGCGAAAGTTGAGCAATCATCAAGCCCTTTTCTCGTTCGCTTTCTTCCAAGGAATCAAAGCTTGCCTGCAAATCATGGGACATTTCATTAAAAGCTTGCCCTAATTGTTGAAATTCTAAAGGGCCTTGAACCTCCAAATTTGAAGGAAAATCCTTGTCCGCTACCCGCTTGGCATGTTCCTTGAGTTTGCCCAACGACGTAAAGACCGGTGATAGGAGAAAGAGACTAATCCCAGCACCGACAAGGCTGGCAACGATGGTCATCCCAAGCAAAAAGTAAATCTCGCTTTTCTCAATCAGCATTTTTTGAACAGCCCAAAAAACAACCAAAATGGTTAAGAGGGTTGAAATAATATATCCAACCAAAATATAACTTTTTAGTTTCATGTTTGTCCTCTCGGTTTCTCTATCTTATATCCCAACCCCCAAACTGTCTTAATAGTGGGCGTTTGGTCACTACTATATTTTGCCAACTCCTGTCGAAGAGCATGGATATGCACATTCAAGGTATTGGTATCATCCACATAGTCTTCTTGCCAAACCTTTTCATAGAGGTCTGTCTTGGAGAAAACTCGCTCTGGATTGCTAGCTAAAATCCACAGCAATTCAAATGATTTAACAGTCAAATCCAGCATTTCTTCTCCTATTTGAACTTCATGACTACTATGATTCATTTTCAGATTACCAAGGGAAATCAGCTCTGTTTCGCCCCCACGATGAAGGCGGCGCAAAATATTATGGACACGCAAAACCAGCTCACGAGGGCTAAAGGGCTTAGCAATAAAATCATCTGCTCCCAAGCTCAGGCCGTAAATCTTGTCCTGTTCACTGGTCTTAGCAGTAATAAATAGGAAAGGCTGCTCTGGTGATAAGTATTGAACCTCACTGATTAAATCATAACCATCCATCCGAGGCATCATGACATCTGTGATAATCAAATCAATCGGTTTTTTCTTGAACAGCTCTAGCGCTTCCAGTCCATCATGGGCTACCAAGACCTGATAACCTGCCTGAATTAAGTATCTCTGATGAATATCGGTGATTTCTACCTCGTCGTCAACGAGTAAAATTGTCTTTCCCATCTGTCTCTCCTTTGATAAAAACAGTGCTATACTGCTTTAAGTATAACACTATTTTTATTGTTTTACGATGATTTTAATCTGCTATTGAAAGAAAGTCCTGATTGCTGATTGAGTTGGTAAACTAGCCTTAGTCAGCCTACTATCCCTCATTTATTTCCTTAGCTGATTAGTTTTCTTCTTTTTTGTTTTTCAAACCTAGACCACCGAGTAAACCTGCAAGCGCAAGCCCAAGGAAACCAATACTTGCCATTGATGTTTGAGCTTCACCAGTATTTGGTAGCATAGCTTTATCATCTGACATCATCTTGTCTGACATCATCGTATCAGCCATCTTGTTAGCAGAAGCAGCCATGTTTTCACCTGCCATCGTATTGGTAGAGCTTGTCATGGTGTCAGCAGGCATGCTATCTGTAGTACCTGGAGCTGGAGTCTCAGTCTTCATACCTGATTTTTCCATTTGGTCATTTGCTGGCATTGCTTTATCAGTCTCTTTGGCTGGTGCCATCATGTCCTTATGGTCAGCAGCCGTTTGATGAGTCGCACCTGTAGCATGACTGTGATTCATCGGAGTCACGCCAGAACCAGAGTTAGAAGGTGAGAAAGAACCATTTGCTGTGTCTGATGTTTCTTTAACATTTATCTTAATAGTAACTTTTTTAGTTGCTACGATATTTGTCAAATCTGCTTTACCATCTTTGTTGCCATAGACATTGACTGTAGCGCTGTAAGTTTGAGTACCGTTTGCTCGGAACTGGTCGATGAGTTCTTGTTTTTCTTTGCCAGCCACGTTTCCGTCCAAGGCTACTTGGTAGAAGTATTGACCTTTGGTCTTCACATTTTCACCTAGTGGAGATAGGGCTGGATTTTTAGCGTCGCCATTATCTGACCATGGAGCCTTGTCAGATGCTTTGAGCAAGAGACGAGTCAACATGCCATCACCTGCGAAGAGTTCATATGGAATCACATGGTTAACACCTGCTGTGAATGGACCTTCGCCCTTGGCTTTTTCTAGGTAGGCTGCTGGAACATCGATACTGTCTTTAACGTTATCTTTAACAGCTTTTTCGACAGTTTCTTTAGCAACTAATCCATTGATGTTGATGTCTACATTTTTAGTAGCAACTAGATTAGTCAAGTCAGCTTTACCGTCTTTATTTCCGTAAACTTTAACAGTAGCTTTATAAGTTTGAGTACCATTAGCACGAAGCTGATCAATTAAATCTTGACCTTGTTTACCAACAGTATTGCCATTTAAGTCTACTTCATAGAAATATTGACCTTTTGTTTTCACATTTTCTCCTAATGGAGATAAAGCAGGATTTTTAGCTGTACCATTATCTGACCATGGAGCCTTATCAGAAGCTTTGAGCAAGAGACGAGTCAACATACCATCACCTGCGAATAGTTCATAAGGAATTACTTGGTTTACACCGGCAGTGAAAGGACCTTTTCCTTCAGCTTTTTCAAGATAAGCTGCTGGAACATCGATACTGTCTTTAACGTTGTTTTCAACTGCAGAGTTAACATCGCTTCTTGTTACAAGACCGTTCAAGGTAATATTGACATTACGTGTCTTGACAACCTTAGTCAAATCAGGTTTATCTCCGGCTGCTTCATAGACAGTCAGGGTAGCTTCATAGGTATTTGTACCATTAGTACGAAGTGTATCTAATAAATCCTGACCCTGCTTACCTGTGGTGTTACCATTCAAAGATACTTGATAGTAATACTTGTCATCAGGTAAATTTTTCACTGGTGGAATTTTCTCGTTTTGAGCGACACCGTTATCTGACCATGGAGCCTTGTCAGATGCTTTGAGCAAGAGACGAGTCAACATACCATCGCCTGCGAAAAGTTCATATTTAAGTGGTTTGTTTACACCAGCCAAGAAAGGACCGGGAACTTTGGCTTGTTCTAGGTAGCCAGCTGGGACATCGATACTGTCTTTAACATCCTCATCGACAGCTTTTTCAATATCTGCTGGAGTTGCTTGTGTCCCTGCCACATCAGCTGTATCTACAGCTTCTTTTAAGACATCTGTTAGCTCTGGATTTTCTTGTTCTTCTTCACCTTTTTCAAAAAGTGTATCCAGACGAGAAGGGCTTGTTTCCTCGCTCACTTCAGTTCCTTCTGTAGGTGTCGGAAGTGAATTCGTATTTCCAGCAACGACCTCAGGTTTCGCTTCAGCAAGAACGGTGTCTCCCTGAGTTTCTGCTAAGTCACCCTCTTTCGTTACCGATTCCCCTTCGGGTAAGACTTGAGCAGGGGTTGGATTGAGCCCATCGGCACGTACAGAACTTGGCTGACCAACTAGGACAAAGAAGCCACTAGCCACAACAACTGAGGCAACACCGACACTAAGACGGCGAATAGACCAACGAGTATATCTTTGATTTGGATTGAATTTCATAGGATTCTCCTTAGAGTTTTTCTTTATTTGATGACTCTAGTATAATCTCCTAAAATTAAAAAGGACTAAGAAAAAGTTAAAATTTTTCTTAAATCCCTCTTATAAAATACTTATATCAATTAAATCCATAAACAGATTTGGTGATTTGATAGACAACATTGGACAGTTTGCGAGCTGGCAAGACAGAATGTTTGGTCAAACGGCTCAACATGGTTTTGCGAATAGCCTGAAAGACCTCTGGATTTTCCCGCTGAATATAGGTCCACAGCTCCCGTTTTTTTGCCAGATGTTCCGCTGTTCCAGCTCGGTTGAGCAAGGCACTGGAAATCACCGTCGTGATTTCAATATGATTCAGCAAATATTCTCGCATTTTGGGGTGGCTCACTTGGGATAAATCAAGCTGGTCTACCAAGAGTCGATTGACCTTGAGTTGCTGGTCAATGCGCTTAATCATCACTTGCTCATTGACAGACTGGTCCTCACGCCCAATCAAATAACGATAGAAATCGACAGGCAGATAGTACATGGTCTTGACCTGCTGGAGGGGCGTAAAGACAAAGAGATTATCGACATAAAAAGTATGTTCAGGCAGTTGGAACTGGCTAGCACGCAACAAATCTGTCCGATAAATCAGCGAATGCATCATGATATACTGGCCTTTGGAGAAATTTCCGACCTGGTCCCAGCCAAAAATCTGCCGAACAGGCAAGACTGACTCATAACTCATACTCTTCTTACGAGACTGACCTTCCTTTTCATAGACAAAATTAGTCACAAAGGCATCTACCTCTTGACCCTCGCTCTCTAGTTCCTGCAAGGTTTCCAAAATTTTCAGGTAAGCACGAGGATCCACCCAGTCATCACTGTCAACTACTTTAAAATAACGCCCAGAAGCCTCTGCCAAGCCACGATTGACCGCACCGCCATGGCCTTTATTTTCCTGATAAATGGCTCTAACGATGCTAGGATACTTTCTGGCTAAACGCTCAGCGATTTCCTGAGTCTGGTCCTGAGACCCGTCATTGATAATCAAAATCTCAACTTGCTCACCACCAATCACTAGCGACTCCACACAGTAATGAAGATAGGCTGCAGCATTATAGCTAGGAATGGCGATAGACAATAACTTCATAATCTGCTCCTTTAGGGGACTGATTTTTTCTTATACTCTTCGAAAATCTCTTCAAACCGCGTCAACGTCGCCTTGCCGTATATATGTGACTGACTTCGTCAGTTCTATCTGCAACCTCAAAACGGTGTTTTGAGCTAACTTCGTCAGTCTTATCTNNCCTGCGGCTAGTTTCCTAGTTTGATCTTTGATTTTCATTGAGTATTACTCTCTCTTATCACTTCTTTCTATTTTACCATAAAGTCCAGCCTTTGAAGAACTTTTACTAGAATACAAGGCTTCTGTCTCTCGTTGCCATCTTGGGCATCAAAAAAGAGGGAAGCTCCCTCTTTTACGAATTCAATGCTGCTAGGGTATCCAAATACTGGTTGTTGATGACCGCCAAAATATAGGTATCTGCCCTCAAGAGGTCATCTGGTCCAAATTCAACATCCAATGGGGAATTTTCCTGCTCTCGGAAACCCAAAATATTCAGATTGTATTTGCCACGGAGGTCTAATTTACTCAGACTTTGACCTGCCCAAGACTGAGGAATTTTCATCTCCACAATAGAGACATTTTTATCCAACTGAAAGACATCAACACTATTATGGAAAAGAATGGTCTGTGCTAGAGACTGCCCCATTTCATACTCTGGCGAGATAACCGAGTCAGCTCCAATCTTTTCTAGCACTTTCTTAGCAGTATGACTTTTGACTTTGGCAATAACAGTCGGTACCCCCAAACTCTTACAGTGCATAACCGCAAGCACACTCGACTCCAGATTTTCACCTGTCGCGACTACAACGGTATCGCAGGTATCAATCCCTGCTGATCTCAATAATTCTTCATCTGTGATGTCACCAATCACTCCACGCGCCAAAACTGGCTCAAACTGATTGATGCGCTCTGCGTGGTCATCAATGGCGATAATATTCATATCCTGCTTGGCTAGGGCAGCTAGGACACTGCTCCCAAAAATTCCCAAGCCTAAAATTCCAATCGTACGATCTGACATGCTCTTTCCTTTCTTAACCAATACTAATATCTGCTTTCATATAGTGAATCATATCTTTCTTTTCTGGATGGTAATCTGCTAGACTGACCAGCAGGGTCAAGGGACCAATTCGTCCGATAAACATGAGAACCATAATCACACTTAGAGCTAATTTCCCTAAATCTGGAGTTAAATTCGCCGTCACTCCGACTGTCCCAAGAGCAGAAATGGTTTCAAATATGAGGTGGATAAAGGGAGGATTTCCCTTGGCTGTCATCCCTAGTAAAATCAAGCCCAGCAAGAATGTCATCAAAAAGATAATAAAGACACTAAAGGATTTTTGAACGGTTCGTGGCGCAATCGTCCGTCGAGCGACATTGGCATGAGGCAAGCCCAAAAGCTCACTCCGCGCAAAGACCAAGAGGACAAAAAATGTGGTAATCTTGAACCCCCCAGCTGTTCCTCCTGGAGCCCCACCTAGAAACATCTGCAAGATATAAATCAATAAGGTAACAGGACGAGCCATGCTGTAATCAATTGTCCCAAAACCAGCCGTTCTCATGCTGACAGTTTGGAAAAAGCTGACCAAGACCTTATCTGCAACAGGGAGATTACCAATCGTCCCTGCATTGTTCCATTCAAGAACGAGACTGCTCACCGTCCCAAAAGCTAGGAGCCCCACCGTCAGTAATAAAACCAGTTTGGTGTGAAAATGCAGGCGCCCTTTTTTCTTTTTCCCTATATGCGTAGCAAGGTCAAACCAGACCATAAATCCAAGACCACCTGTGATAATCAAACCTGCGATGACCAGATTAACCAAGGGATCAGTCTGAAAAGCAATCAAGCTCGTACTTCCAAAATTATCAAAACCGGCATTACAGAAGGCGGATATAGCTAGAAAAATAGCACTAAAGAGACCGCGCCCCCAGCCAAGTTGAGGAACAAAACGAAAACTGAGGAATAGAGCTCCCAAACCCTCAACCAAAAAAGTCGTGAGAAAAATAGAATAGACAAACTTTCTCAAAGATCGAGTCTCTCCATAACTAAAACTATCCTGAATAGTTGCACGGCTACGAAGACTAAGCTTTTGCTTGCTCTGGATATAGAAAACCCCAATAAAGGTCATGAGCCCCAGACCACCAATCTGAATCAAGAACATACAAATGAGCTGACCCCAAATATTGTAGGTGGCAGCGACAGGCTGGGTAAAAAGACCTGTCACACAGACCATGGATACGGTTGTAAAGAGATGATCAAAATAAGTCGCTCGTGAGCTTTCAACTTGGACAAAAGGCAAGCTCAAAAGAAGAGAGCCTAGTAAAATAACCAAGGCGAAACTCAAAAAAATACGACGGGCAGGCGATAAACGAGATAAGCCTAGCTCTATTTTTTCCTTAGATAATTTGAATAACATACATCCATTGTACCATAAAAAGTAGGAGAGTAGCTATATCTGAAAGGCTATATCTGAAAGGCTATATCTGAAAGGCTATTTCAAGACAGAGTTCCAAGGCCTTATCAAAAGCTTCTGAACCCCAGTCACGACTATCGTACTGGTCCAAGTCAGCTAAGGAATCAGCTGTGAACAACAACTCTCCCCAGAGAGCGCCACGCAGTTGGGCTACTGCCGCAAGCGCAGAACACTCCATCTCCACAACAGCACAGCCTTCTTCCTTACGATAAGCCACCTTTTCAGCCGTTTCTCGGTAAAAACCGTCTGTCGTCCAGGTCATGACTTCTTCATAAGGAATCTCTCTGGCTTCCAAAACTTGCTCAATAGCAGCAATAGCCTCTGGCTGCATTTCCATATAACGAGAAGGTGCCACATAGTGGTAACTGGCTCCTTCATCTCGCAGAGCGCGAACAGGGACTAGAAAGGCATTTTCCTCTATATCGGCTAAGACACCACAGGTACCTGTGGAAATAATCTGCTCCACACCATAGCCAATCAACCAATCCATAAACTGGGCTGCTGGAGCTGAACCAACAGGAGCCTGAGCCAGACAGACCTCCTCACCCTCATAGTTGATGACATAGACTAGATAGGTCTTGGTGGCAGAAACAAATTCACCGACACAGTTGGCCCCTACTTCCCTCGCATAGCGGTCAATCTCCTCATCTAAAAAAGCATAGACACACTTCTTTGGCAACTGTAAATCCAACCCCTCGTGATTGGGCATGATAACCGCCTGAGGATTATCATCAAACTCTAAAATGGGAATCGCGTGTTTCTGAATCATAACCTACCTCCTCTAATTTTGTACTATTGTATCAAAAATTGACGGAGTGTCAAGGAGGGGCTGATGAACTGAGGAGAGAAACAATACAATAACAATATTTTTGACAGAGACTCTTTTTAATGGTACAATGGACTTGCTTAAAAGTTCGATGAAATAAGCACATAAGAAAACACCACCGGTTGCCGCCAGTGGTGTTTTTTTGCGCTTGCTCAAGGCGCTCAGGCTATTTCTTTTTCTTGTCGCATTTGCTTGCTACAAATCGGATAAGCCACTCCGATAAGACATTCGCTAGTGTACCAGCAAGAATAGGTAGCAAGACAAGTTCGATGAAATAAGCACATAAGATTACCTCCTGCCTGCGCAGTCTAGTGTTTGCGACCTTACTATTGTATCATCTTTGACTGAAAATAAATAGAAAAAATCATTGACATCATCGAGTCATCCACAAAAACTCTCTCCTACACTAGTACTTCTTGCATCAAAAAGCATCCCAGTTACAAGATGATTTAAAATTGATCAATGAAGCAGACTTGCTAAGATATAGAGTAAGTAAATGTGGGTTGGGTAAAAAATATAGAAGAAGTTTTTATCTCCACTCCCTTTTTCTCCATTATAGAAGAACAAGGGAATGACAGAAAAGAAACAACACCCGCTGTTCCTTTCTACTTCTATTTCACAGGTATCTCCTTAATCACGCGCGCAGGATTGCCACCTAACACAACATTATCTCCAAAGGACCTGGTAATCACGGCCCCTGCTCCTGCGACAACATTATTCCCAAGTGTAACTCCAGGCAGTACAATGACGCCACCACCAGCCCAGAAATTGTCTCCGATTGTGATATGCTTACCGTACTCAATACCTGAATTTCGCTCATGTGGATCCAGCGGATGAAGTGGAGTCAAGAACTGACAGTTGGGACCAATCATGGCATTGTCTCCAATGCGAATCGGACAAACATCCAGCATGGTCAAGTTCCAGTTAGAATAAAAATTTTCCCCTAGATGGATATTGACTCCATAATCGACCACCAGACGTGGATTGACATATAGATTTTGCCCAGTCGAACCAAACCAAGCCTTAATGATTCCAGCTCCCTTTAAGGGATCTTCTTCTCGGTTAAAGGCAGCCTGTTTTTGGCGAGAAGCCTGAGCCAAGGCCCGCAGTTCTGGATCCGATGGACGGTAAACCTCTCCTGCTATCATTTTCTGGTATTCACTGGTCATTGTATTCTTCTCCTTATTTCCTACTATCATATCAAATTTTCTACATATCTGACTAGGATAAGGAGCACTTTCTACAATTTATACTCTAATTTCCATCACATACTGTCTAGCTTGCTAAGCGGATACGCGTCACAATTCCATCTGGGTCGGTCACTTCTAACTGAGTTGATGTCAGCCACTTGATAGGCGCCTCAACTTCTTGTCCTCGGTGCGCAATTGCTAGAAGTTCTTTTTTGCTTGCGACTTCAATGACATAGTAGGCCAAGCCGGGTAAACCTTGTTCACGTCTGGTTAGCCTTTTTCCTCCCCACTCATTGACCGCTAAATGATGATGATAATCCCCAGACGCAATCCAACTAGCACTAAGTAGACTAAATTTATCCTCTAGTCCTAAAACCTTTTGATAAAACTGGCTTGCTACTTGACTATCCCTGACAGAAAGATGGATATGCCCCATGCGCGTAGTAGAGGCTATCTCAAAAGGTTCTACTTTACGTCCCATCTCATATATTTCTTGAGCAGATAGGGCTTCAGTCACTCCGACAATGCGCCCATCCTCACGAATATCCCAGTCCTCTACAGGCTTATCACGATAAATTTCAATTCCATTCCCTTCTAAATCTTCCAGATAGATTGCTTCACTGTAGCCATGATCCGCCCCGCCGACTAGCTGAATTTGCAGCTCTGCTATGTGCTTAAACAGATTTGCCAAATCCTCACGACTTGGTAAAAGGATAGCTAGGTGATAGAGATCATAGTGATCTTGCCCCTCCTCTAGCCTGTCTGTTTTCAGTAAATGAACCAAAGCCTTTCCACCAGCTCCTAAAATACTTTCAGATTCTGTCTGAGAAAGGATTTCCAAGCCTAGAATCTGATGATAGAAGGCAGTCTGACTTGCCAAGTCCTTAACATTTAAAACAGCCTCTGCCAAATAAATCTTACTATTGTATGCGTAGGTCATCTATTTCTCCTTTGTTCTTTTTTATTGTAACTTTATTTATTACAACATTATACTCCTTTTTTACTTGGAGTCAAGTAGAACAACTCAAATAGCAGGACAAAACGAGGTTGGGCAAAAAGTCGACTTCAGGAGAAAATGAAGTAAATCTCCCCACAATAAAACGCATAGTACCAAGGTTTCTCAAGACCTGATACTATGCGTTTGTCTGATTTCAAAGACTTCTTGCCCAGCCTCGTTTTTGTTTATCCTCGTCCGCCAGGGGCTGGGCCGCCGCCTTGAGGACCTCCATTTGGTCCACCGCCCCCAGGCATAGAATTGACAATATCAGTTTGTTTTTCGCCGTTGATGTAGATATCCCCACCTGTGTAGGTTAAAGACCCTAATATCCAAATTCTAGACATCATCAATAAGGATACACACAAGGAAATCATCGCCAAACTGGACTACGACGCCCCATCTTGCCCTGAGTGCGGAAGTCAAATGAAGAAATATGACTTTCAAAAACCGTCGAAAATTCCTTACCTCGAAACGACTGGTATGCCTACTAGAATTCTCCTTAGAAAGCGTCGATTCAAGTGCTATCACTGTTCAAAAATGATGGTCGCTGAAACTTCTATCGTCAAGAAAAATCACCAAATTCCTCGTATTATCAACCAAAAAATTGCGCAAAAGTTGATTGAAAAGACTTCTATGACCGATATTGCTCATCAGCTGGCCATTTCAACTTCAACTGTCATTCGAAAGCTCAATGACTTCCACTTTGAGTGTAATTTTAAACATCTGCCTGAGATTATGTCTTGGGATGAGTATGCCTTTACCAAGGGAAAGATGAGTTTCATTGCGCAAGATTTTGATAAGCTCAATATCATCACTGTTCTTGAGGGTAGAACACAAGCCGTCATTCGAGATCACTTTCTTAAATATGATAGGGTCGTCCGATGTCGAGTGAAAATTATTACTATGGATATGTTTAGTCCTTATTATGACTTAGCTAGGCGACTTTTTCCAAACGCTAAAATCGTTCTGGATCGCTTTCACATTGTGCAACATCTTAGCCGTGCTATGAGTCGTGTCCGTGTCCAAATTATGAATCAGTTTGAACGAAGATCCCATGAATACAAGGCTATTAAACGCTACTGGAAACTCATTCAACAGGATAGTCGTAAACTCAGCGATAAACGTTTTTATCGCCCTACTTTTCGTATGCACTTAACGAATAAAGAGATTCTTGACAAGCTTTTGAGCTATTCAGAAGACTTGAAACACCACTACAATCTCTATCAGCTCTTACTTTTTCACTTCCAGAACAAGGAGCCAGACAAATTTTTCGGACTTATTGAGGACAATCTAAAGCAGGTTCATCCTCTTTTTCAGACTGTCTTTAAAACCTTTCTAAAGGATAAAGAAAAGATTGTCAATGCCCTTCAACTACACTATTCTAACGCAAAATTGGAAGCCACTAATAATCTCATTAAGCTTATCAAGCGCAATGCCTTTGGATTTCGGAACTTTGAAAACTTCAAAAAACGGATTTTTATCGCTCTGAACATCAAAAAAGAAAGGACGAAATTTGTCCTTTCTCGAGCTTAGCTGACTTCAACCCACTACAGTTGACAAAGAGCCATAATATCTATAGGGGATTTACCCACTACAAATATTATAGAGCCCATAAATCCGGCTAGAGATTACAGAGTTATTTTTTAATCTAAACTTCCTACAAGAGTATATTATCTACTGAAAGGATATGGTATTTGTAGGGAATACTTTAAAGGATTCTTACAGGAAGTTAGTATTAACTAGTTACATTAGGTTTAGTTAACCCATTCACCATTGGCATTGACTCTATAGCCATCTACAGTTGTGTTGACTGCAAGGGCACCTGAGCCATTGACATAGTACCATTTATCTGATACTTTGAACCATTGGCTTGCTTTCATAGCACCTGACGCTTCAAGATAGTACCAAGTACCTCCATCTTTAAGCCAACCTGTTGCCATAGCGCCGTTAGCGTTGAGGTAGTACCATGAGCCATTGTATTGGAGCCATCCTGTCGCCATAGCGCCATTGCTGTTGAGGTAGTACCATGAGCCATTGTATTGGAGCCATCCTGTCGCCATAGCGCCATTGCTGTTGAGGTAGTACCATGAGCCATTGTATTGGAGCCATCCTGTCGCCATAGCGCCATTGCTGTTGAGGTAGTACCATGAGCCATTGTCTTGTAGCCATCCTGTCGCCATTGAACCATCAGTATTGTAGAAGTACCACATACCGTTTTCTTGTTTCCAACCTGTTTTTGGAGCGGCTGGTTTAGCTGGTGCCACTACAGAATATGAGCTGTATGATGGAACATATGAAGAGTATGAAGGGACATATGTCGGATTAGATGGTCTTGCAGGAACAGAAGGTTGTGCTGGTTGATCTGAGGATGGAGCTGGAGCTGGTTCAGCTGGTTCAGCTGGTTTCTCTGGTTTTGCTGGAATTTCAGCTGGTTTTTCAGTTTTTGGAGGTTGCTGTTGAGTCAAGCGGTTATATGCTTCTTCTGATTTACGAGCGTAGTCTTCTTCAGCTCTTTGATCATCTGTTTTCTCTGGTTGAGGAGCTGGAGCTGGTTGAGTTGGCTCAGTTGGTTGCTCTGGGGCTGGAGCTTCTTCAGCTGGCTTTTCTGGTTGAGTTGGCTCAGTAGGTTTTTCAGCTTCTTTGTTCTTAGCTGCTTCTAAATCTTTAAGAGTTTGATTGTACTCGTCAGTAAGTTTGTTGATTGCAACTGTGTAAGCTTCTAACGGTTTTGTAGATTTATCTAAATCTTGTTTTGCAGTGTCGCGATCTAATCTTAGGTTATAAACAACTTTCTTCAATGCTTTAATAACTTCAGGTTTAGAATTAGCTTCTTCTGCTGCTCTAAGAGCTTGTCTAGCTTCTAATAGAGTTTCTCTAGCTTTTTTCAGTTTTTCAAATTTAACATCGGCATCTGCTTTATCTTTATCAGCAATCCCAGTTAAATAATTAATTTCTTTAAGTAATTGATCAGCTTTTTCTTGAAGTTTTTCTGATTCAGGACGAGCAGCTTCTTCATCTGCTGTTTTCTTGTCTGCGTCAGCAAATACTTTTTTATCTGCTTCAGAAACTTTATCTCCATCTTGGATAGTTGGAGTTGCGGCTCCAATGTTATCAGCTTGAGGATCTTGATCTTTGGCAGCTTCAGCTTTAGCGAAATCATCTTTGATTTCTTTAACAGCTTCAGTTGCTGAAAGAATACCTTCGTTAACAGCTTTTAATAAATCTTCTTTACCGATAGCAGCTTTAGCTTCTTCAAGAGCTTTAGCTTTGTCAGTGATTTTATCATTTGCATTGATTTTAGCTTCAGCTTCTTTTTCAAGTTCATCTAAAGATGCTTTAAGATCGTTTAAGTTATCTGCCTCTTCTTTTTTAAGTTCTTCAACTTTTTGTTTTGCTTTTTCAGCTGCTTCTTTAGCTTTAGCTAATTCAGCTTCTGCATTAGCTTTTGCTGTTTCAGCTTCAGTTTTTGCTGTTTCAGCAGGTTGGACATCAGCGTTTTCGTTAGCAGCCTTAGATGTAGCTTCTTCAAGAGCTTTAGTTGTTTCCTTAACTTTTGCTTCAGCTTCTTTAACTTTAGCCTCTGCCTCCGTTACTTTTTTATCAGCTTCAGCTTTAGCTTCAGCAGCTTTTTCAGCTTCTGTTTTTACTTTTGGTTTTTCTACAGGTTTTTCTGCTGACTTAGGATTTTTAGCTTCTTCTTCTTTAGCAACTTTCACAGCAGCAACTGTTTTATTGTACTCTGCTTCTAGCTCTTTACCTTGTTCTGCGTAGTATGCAGTAGCTGTATAAGCTTCTTCAAATTCAGCTAAAGCTTCTTTGTGAGTTTTTTCGATTTCTATTACCACATTTTTTAATGGGCTAACGATACCATCTTCAAATTTGTATTTTTCAACGATATCAGCTGCCTCTTTAGCTTCTTTAAGAGCTTTTTCTTGTTTTGCTAAAACAGCAGCCTTTTCATCAGTTACTTTTTTAGCTTCGTCATATTGTTTCTCTAAACGATCAAGTCCATCTTCTAATTGATCAGCTTTGTCTTGAAGTTTTTCTGATTGTGGACGAGCAGCGTCTGCTTTTTCAGCTTCATCAAGTTTTGATTTTAGATCAGAGTCAGAAGTGATAGCTTTTTTCTCTTTTGGTTGTACAGCTGTAGCACCAGCTTCCATAGTTGTTGATCCAGCGGCTTGCTCTTTATCGCGCATTTTTTTATCAGCAACTTCGTTCGCCTCAGCTTTTGCAGCATCGTCGTTTAACTCAGCAGCAACATCATCAATTGAGATTTCACCTGCTTCGATTGCAGCTAATAGGTCTTCTTTCCCAATTTTTTCTTTGAATTCTTTAATAGCTTTTTCTTTATCAATGATTTTTGCGTTTTCATTGATAGCTTTTTCACCATCTGCTAATAATTTATCTAAAGCGTCTGAGATTTGTTTTTTAGTATCAGCTTCCTCTTTTTTCTTAGCAGCTTCTTTATCAGCTTCTTCTTTGGCTTTAGTATCAGCTTCCGCGGCTTTATCTTTAGCAGTAGCTAATTCTTCGTCTGCAGTAGATTTAGCTTTTTCTGCATCAGTTTTTGCTGTTTCAGCATCAGCTTTTGCTTGATTAGCATCAGCAGCTTCTTTTTTCTCTGTTTCTAATTTAGTGTTTGCTGTTGTAGCTTCTGTTGTTTTATCAGCTACTTTTTTCTCAAGTTCTTTAACTTTAGCATCCGCTTTATCAGCATCCGATTGAGCATCTTGAATAACTTTTGGTACAGCTGGTTGAGTAGCATTTTCGTCAGCGTTTACAACTAATAACGGTTGAACCGTAGTAAAACCAGCCCCTAAGATAGCGACACTGGCTAGACTTGTTAAAATCATTTTTTTCTTATTCATCTAAATTTACCTCTTTTCTGATAATCATTTTCAGACTATACTATATTAAGTATACCCCCCCCGTAAATACTTGTCAAGTGTTTTATATTACAATTGTGTTACATTTTCGTTCGAAATTTTATTTGTTTTATCAAAGTTTTTATGAAAATCGTTTTGAAAACTTTTGTATTTCTTTACATTCTCTCCCTTAGAGTTTCTCTTTTATACTCACTTGACTTCAAAGACAAGGTGTGTATTTGCTTTTCGATTGCAGATAAAACTCACATTCCCATATATCAAAAGGTTGATTTTTGAATTAGGAATAGTCTAGTGATAACTGTGGTATATTTGCGATAGATGGTGACTCGCCCTTGTTTTCAGCTAGTAGCAACTGACTCGAGACACTCCAAAAAAGAGGTCAATGTTTGCCATCAACCTCTTTCTTATCGTTCATTCTTTTTGCTAGTAAGATGAATAATTTACCTATGACTTGCTATTTTCAGCCTAGCTTACCCATTCACCATTAGCATTGACACGGTAACCATCTGGTGTTGTTGTGCTAACGGCCAAAGCGCCTGAACCATTTGCATAGTACCAGTGTTGACCTACTTTAAACCAGCCCGTCTTCATGATCCCTTCTTCATCAAGGTAATACCAGGTACCATTTTCCTTGTACCAGCCTGTTTTCATAGCTCCTGAGCCATCAAAGTAGAACCATCTGCTACCATCTGTTCCCCAGCCTGTAAACATAGCACCTGAGTTACTTAGATAATACACCGATCCATCAACTTCTACAAATCCAGTCTGCATGACACCTAGATCATTCAAGTAGTACCATTGACCACCTGTTTTCAACCAGCCTGTCTTCACATCACCAGACTCATAAAAATACCACTTGCCATTAGACTGCACCCAGCCAGACTGATCAGATGTGGATTTTCTGAAATCTTTCAGCGGTGTTTCTACAACTATAGCTTTACTTTTAACTGTTGAAAGGTTTGAGGCAGTCACTTCTGTGTACTGAACAGCAGAACCATATCCACCAGCCAATTCCTCTGAAGAAGTCGTAGTTCCTAGAGCCAGAGCAACCGTTGCTGCCTTCTGAGGACTAGCTGCATTTTTAAAAGCAGCAAGACCCACATGGGTAAATTTAGGGTTAATCAAGTTCTCATAATAAGATGAAAATTCTTTTGATGTTTTATCTTTCTTTTTCGCCACATATTGCGCCTTTTCAGCATGCCAGTTTTCAATTGCTTTTAGAAATCCATCAGGATTCAAATCTAAAGCTTCTCCACTTAGGCTATTACCAGATGGAAAGGCAGTCCAGTTGTTTTTACTGGAAAGACGTTCAGCCTTCAGCGCAACAGATACCTCAGCAGCGCGTACAAAAGCCGTTTTCTCATGGTCAACTGACCATTTGACAGGAACATACTTATCTACCAAACCTTCGTCGGCTGCTTCTTTACGAATTTTATTGATAGCATCTAAAATAGATTGTTGATGAGGAGGCAAAAATTCTCCCTTGATTCCAACCAAAACATTGCCACTAGAAGGTTTTAGCACCTCTGAGGTCAATACATTACCATCAGCAGATTGCGTTGCAACCAGTCTGTCGTTCGCAAAAACATCATTTGTCAAAACTGCTCCTGCCAAGGTCAAAGCCAAGGCACTAGCAAATACAATTTTCTTCATTTCTTTCTTACTCCTTATTGTAGTTTGAATATTATCTTAACAGATACCTTTCAACGTTTAATTATATCATATTTTCCTACTATTTGTCTTTGCTTACCTATTCCTAAATTCCAAAAGTAGGCGCAATGATTCTTTATTTCACAACAAGTTCATAACGTGTCTTACTAGTGAAGGTTTGACCAGCTTTAAGGATGACTTGGTCTTTGAAGTCACTGTGAATGGCATCTGGTAAAGCCTGCGCTTCAAGGGCAATCCCATTGTGCTGTACCATTGGCTGACCTCCTATGATGACACTCTCATCCACAAAGTTTGCTGTGTAGACTACAAAGCAAGGGGCCTCTGTCTTGAAAAGCAGGAAGCGACCTGAGTTTTGGTCATAAAGAAAACCAGCATTGTCATGACCTGCAGGAAGAGCAAATGGATGATCCAAACCAGATACCAACTGGATTTGCTCATCTTCTTCTGAAAAGATATCTTTCAACAAGGCACCATTGTAGATGTGTTTGACCACATCACGACTAGCATCTGGAGTTTTTGCAGGAACACCGTCGGGAGCAATTGGGTAAATGCCCTCTGTGTTTAGTTGGAAGACATGACGGTCAATCGTCTGCGTGAAATCACCAGACAAGTTGAAGTAGCTGTGGTTGGTTGGATTGACCAGCGTATCCTGATCTGTCGTCACCTTGTAGCTGATTTCGTAGGCACCAGTTTCTTCCAAGTGATAACTGATCCAAATCTTGAGATTTCCAGGAAATCCTCCTGTCCCATCTGTACGCTCTGTGTAGAGGGTCAAGCCATGGTCGCTTACTTCAACTAGTTCAAACAAGCTCGAATCCCAACCAGTTGAACCACTGTGGTTACAGTTGCTAGCATTGTTGACTTCAAGGTCATAGATCTTACCATTGAGCTCAAAGGTCGCACCTGCAATACGGCCTGCCACAGGACCTACGCTAGCTCCATGCTTAGGACTATTGCCTACATAGCTATCAAAGTTATCAAATCCCAAAATAACGTTGGCAAAATTTCCAGCCTTATCAGGTGTGACATAGCGCAAGATGGTCGCACCATAAGTCATGACTTCAAGCTGGTAGCCACCGTCCGTCTCAAAACGATAGGCCAAGACATCCTTGCCCTCAACATTTCCAAATACACGCTCTGTGTATGCTTTCATTCTCTTCTCCTTTTACTATTTCTCTCAAGCAAACAAACCATAGAAAGCCTACTGACAATCTATGGTTTACTTGTATGATTTACAAACCCCTTTATCAAGAATCTATAAACGCAGTATTACTTTTAATATTCGTGGATGATAACACCTTGTACCACACGGTTTACGGTACCTGTAGGAGACGGTGTATCAGGTTTATTTTCTACCTTGAGTGAAGTCAATAGGGCAAAGAGTTGGGCATAAACAATGTAAGGGAAGACACGGTAAATATCATTCAAGACACCGCCACAACCAAGGGCCACTTCTTTGACATTTTCAAGACCAAAAGCTTGATCACTCAAAAGCACAACACGACGAGCAATCTGGTCACCAGCAACTTCACGAACCAAGTCCAAGTCGTACTTACGAGTGTAGTCTGTCGTTGTACCAAAGACCAAAACAACTGTATCTTCGTTGATAAGAGATTTTGGACCGTGACGGAAGCCGACTGGGCTTTCATACATAGTCGCAACTTGACCAGCAGTCAGTTCCAAAATCTTGAGCTGAGCTTCATGAGCAAGGCCAAAGAAAGGACCAGCGCCTAGATAGATGACACGGTTAAAGTCTAGGTCAACAAGTTCTTTAACATCTTCTGCATTTTCTAGAATTTTACGGGCAAGACTAGATACAACTTCAAAACGTTCAGCTTTCACAGCAAATTCTGTAGGATCAAAAACCAAGAGAGCTGTCAACATCATAGACGTAAAGCTAGAGGTCATAGCAAATCCAGCGTCATTAGAGGCAGCTGGTTGCAAGAGCAAGAGATTGCGATCATCTCCATGAGCTTGAAGAGCCAATTTACCATCTGCTGCACAAGTAATCGTCACTTGGTAAAGCTCATCCACCAAGGATTTGGCCAAATCAACAGTTGCCACACTTTCAGGTGAATTTCCACTACGAGCGAAAGATACAAGGACAGTTACCACATCTTTTTTCAAATAAGTTTCTGGATTGGCAACGATATCTGTTGTCGCAATAGCATTGAAGTTCCATTTGCGTTCGTCATAGACTTCCTTAAAGTAAGGCACCAAGGTATCTCCCACATAAGCAGAAGTCCCAGCACCTGTCAAGATAACCTTGATATAGTCATGTTTATCCGCAATCCCTTGTAGAAAGGCTGCAATTTCTTCACCTTGTGCTTGATAAGATTCAAAAGCTTCTTTCCATACATCAGGCTGTTGGTAAATTTCACGTGTAGTGATTTCTGCACCCAATTCGAGTAAGTCTTCTTTTGTATAATGTAGCATTGAGTTCCTCTTTTTCTATCAAATATGGGAATGGGAGTAAGCCCCATTCCCATGTATATTCTATATAAGATGCTCTAACGATTTTCACGTTGTCACATCTTATTCATCTTCGTCATCATCGAAGCCAGCTAACAGGTCATTAACTTTAACGATGCTTTCTGCAGCACGGTTCTTATAGTCCGCATCTGCGCCTGTAAGGCTCGCATTGATAAATTCAATCACCATTGGAAGATTCATCCCTGCGTAAAGTTCGATGTCACGACCTTCCATAATCAAACGGCTGACCACGTTACATGGTGTTCCACCGAGAAGATCCGCAAAGACTAGGAAATCATCCAAACCTTCAATAGCAGCTTCAAATTTTGCAGTAAATTCTTCTGGGCCATCTTCTGGAAGAAGAGCCACTGCATGAATGTTATCTTGTGGGCCCATAATCATTTCTGTACTGCCTTTAAGCTCCTCACAGAAGCGACCATGGCTGACCAAAATTAATGATTTTACCATAAAACTTATTTAGGTCCCATTCCAAATGCAAAGTGACCAAGGGCAGAAAGACCTACTGCAAGAGCGATAATGATACCGATAGCTTTAGTAGAAGTCATACCTTTCTTACCAAGCAACCAGAAGATAAAGGCAGTAAAGATTGCTGGAAGCAAACGTGGGAAGATTTGGTTCAAGATGTCTTGGAAATCAATCATCTTTTCACCGATTGGCAACTTGTAAGAAATTTCAAAGTTGATCATTGTTGCTACAAGAGCACCCATCATGAAGACACCAAGTACAGATGCAGCGTCAATCAAAGCTGTCAAGGTACTTTGCATGTTATTGATAAGGTTAACCCCTTCTTTGTAAGCAAATTCCAACTGTTTCCAACGGAAGATGTCATAGGCAACTGCAACTGCGATCCAAAGGAAGATACCCCAAGGTTGGCCAGCGATAGCCATAGTTGCTGCGACTGACCCCATGATAGCAGGTACAAGCGAACCAAAGATTGTATCTCCAAGAGGAGCAAATGGTCCCATCAAACCTGTCTTGATACCGTTAACGGCATCTTTTGAACCTACACCATCTTTTTCTTCCATGGCAAGGTCAAAACCAGCGATAATGGTGTGGAAGAATGGTGAAGTATTGAAGAATTGAGTATGAACTTTCATCATTTCTTTCAATTCAGGGGTTCCATCACCATACATTTTACGCAATTGTGGCAAGATCATGTACAGGTAACCAGAAGCTTGCATACGTTCGTAGTTCCAACCTAATTGGAAAGTAAACAAGCTACGTTTGTTGATTTGATTAAAATCTTCTTTTGTAAGTTTGTAATTAGAATTCGTCATCTTCGATTTCCCCACTTTCTGATGGTGTAGAAGGTGCTGCCACAGCTACTTTTTGGCTATTTTTGAAGTGAAGCACTGCAAGGAAGATACCTACGATAGAAATACCAATCATAGACAATCCTTTGAAGTTGTTCACGAAACCAATTTTTTCAGCAACATCTTTCGGTAGAGTGCCTACGATACCAGCAACAGCGCCACCAAGACCTGTTACATATGAGTAAAGAACAGTCAACATAGCTGTCAAACCAAATCCCATAGCAAGGTAGTGAAGGTTACGTTTAACTGGAAGGTAACGAAGCAAGATTGCAAATCCAAGACCTGGAAGCATACGTCCTGCGAGTGTCAAACCATCTGCAACCCATTGGTATTTTGTAACGAAATCTACTACGTGTTGTACAAATTCACCACCAAAAGCAAGCGCAAAGAAGACTGGAAGGGCACGAGACAAAGCCCAAGGAATCGCACCAAGTAGGTAGTTGCGTTCAATACCTTTATAGTCAAAGCGTTCGATTGCAGCATCCACACGGTGAGCAAAGAAAGTAGTTGTCATACGTCCAAGAACGTCGAAGTATGTCAAGAGAGCTGCTACTGGCACAGCGATTGTTGTAATCGCAAGTGCTGTATCAATTCCTTGTGAAACAGAGAAGGCTGTCGCAAGAACCGCACCAGAAGTTGCGTCGATACGAGAAGCACCACCGAAGGTACCAACCCCAAGAACGAATAGTTGCAAGTTACCACCGATAAGTAGACCAGTAGTAACATCTCCCATGATTAAACCAGTAATGAAACCAGCAAATACAGGGGAACCTGCAGATGAAACGATCGTCAACTCATCACAGATTTGATAAGCTGAGTACAAAGTGAGAAGTAAAATTTGCCACCATTGTATCATAACAATGACCTCCTAAAAAATTTTTTCCTATTTTAATAAGCTCAAAAAGTCTGAAATTGGATCATTTGGAACCATTTGAGCAGTAAGTTTAACACCTTTTTCTGCCAGTTTGTGGAAATCTTCCACATCCTTGTCTACTACGTTGATAGAACGTGTGATGGAGCGAGTTTCTGGTGTTTGAGACATATTCCCAACATTAAGGGTTTCAAGTGGTACACCTGCTTCAACCAAACCAAGGAAGCGGTCTGGTTTACGAGCCACGATAAAGAGACGTTGGCTATCGTATTTTCCAGCAAGAATATTGGCTGCCGCTTTTTCAATTGGCAAAATACTCAATTTTACACCTGGTGGTGTCGCAAGTTTCAAACCACTCTTTTCAACATCGTTGTAGACAACTTCGTCGTCTACAACCATAATGCGTGAAACATTTAGTTTTCCAGCCCAAAGATTGGCTACTTGTCCGTGGATCAAACGTCCATCGATACGGCATCCTACAATTGTCATAAGTTTTCCCCCTTTATGTGTTTTAGTGTAGGTTTACGAGTTAAATGAATCTCTTCTTTATATTGGCCCTCTGTTTCAAAGATGATGATGCGGTTGGCACCTTCCTTGAGATAGCTATGAGGAATATAAAGCGAGAGTGTTGGGCCGACGTTCCAAAAACGTCCTAGATTCTGCCCATTGACAAAGGCAACTCCCTTACCAAACTCAGACAAGTCTAGGTAAGTATCTTTGGGCTCTTGGACTGTAAAGTCATAAGCGTAAAAGGCTGGTTGTCCTTCTGTCCATCCTTTTGAAAAATCAATTTTCTCAGGATTATCTAGTGGGAGTGGATAGTGTTTCCAGTTTAGTAAGAAGTGCAAATCCTTACAAACCCCTGTCCGAATTCCCTTACGTTGCGTATCCGCTAAGAACTTATGCCCATAGTTGACACGCCCCATATTTTCTATCAATATGTCAATCCTAGATAACGCTTTCTTTTCGCCTTGATAGAAAATATCTTCCCCAATCTCTGTCTGATATTGGGTTTTAACCCACTGACCATCGACATAAAGCTGAGCCCTATCTCGACCGTCAATGATACGAAGTCTTTCTTCTTCTGCATCCCAGTTTGTTTCGGTTCGATAGAGTAGATAGCCATAGCTTTGTCCCAACTCCTCCATCTTTTTAGGATAGAGGCTTTCTACTGGACTTGACAAGCTATCCAGAGTTTCAAACAAGGAAACTTTTTCAACTAGTGGAATAGCATCCAACTCCATACTCTCTTTGTAGAGTGGTTCTAACTGCGGATACTCTGGGAAATGTGTTGCCATCATCTTCTTGACTGCCAAGTATTTGGCAGTTGGATTTCCTTCTTCATCCAGAAGAGCATCGTAATCATAAGATGTAACTTGTGGCAGGTCCAAAGTCCCTCGAGCTGAGCAACCATTCATGAAGCCAAAGTTTGTACCACCGTGGAACATGTAAAGATTGATGGAGCCTTGTTCCAAAACCTCTCGAACTGCATCTGCCAATTCCTTAGGATCCCGTGTGATAATCGGTTCTTTCCAACGATTGAACCAGCCATCCCAGAACTCCATACACATGAGCGGCCATTTCTTGCCATGTTCATCAAAGAATTCCTGCATCTGTGAAAAGTTGTAAGGTGCCTTAGAACCAAAGTTGCCTGTTACAAAGAGATCATCTTCAATTAAGGTTCCCGCTTTTAGAGTAGCTCTCCAAGGACCATCTGATGTAAAGAGAGGACAGGTTACGCCACGCTCTTCCATCAGCTGTCGAATGGCTCTCAGGTAAGCCTTATCTTCTCCGTAAGAACCATACTCATTTTCAACCTGCATCATGAGGATATTGCCACCATTGTCCAACAGATGTGGAACCAATCGTGGTAAGAGCTGATCATAATAGCGACCGACAGCCTCAATATAGGCAGGATCTGAAGAACGAATCCTCATGTCTTTGGTTAAGAGCCAAGCCGGCAAACCACCGAATTCCCACTCCGCACAGATGAAGGGTGACGGACGAACGATAGCGTAGAGACCCAAATCTTGTGCTGTCTGAAGAAACCTCTCCAAATCCAGAGCCCCTTCAAAGTTAAACTCGCCCTCACGAGGCTCGTGTAAATTCCAAGCAACATAAGTCTCTACCGTATTAAAGCCAAGAGCCTTCAAGTTATAGAGCGAATGATACCAATCTTCTGGAGGAACCCTAAAATAATGAATGGCGCCAGATAAAATCTTAAATGATTTTCCATCGAGATAGAAATCATCTCGTATCTCAAATCGTGTCATAAAACTACCTTCTGACCGCGAAAGTTTACGCTTTCATTTGTTGTTATAGCAATTATAAACCAATCTGTTTGAATTGTCAATAGAAATTGTCGGAATATTTGCTAGAATTTTACTATTATACACACGTTCAATTAGTTTCAAACATTTTCAGACCCATTTCAAACGCTCTTTACATTCAGAATATAGAACCTAAAATAATTTTGTATAAAATACATTTATAAAATACGAGCAATCCCTATATAGCTTAATTTTTCAAACTATTATTCTAATTTTTTATTCAAAAAACTACTATTTTTTTCGCTTTTATGGTAAAATTTTCTATGGAGAAGGAAAATAGAGGTAAAAATATGGCAATTCCCAAATATCAATACATAAAAGACGAATTAAAAAATAAAATCATCTCTGGGCAGTTTAGCAGTGGAGATAAATTTTACACTGAAGCAGAACTCATTTCAATGTACGATGTCAGCTCTATCACAGTTGTTCGCGCCTTAAACGACCTTGCCAAAGATGGCTATATTGTCCGCCAACAAGGAAAAGGAACCTTCGTTTCACGTGCACGCAAACACAAGCTCGTAGAGTTTTCAGATATTGAACTCTTTAATGCTAAAGATGATAAGGTAACTGTTCTTTCAATTGAACGCGGAAACAAGCTCGCTTACTTGGAAAAATTGGGTCTACGCGGCGATCAATTCTACTACAAGATTGAACGTATCCGCGAATCAAACGGTGTCGTTTATATCTACCATACATCCTACATCCCAGAACAATATATCAACGCAAATTATCCAAACCTTGAATACTATAGTTCTATCTATAACCGTTTCAAGTTAGACTACCACATTCACATGAATGATGAACACTTTGAAGAAATCAACGAAATAGTCTTTCCAACTCCAGAACATGCGGCTTCAGTCCTCGGAGTCGATGAACAATTCCCTACTGTCCTACAAACTAAAATCACCAAACTCGAATCAACTGGCCAAGTTTTAGAATACAGTGAAACTTACAAACGATCTGATTACTACAAGATTAAATTCATCTCATGTGACCGTGATCACTAAGAAGAAAGCCTGAGCCTAATCGCTCGGGCTTTTTCTATGATTATTATATGATATAGCAGATTGAAATAGAATATGGACAAATCGATTAGGAAATTCAAATCAATTTCTAGTAATATTTTAGAAGTCACAGTATACTATTCTACATTCAACATATTATAAAATATTGGTTATTTTTTTCAAAAGCACTTTAATAAAAAAGAAAAATCGAAGTTCTGCTACTCCTATAAATGGAGTGATAGAAATTCGATTTTTATTCTAATTATCCTAATCCTAGACGTTCAAAAATATCATCCACTCGTTTAGTGTAATAAACTGGGTTAAAGATCTCATCGATTTCTTCTTGTGTGAGGCGTGATGTCACCTCTGGATCTGCTTCTAGCAGTGGTTTGAAGTCTACTTGATTGTCCCAAGAATAGGCTGTTTTTGGTTGTACCAAGTCATAGGCTTGCTCGCGGGTCATGCCTTTTTCAATCAAAGTCAACATAGCCCGTTGGCTAAAGATAAGACCAAACGTAGAATTCATGTTGCGAATCATGTTTTCTGGGAAGACTGTCAAGTTTTTGACAATATTTCCAAAGCGGTTGAGCATGTAGTCAATCAAAATGGTTGTATCTGGTGTGATAATGCGCTCAGCTGATGAGTGTGAAATGTCACGTTCGTGCCAGAGAGCCACGTTTTCATAAGCTGTAATCATGTGGCCACGGATAACACGCGCAAGCCCAGTCATGTTCTCAGAACCGATTGGGTTGCGTTTGTGAGGCATTGCTGAAGATCCTTTTTGACCTTTGGCAAAGAATTCTTCCACTTCGCGTTGCTCAGATTTTTGTAGACCACGAATCTCAGTCGCCATACGTTCGATAGAAGTTGCGATGCTGGCAAGAACCGCAAAGTACTCAGCGTGAAGGTCACGAGGAAGGACCTGTGTAGAGATTTCTTGGGCACGGATACCCAATTTGTCGCAGACGTATTGCTCTACGAATGGTGGGATGTTGGCAAAGTTACCAACCGCACCAGAAATCTTACCAGCTTCCACACCAGCAGCCGCATGCTCGAAACGCTCGATATTGCGCTTCATTTCGCTGTACCAAGTCGCCAATTTAAGCCCAAAGGTTGTAGGCTCAGCGTGCACACCGTGGGTACGACCCATCATGATGGTGAACTTGTGCTCCTTGGCCTTGTCAGCGATGATGTTGGTGAAGTTTTCAAGATCACGACGAATGATGTCGTTGGCCTGCTTGTAGAGGTAACCGTAGGCAGTATCCACCACATCAGTAGAAGTCAAGCCGTAGTGGACCCACTTGCGCTCTTCGCCAAGAGTCTCAGAAACCGCACGTGTGAAGGCAACCACATCGTGGCGAGTCTCCTGCTCAATTTCCAAAATACGGTCGATGTCAAAGTCCGCCTTCTCGCGAATCAAAGCCACATCTTCCTTAGGGATTTCCCCTAACTCAGCCCACGCCTCATCAGCCAAGATTTCCACCTCAAGCCAAGCACGGTATTTATTTTCTTCACTCCAAATGTTCGCCATCTCAGGGCGAGAGTAACGGTTGATCATGATTTAAGATACCAAGGACGACCAGAAAGCGACTGAATTTTAGGGTCCCTCCTAGGATGCAAGCATCCTAGGAGGGGTATCTAAATTCCGAGCTTTCCGTCCGGGTTCAGTTACGCTGAAATCTGGTGTCCTTTCCTTTCTTTGTTTGTTTACAATTAGGAAGTACGGAGCCCGTATTTAGTTTTGGTGAATACGAGAACCCTTGTTCCTTTCTAACTGTTAAAGTTATTTTTTAAAACTACATTATTAACTTTTGTAAAAGTATGAACTTTTGCATCTCATTTGATTAATCGAAAATATTCTATTCAGTCTCGATTTCAATTATTTTGTCAACTATTGAAATTCCAATGAAAGCAATCCCCCACACAGTAGTTATATATTCAAATGAAGAGGAAATTAAACTAAAAAGTGTGAAAAAAATCAACCATAGATTTTCAAAAATAAAATATTTCTTATAAGTCTTCACTCCAACGTATTTGCACAATCTAAAAACAATATATGGAATTATCAATAAGATACTCAATAATATAGCGCCTAAAGCATTCTTATAACCTGTATAATACGATGAAAGACAATCTAAAACACAATTTGTTAAGGCAAACGCAACAAACGGATAGAACCAATTAAATATACTAAATATAAAACTTTTTAACGAATTCAATATATTATTACCTTTCTGAAATTAAAAACTGCTATACCTATGAAAACGTGTTCAGTATATCTAAAAATAGAAACTTCAACTTATTAAAATCTTCTATTTTAAATAACTGCTCAATCCCTTCATCAAATTCAACTTCTAAATTAGAATCCAACATGTTTATTAAAGTTTCTTTTGCATTAGAATTTTCCTTAAAGAAAATTCCAAAGTTTTCCCATATTTCTTTACACTCTGGCCAAATCGAGGACTTCATTGTATCATTATTTGGATGTTTGTTCGCAATATCTTCTAGCATTTGTAAATGCCAGCTTGCATTATCACTTAAATTAATTCGAACACTCTTCTTAAAATAAGTAATTTCATAAATGCTATTCCCGCTTGAACCCTTATACTCATAATCATGTTCTTTCACATAATCAAACATATTAATTGCTTGAGGAATTAAGGAAGTCAATAAATTCTTTCTATTTTTTTCATCTAAATCTGGGTGAAAGTGCACATCAATTATAACATTATCAAAATTAACTTTTTTATCATACTCGCCAAACACTTCCCTCAATTCATTTTTAAACTCTTCTTTTGAACTGCTATCTTGGGTTAAATAACAGACCATAAAATAAAAATAAACAAAAGAACGAAGAGTTTGGTTATTCAATATTTTCTGAGTCCAAAAAACCGCAATATGTTGAGGATTACTCACGTGACTTTTTAACATCAATTTAATCGGAGAACGAACTAAATGAAAGATACTCGTTTCTTTACTAGAATCTATATAAAAAGGATCTACTCCAAAAATATGTGAGTTTTCTTCTAACAAATAATTCGGATTATTCTTTTCATCAAGTATAGCTGATAAAAAAGAGTTCCCATGTGCAGAAATATTACGAACTAATTTTAATTCAGAAAGAAAATCACTAGTTTTTTCCCAATCAGTATTGACATCATCTTTAAAAGCACTATATTCATCATTAATAAATTTAATAAATACCAATAAATCTCCAACTGTAAATTGATCCAATAGCATATCTATAGGAGCAAACTCTAGCTTTGGAATTTCATCAGTTGTCGCTTCATATGGAAGACGTATATCTCCACTATCTCTCAACAAGTAATTTTTCCGCAAGCTTTTAAGAGAATTCTTAAGCAATTTTTTTAAAGTTTTATTATCACTGGAAATAGCCTTATCAAATAAATCAACTTCTGAGATACACAGTTCCGCAATTCTATTTTCAATTCTAGCCTTTATATTATCTTCAACAAATAGCACCCATTTCATAATAAACTCTTTAAATTTTTTATCATAATTAATTATATCCTGAAGATTAGTAATTGTGATTTGTTCCTCAATAAGATTACACAATACCAATATTTCATTAAATGTAGAATACCTCAGATTATTTCTTTTCAAATAATCTAACACTGAAATTTCATCGTGCAACTCAGGACATGGAGTAATTTTCAAATTTAATAACTGATAAAAATCTAACGAGTTGTCAATCGGTTCTGCTTTGCCATGATTAATTATAGTTATATTGGTAGCAAACTGTACTGGCTGACCTCGTACCAACAGAGTATTTTCGCTGTCACTACTTGATGGATAATCAATTAAAAAATCAACCTCATCACCAACACCATATTGAGATATATCGCTTGAAAAGAACGGCACACTCCTATTGACAGTATAAGCTTCATTCTCATTTTTTCGATTCTCATCAAAAGTTATAATTCCATAGTACGAAGATATCTTGCTTATAGTACCTCTCATATTATCTCCTATTCATTACTAACATTCAGTTTTGATGCTATGACTAGAACTCATCCACACTATCCGGCACATCACTAAACAAAGTGACATGTCCCATCTTACGGTTGTGCTTCGCTTCTATTTTACCATACATGTGGAGGTGGGCGCTTGGATTTTCTGTGACATATTTTTCAGCAACCTCTACGTGTTGACCGAGAACATTTAGCATGACTGCTGGTGCATGTAGTTTGATGTCTGGCAATGGCGCTCCGAGAACGCCTAAGATATGGGTATCAAACTGAGAAAAGTCGCAGGCTTCTATAGAGTAGTGCCCTGAGTTATGTGGGCGTGGAGCAATTTCGTTAACGATAATGTCATCAGCTGTCGCAAACATTTCCACGCAAAGAGTTCCAGACAAGTTAAGTTGTTCAGCGATTCGTAGAGCCATGGCTTTGGCTTTTTCAGCTAGACTTTCTGAAATGCGAGCAGGCACAATGGTTTTTGAAAGGATATTGTTTCGGTGGATATTTTCCTGAACTGGGAAAACCGTCACGTCCTTGCCATTTCCTGATACAATGACAGAAATTTCAAGGTCAAAATTGACAAATTCTTCCAAAACACAGTCTGCTGAATCGGCTAGTGCATTGGCTTCTTCCAAGTCTTCTGCCGAGCGAATGACCTTTTGTCCATGGCCATCATAACCACCTGTTGCCGTCTTGAGGACATAGTTTTTCGACAGGTCGATATCTGCCAAGTCTTGGCTAGAAGTCACAACCTTGTAAGGTGCTACAGTGACTTGAGCCTTGTTTGAGAGGAAGTCTTTCTCAAAGATCCGGTTTTGGGAGATGCGAAGCAGGTCGGTCCCTTGAGGGAGTTGCCCATCCTTGATAACAGCATCAAGACCGTCAGCATCTACATTCTCAAATTCATAAGTCAGGACATCGCAACGCTCAGCTAGCTGACGAAGGGCATCCACATCGTTATAAGGCGCCACAATGATTTCCGCCACACGAGAGGCTGGGCAATCCGCAGCAGGATCCAGCGCAATGACCTTGTGCCCCATATAGATAGTTGAGATCGCCATCATCTGACCCAGCTGACCGCCACCGATAATTCCGATTGTTTTAGATGAGCTCATTGGTAGACTCCTCTGCGATTTTTCCTTGTTCTTCTGCAAAATCTGCCAAAGCTGTCGCGATAGCTTGATCCTCTACTGAAAGAAGACGGAGGGCGAAGAGAGCCGCATTTGTCGCACCAGCTTCACCGATAGCCATTGTCGCAACAGGCACCCCACCCGGCATCTGAACGATAGAATAGAGTGAATCCACTCCACTAAGAGCACGAGATTTGACTGGCACACCAATGACTGGAAGGGTTGTTTTAGCAGCGACCATACCTGGCAAATGGGCTGCACCTCCAGCACCTGCGATGATAACCTTGATGCCACGACTACGAGCTTCTTCGGCATGTTGGAACATGAGGTCTGGTGTACGGTGGGCAGAGACAACTTTCTTTTCGTAGGCTAAACCAAAGCGGTCTAGGACTTCGGCAGTTTTTTGCATGGTTGCCCAGTCGGATTTTGAGCCCATGATGATGGAAATTACTGGTTTAGTCATAATTTTTCCTTTTTTCTTCTTTTTTGATAATGGTCTTAGGTGGTGGGGACGGAAGCAAACCTTCGGTTTCATTCCTAAACTTTGAGCCTAAAGTCTCAAAGTTTCCCCCGACCAGAACAGAAATTGTTCTGATCTTTTCACCACGGCGACCATTATCGTGTTTGGCGACTGCGTCGCTTTTTTCTTATACCTTTATCTAATTGCCTTGCTTCCGATATCTGTTCGGTAAAAGAGGCCTTCTGTGTTTTGTTGGGCGAGTTCTTGGTAGATGGTATCTTGAGCCTCTTTGACGGTATCTGCTGTGTTAACGAGCATATAGACACGTCCACCGTTTGATAGCAGTGCTCTGCTATTTGCCGCAAACTTAGCACCTGCATAGTAGGTGATAATGCCGCCATTGGTTTTTGCTGGCAATGCAACACCCTTTTCATATTCTAGCGGGTAACCCTTGGATGCGACAACCACACCCAGAGTCACACCCTTATCCGTCCAGGTGATGTTTGGCTCCTTGCTATCCAGAATATCTGTAATATTTTGTGCAAAGTCAGATGTCAAACGAGGCAAGATAATCTGTGTTTCAGGATCTCCAAAGCGAGCATTGAACTCGATGACTTTAGGACCTTCTGCTGTCAGGATAAGCCCTGCGTAGAGGATGCCAAGATACGGACGGCCTTCTTTGATCATCCCTTCAAGAACTGGCTTGACAATAGTCTCAACCGCTGTGTCAACTACACTCTGTGGCAAGTGTGGAACTGGCGCATAGGCACCCATACCACCCGTGTTAGGCCCTTTGTCACCATCATAGGCACGTTTGTGGTCTTGCGCTGTCGGCATGATATAGAACTTGTCGCCATTGACAAAGACAAAGAGTGAAAATTCCTCTCCTTCAAGGAATTCCTCAATAACTACACGCGCACCTGAGTCACCAAATTTATTGTCCAAAAGCATCTCGTGAGCTGCTTCGACCGCTTGCTCGACTGTCTCCGCAACGACGACACCTTTCCCAAGCGCCAAGCCATCCGCCTTGACCACGATAGGCGCACCCTGTTTTTCGATATAGACCTTGGCTTCCTCAAAATCCGAGAATGTGCCATAGGCTGCTGTCGGAACGCCATATTTGACCATGATTTCCTTGGCAAAATCCTTGGACCACTCCAGCTCCGCTGCCAATCTTGTCGGACCAAAGGCTTTGAGACCCGCTGCATGGAAATCATCCACGATACCAGCCGCAAGGGCGTCATCTGGCCCGATAAAGGTCCAAGCAATATAGTTGGTTTTTGCAAACTCAATCAATTTAGAATGTTCGGAAATGGAGATATTTACCAACTCCAAACCATCCAGAGTCATCCCATCATTCCCAGGAGCTACAAATACTTTTTCAACGTCTTTTGACTCAAGTAACTTCTTAGCAATCGCATGTTCACGACCACCTGAACCTACAACTAACAGCTTCATCTCACAACCTCTTTTGCGAATTATTTAATAACATTATACCATAAACGTTCGTTTTAATCTTATTTCACTCCGCATTTTTACGCAAAAAAGGAAAGAAACTGTTTTCTTCCCTTTCGTTTTCTTAATGTCTAAAATGTCTCACTCCTGTGAAGACCATGGTCAAGCCATATTTATCCGCAGCTTCGATAGACTCTTGGTCACGGACTGAGCCACCGGGCTGGATGATGGCCTTGATCCCTGCTTTGGCGATTTCTTCCACATTATCCGCAAATGGGAAGAAGGCATCCGAAGCAAGCACAGCGCCGTCAAGGCGGTCTTTGGCTTGGTCAACGGCAATACGAACAGAGGCCACACGATTAGTTTGACCTGGACCAACACCCAGTGTCATGTGGTCATTGGTTACAATGATTCCGTTTGATTTGACATACTTGATAGCCTTCCAAGCAAACTCAAGAGCTGTCGCTTCTGTCTCAGTTGGCTGACGTTTGGTCACCACTTGCCAATCAGCTGGGCTTTCTTTCACTACGTCTTGATTTTGCACAAGGAGACCACCAACTACACCTGTGTATTCTGCTTCCACTTCGCTGGCATCTTGAGCATCAAATGGTAAGGCAAGGATGCGCAGGTTTTTCTTTTTATTGGTCAAAATAGCTAGCGCCTCATCCGTATAGCTTGGTGCGATGATGATTTCAAGGAAAACGCCGTGCATCTTCTCAGCTGTCGCAGCATCCACCTCACGATTGAGAACAACAATTCCACCAAAGATAGACACTGGGTCAGACTCATAAGCGTAATCCCAAGCAGTCTCGATGTCATCAGCCTGACCGATACCGCATGGATTCATGTGTTTGAGAGCCACAACGGTTGGACGATCTTTGAAGTCACGGATGATACGAATGGCAGCATCCGCATCACGGATATTGTTGAATGACAATTCCTTACCGTTAAGCTGTTTAGCAGATGCAATCGAGTAGTCAGTCGGCAAGGCTTTTTGGTAGAAATCTGCATCCTGTTGAGGATTTTCCCCATATCGCATAGCTTGTTTGAGGTCATAGGTCAAAGTAAGCTTTTCAGGTTTGCTTTCGCCCACTTGAGCTGTGAAATACTCTGCAATCAAGGCGTCATAAGCCGCTGTGTGACGGAAAACCTTGGCTGCCAGACGTTGACGCGTTTCGTAAGAGGTTTCGCCGTTTGCTGCCAATTCGTCCAAAACCACTGTATAGTCAGCAGGGTCTACCACAACTATTACACTAGCATGGTTTTTAGCTGCTGAGCGAAGCATAGATGGACCCCCAATATCGATATTCTCCACAGCATCAGCGTAAGTCACGTCTGGTTTGAGAATGGTTTCCTTGAATGGGTAAAGGTTGACCACAACAAGGTTGATGAGCTCGATTTGATTGTCCTTAGCCGCTTCTAGGTGACTATCCAAGTCACGACGAGCAAGAAGACCCCCGTGGATATTTGGATGAAGGGTCTTAACACGTCCATCCATCATTTCTGGAAAACCAGTCACATCATCGATCGCAATGGTCTCCACCCCAGCATTGTCAAGGGCAACTTTTGTCCCACCTGTCGAGATAATCTCCCAACCAAGTTTTTTAAGTTCTTGGGCAAATTCAACAATGCCCGCTTTGTCTGAGACGCTGATTAAGGCGCGTTTAATCATGTTAGTTATCTTCCTTTTCTAATATCATATACTTCACTTCGTATAAAATATCTGTTAAATACACTTCTTTTGAAGCCTTTCCAAATACAGGATATTTAATAATTTTTTTAATCCCACTATCTATAAGTTTGATTAAAATTACCATTATAGCTACAATAATAATTATATTTCCAAACGTTTCGCCAGAAATGTTTGTTTTATCTTCAACGAATAATCTATTTAAAGCCAGAGTAATAGTTGCTGTTACCAAAACTTTCCCAATAGTACCTATAGCTTTAACTATATTTTCATATTTTTGTAGCTGACTATTTCTTTTCTCGCTTAAATCATTAACCAACATATCAGCGACTTCTTTAGCATTATCTCCGTAAAGATATTTCAATCTATACTTGACTTTATCACATAATTTAGTAAATTTACTAGGCACCCCAACTGAAACTTCATCAAATTTTATAGTATAAAATAAAACTAATACTGTAAAAATTATGGTAAGAAAAATAAGAATATTCCTCAAACAAACAAATTTAGGGAAAAATTGGAATACAATTGCAGCTCCTATGATAAACAGTATCCATAAGATAAAGTATATCATCAACCTTTGTCTCTCTTTCCGTATTTCAGGATAAAATTGTTTTTCATATTCATTAAAGGATGCTTCAAATTCTTTTATATTTTTCAACAAATCATCAACTACTTTATTCATAAAATTCTCTTATTTATCCTTTCCACTCCCAAACTATCCAGAACCTCCGGATACAACTTATACTCTGCTTCATGAATACGTTCTTCAAAGCTGGCTATGGTATCATCAGCTAGCCTTGGTACACGTACTTGTTTGATGACCTTTCCTGTATCCACACCTGAATCCACCCAGTGAATGGTCACGCCGCTCTCAGCAACGCCAGCATTCCAAGCATCCTCAATCCCATGAGCTCCTGGGAATTCTGGCAGGTAAGCTGGATGAATGTTGATAATCCGACCTTCATAAGCTGCCAGTAAAGTAGGCCCAACGATTTTCATGTAGCCTGCTAGACAAACCAAGTCAATCTGGTGCTCTTCCAAGAGTTCGACAAGGGCTGCTTCGTAGTCTGCCTTGCTCTCAAACTCCTTGAGTTCAAAAGCATAGGACAGAACGCCGAGCTTGTCTGCACGCTCGAGCACATAGGCGTCACGATGGTCTGAAAAGACAAACTCAACCGGAAATTCTTCGGCAATCACCTGAAAATTTGAGCCATTACCAGAGGCAAAAACCGCTATTTTTTTCATTTGATGATGACACTTTCGTTTTCTTTCTTGACGATGCGACCAATTTCATAGACTGGTTCATCCAACAATTCCTTGACACGAATTACATTTTCAGGGCTAACTGCTAGCATAAGTCCCACACCCATATTGAAGATTTCAAACATTTCTTCGTGTTTAATCTGACCGTATTTTTCAAGGGCTTTGAAAATCGGTAAAACTGGAACCTTGTCTTCCTCAATCTCAGCAGCCAAGTCAGCTGCAAACATACGAGGGACATTTTCGATAAAGCCACCACCAGTGATGTGGGCAATGCCATTTACCAAGCCTTCCTTGATAAGTGGTAAAACAGCCTTGACATAGATACGAGTCGGCTCAAGAAGAACTTCCTTGAGTTTTTTGCCTTCCAATTCTGGCAGGACTTCCTCACCTGTGTAATCCGCAAAGACACGACGGACGAGAGAGTAACCATTGGAATGAATCCCACTTGAAGCAAGTCCAAGAAGAACATCTCCTTCTGCCACCTTTGAACCGTCAATGATTTGAGATTTTTCAGCCACACCGACCGCAAAACCAGCCAAATCATAGTCATCTTCGCCGTACATGCCAGGCATTTCAGCCGTTTCCCCACCGATGAGGGCAGCGCCTGCCTGCACACAACCTTCTGCCACACCAGCAACCACTTGTTCTAGCTTAGCTGGTTCATTCTTGCCAGTTGCGACGTAGTCAAGGAAATAGAGGGGTTCCGCACCCGCAGCGATGATATCATTGACACACATGGCTACACAGTCCTGACCGATGGTATCGTGCTTGTCGTACTTGATAGCCAGCATGAGCTTGGTTCCGACACCGTCAGTCCCTGAAATCAAGACAGGTTCTTTAACACCTGTTTTTGAAAGGTCAAACATACCACCAAAGCCACCAAGAGCTCCCATGACACCTGCACGCTCCGTACGAGCCACGTGCTTTTTAATCCGTTCAACAACTTCATAACCCGCTTCAACATCCACACCAGATTGAGCGTATGCATTTTTATTTGCCATTTTATTTTTCCTTTTCTTTAATGGAGAATCTTCAGTAACTCACTTGTAAAAACTAGTCTTTTCTTCCAAACTTCGACGATAGTCTTCCTCATAATCGTAGAGAGGTGTTGGGTAGTCACCGTCAAAGTAAGCGACACAGAGACCACCATTTGGAGCATCTGTTTCAATACCAATCGAATCAATCAATCCCTCAACAGAAAGATAAGTCAGACTGTCCGCACCAATGATTTGGCGCGTTTCTTCGACCGTATGATTGGCCGCAATTAGCTCCTGACGGGTCTGGATATCAATCCCGTAGAAGCATGGATAAGCTAGCGCTGGACTACCAATAGCAACGTGAACCTCAGTTGCACCCGCTTCTTTCAAAAGCTGAACGATACGACGAGAGGTTGTTCCACGTACAATAGAGTCATCAATCATAACCACACGCTTGCCTTTTACAACACCAGAAACAGCAGAGAGTTTCATCCGCACTCCTTGCTCCCGCAATTCTTGAGTCGGTTGGATAAAGGTACGTTGGGTGTATTGGTTCTTGATGAGGCCCATTTCATTTGGTAGCCCGGACTCTTCCGCAAATCCCATAGCCGCGCTGAGGGAAGAATTGGGCACACCGACCACGATATCCGCCTCATGCTTGAATTCACGCGCCAATTGAGCACCCATACGTTTGCGAGCCGTATGGACATTGACACCGTGGATATTAGAATCAGGGCGGGCAAAATAGATATACTCCATAGAACAAATCGCCAACTGAGTATCATCTGTATAGTTGTCATACTGGATACCCTTGTCATCAATAATCACAATCTCACCTGGCTTCAAATCACGAATCCATTCAGCACCAATGACCTCAAAAGCACAAGTTTCAGAGGAAACAACCACCGCTCCGTTGGCCATTTTCCCGATAGAAAGCGGACGGAAACCATTGGGATCAAGAGCCGCAATCAACTTGTCTTCAAACAGCAAGATATAGGCAAAACCACCTTTAACTAGACTGAGCGCCTCCTTGATTTTGCCCATCAGACTAGGATTGTGGCTGCGACGAATGAGGTGAGCTAAGATTTCCGAGTCCGAAGTCGCACTGAAAATCGCTCCTCTATCTTCCAATTCTTTCTTGAGAGAGGCCGCATTGGTCAGATTCCCATTATGAGCCAAGCCAAACTGCATATCGTGAAACCGGAAGAGGAAGGGCTGGATGTTATCTACAGAAGCTTCGCCAGCAGTCGCATAACGCACATGCCCAATCGCACCAGTCCCCGTCAATTTATCCAAATTAGCAGGATTTCTGAAGACTTCTGATAAAAGCCCCATGTCACGATGGCGCTTCAATTGCCCCTGATCATTGGAGAGGATTCCTGCCCCCTCCTGACCACGGTGTTGAAGACTGTGGAGACCAAAATAGGTCAATTTAGCAGCATCTGGATGTCCCCAGATACCGAAAACACCACATTCTTCATTAAGAGATTTTACTTCGTATGTCATTTTATATACCTAATTTTTATTTGTGTAGCACCAAGAGCTAAATCTACATGACTTTTACATTACTGATACTATCTATTAGAAAATCTGCAAGTCTTATTTTCTAGTGAAATATTTAACCGCTGACGCGAACAGGTGCTGGTCTTTATTTCCTGGGATATTTTGGAAAAGACCTTCCTCATAACGTTCTGAGTGGCCCATCTTACCAATGATTTGGCCGTTCTTGCTGGTAATTCCTTCGATGGCATGGACAGAACCATTCGGATTGTACTTAGAGTCCATACTTGGTTTGCCGTTAAAGTCAACATATTGGCTAAAGATTTGACCATTGTCACGGAGCTCCGCAAATTCCTCAGCCGTCACGACAAATTTCCCTTCACCGTGCGAAACAGGAATAGCATGAATCTCACCAACTTCCACTCCAGCAAGCCATGGTGAGTTAGTATTGGCAATGCGAGTTTCCACCATCTTGGCCACGTGTTGGTTGGCATCATTGTAGAAGAGAGTTGGGCTAGTACTGCTGGCATCCTCGAAGTTTCCGTATGGAAGAAGACCTGATTTGACCAAGGCCTGGAATCCATTACAGATACCGATAATCAAGCCACCACGGGCGATAAAGCCATCAATAGCCGCACGCACTTTTTCATTGAGCAGGATGTTGACGATAAACTTGGCTGAACCATCTGGCTCGTCCGCAGCTGAGAATCCACCTGCAAAGAAGAGAATGTTAGCCTTGCCGATGTTGTCAACCATGGTTTCAACTGACTTGACAATAGCCTCTTCATTCAAGGTCACAAATGGCACCAAGTTAACCTCTGCACCTTCTTTTTCGAATGCCTTGGCTGAGTCATATTCTGAGTTGGTGCCTGGGAAGACTGGGATATAAACCACCGGTTTTTCAACCTTTTCTTTGGCTTTAATCACAACATCTGATGCCACAGCTGGTACTTCAGCCAATTCTTTCGCTTGTGCAAATTCTGTTGGGTAAACTTCTTCCAATTTGCCTTGAAAGGCACTGTCAAGTTTCTGTCCATCTAGCTTCACACCGTTGACAAGGAGTGTAAAGTCTGCACTTGTTTGTCCAATCTTCTCTACTCCAGCAATTTCTTCAGGTGATGTGAAGACAAATCCGCCCAATTGTGCTGTCAAAGAACTTTCAAGTTCAGGCAAGGTCACCTCTGCACCAATATGATTTCCAAAAGTAGCAAGAGCCAAACTTTCAACCACACCACCATATTTGACAGCTGATGCAGATATTACTTTGTGTTCAGCTTGGATGGCTTCAAATTGAGCAAAATTAGACTTAATCAAGTCAAAATCAATCTCTGCAGCAAGAGCTTGACCTGGGATATAGTAGATGTTTTCACCAGCAGTCTTGAATTCAGGCGAAAGCACCTTACGGCTATCTGCCGTTGTCACCCCAAAAGCGACCAAGGTTGGTGGCACGGTCAATTCTTCAAAGGTACCAGACATGGAGTCCTTACCACCGATAGATGGCAAACCAAGTTGGATTTGTGCTTCGATTGAACCTAGAAGAGCTGCTACTGGCTGACCAAAACGCTCTGCTTGTTTGTCCATGCGCTCGAAGTACTCTTGGTAAGAGAAGCGAGCCTTAGACCAGTTTGCACCAGCAGCAACCAAACGAGCAGTCGCTTCAATAACCGCATAAGCAGCACCGTGGTATGGAGACCATTCTGCTAGATAAGGGTTGAATCCTTGGGCCATGACTGACGCAGTATGAGTCACACCGTGTTGAACTGGCAACTTCTGCACAGAAGCCTCAGTTGGTGTAAGTTGGTAGCGACCACCAAGTGGGTGATTAACCGTAGAGCGTCCAACAGAGCAGTCAAAGATAGTCTGTAATCCTTTTTGACTCGCATGATTCAAATCAGATAGAACCGTAAGGGTATCTGCTTCAAGTGTGTCAGCGCTTGTTGTGCGTTCTTCTGGGAGTTTAGCATCCTTGTCTACAACCTTGGCATCAACGACTACGCGCACACCGTTTGTATCAAGGAAACGACGTTCCAAGTCTACAATGGTTTCACCATTCCAGTGCATAACTAGATTTGGTTTTTCTGTCACTGTCGCAACAACAATAGCGTCAATATTTTCTTTATTACATTCTGCAACGAAGGCATCTACATCCTTAGGACGAACCACGACCGCCATACGTTCTTGTGATTCAGAGATGGCAATTTCGGTACCATTCAAGCCTTGGTATTTAAGAGGCACCTTGTTGAGGTCGATTTCAAGACCGTCTGCCAATTCACCGATGGCTACACAGACTCCACCTGCACCAAAGTCGTTGGATTTCTTGATGAGACGAGTGACATCACCATTACGGAAGAGGCGCTGAATCTTACGTTCTTCGATGGCATTCCCTTTTTGAACCTCAGCTCCAGCAGTCTCCACGGACTCAACTGTTTGAACCTTAGAAGAACCTGTCGCACCACCGACACCATCACGTCCAGTCTTACCTCCAAGGAGAATAATCACATCTCCCGCTTCCGGTTTTTCACGGACAACATTGCCCTTGGGAGCTGCACCGACAACAGCACCTAGCTCCATACGCTTAGCAACGAAACCTGGGTGGAAATACTCACGAACGTAGGTCGTCGCAAGCCCAATCTGGTTACCATATGAAGAATAGCCATGGGCAGCTGTTTTAGAAATGACTTGTTGTGGCAACTTCCCAGCACGCGTTTCCGAAATCGGTGCTGTAATATCACCCGCACCTGAAATACGCATGGCTTGATAAACGTAGGAACGACCTGACAATGGATCACGAATGGCCCCACCGATACAAGTAGCCGCCCCACCAAATGGCTCAATTTCCGTTGGGTGGTTGTGAGTTTCATTTTTAAACATGAGGAGCCATGGTTCTTTCACACCATCAACATCCACTTCAATTTCGACAGAGCAAGCATTGATTTCATCTGACACTTCCATATCATCCAAACGTCCATTAGCACGCTCATAACGACCAAAAATAGTCGCCATATCCATCAAGGTTTGAGGTTTTTCAGAACGCCCCAACTCCTCACGCATGGCAATATACTTGTCATAGGTTGACTGCAATTGCTTTTGGAATTTAGAAGCTGAAAAGTCGATGTGTTTCAACTCTGTCTCGAAAGTTGTGTGACGGCAGTGGTCAGACCAGTAAGTATCCAAAACCTTGAGTTCCGTCTCAGTTGGCACGCGCCCGATTGACTTGAAATAGTCTTGGATAAAGAGCAAATCATCCACTTCCATAGCCATCCCTTGCTCGGCCTTGTAGCGAGCAAAGTCTTCTGCTGTATAGTTTTCAAAGAAAGTCAATTTAGGAATGGTCTTGTCCGACTCAGAAAATTCCTGCTTGGCAATCCCTGTCGTGATGTCCTTGAAACGAGAATCAACTGGGTTGAGCAGATAGTTCTTGACCGCTTCCAACTCAGTCGCATCAATATCTTTATTCACCAAGTAAAGTTGGGCTGTATTAACCGTTACATCACTCGAACTTCCTAGTAAAAGCAAGGCTTCCTGTGAAGATGCTGCACGCTGGTCAAACTGCCCTGGTAGGCTTTCAATCGCAAAGAAAGCATAGTTGGCAAGATCCGCCTGCACAGATACTTCATCTAAAACATGATCGGTTACCTGCTCAGAGAAGATGTGTTTCTCTGCAGGTGCAAACAAGTCCTCTGCCAAATCAAAGACATCATAAACTTGCACAATGCGAATACTTTTCAAAGTTGACAGTCCCAAGTTATGCTGGAGTTCTCTCACCAAACTCTCTGACTTAACCTGAAAATCAGCCTTTTTTTCAACAAAAATACGTTTATCCATCAATCCTTATTCCTTTATTTCAGCTCTTGCAATGTTCCCAAACAGCCTTGAAGTTGTTATTTCAATTCCTGCAACTTTTCCCAAACAATCTCATAAACGTCTGTTAGTTCTCCCAATCCTCTACGGAGTGAAAAGGTCTGGGGGACCTTTTCAGCCTGAGTCCTTTTAGTTGAGAGACGAAGGTTTTCCGTTGCAAACAGATTATTTCAAACCTTGCAACTTCTCCCAGACAACTTCATAAACGTCTGTTAGCTCTCCTAATCCCCTACGGAAAACATCCTTATCCATGTGGTTGCCATCCGCATCCCACAAACGGCAGTTATCTGGTGAAAATTCATCTGCTAAGATAATCTTGCCATCCTTGTCAAAACCGAACTCTAGCTTAAAGTCAATCAACTTAAGCCCAATCTCAGCAAACCAGCCTTTCAAGAGTTCATTGATACGACGGGTTTCTTCCTTCAAGTAAGCAATCTGCTGCTCATCCGCAATCTGTAGGAATTTCACATGCTCATCATTGATAAAGGGATCATCCAAATCATCATTTTTATAGTAAAATTCGACAATCGGAGTCTCAAATGCTATACCTTCGTCTACGCCAAAACGTTTTGAAAAGGAACCAGCCGTGTAGTTGCGAAGCACAACCTCGAGAGGAATAATCTCAACCTTTTTATTGAGTTGTTCCGTGTCTGAAAGCTTCTCCACAAAGTGAGTCGCCACACCAGCCGCATTTAATTTCTCAAAAATAAAAGATGAAATCTGATTATTCAACACTCCCTTACCTGCAATCTGCTCCTTCTTGACACCATTGAAAGCAGTCGCCTGGTCCTTGTAAGTTGAAATAATAAGATTTTCATCCTCAGTTGTATAGATATCTTTAGCTTTTCCCGAATAGATCAATTGTTTTGACATTTAAAAGTTCGCCTTTCGTATTACTTGAGCACATTCTACCATAAAAAACTTAAAATTACAAGAATTTAACCGAATAAATAGAATGATCATCTCAAAAATCGTAAAGAAAAAACTGCAAGAAGTATCTTTCTCACAGTTTTAAAATCATTTAACTCTAAAAACACGAACATTACTCTTTGTTCAAAAATTGATCCAAATAATAACGTAGGTAACTTTTCTTGCCCGTAATCATCTGTAGGCGGCCTTCCACCCCATATCGAAGTCTTTCAGCCTGCTCAACAGTCAGATCTGTCTCCGCCTCGATTTTAAAGAAATTCCCTTTTTCAGTCTTGGTAGCTGTCGCATCAATACTTGTAATAGTAGAATCTAGGAAAAGTTGATTATTGGCATCATGAGTCGTCGTATAGCGAACAGAATCACCGACCTTGATTCTTGCTACATCTTTTGAACTAAGATAAGCTGTTAGTTTAGCTTTCCCTTCTTTTTCCAAGGACGGATAGAGTTGGGCTAGTAGAGTCCCCTCTGCTACCATGGTAGAATCACTGGTCTCAGGATTAAGATGAAGCACCCCATCCTCACTCGCCGTAATTTTCCCCTTGTCTAAAAGATTTCCCTGTACCTTCTTACCTGACTCTGCTTCCAAGATTTTCTGGTCTAGAAGGATCAATTCCTGACCAACCTTTGCTAAGTGTTGGGATTTAAGGGACTCCAATTGACTGCTTAAGCCTGAAGCATAGGCTTGCTGGGTACCTGAACCTGCATACTGAACACGGTAAGTAGCAAGACTAGATTCTAACTGAGAAAGCTGTGCTTCAACCTGCGCAACTGCTTGTGCCTTAGCTTGCGGATTTTCCTCCCCCTGAGACTTGTAGGACTGGTAGAGAGAGTAGGCTAGATTCTGACTGGCCAAGGAAGTGCCTGTTTCAATAGCTGACTTAGCTGTCTGGTAATCGCGAATTTTAGCCTCTGTTTGGCTGATGAGGTTGCCGATTTCAGCTTGGGTTTGGCTAGCTGCTGCATTCTGGGACGCGATGGTCTCATTTTGTTGCGATGTACTAGCCCTAAGACTAGCCGCTTGGCTGAGGTAGTCGCGAAAGGTGGCTTGGTAGCCAAACTTATCCTCCTCTGGAAAGTGGTTCTCCCCTTCTTGCAGACTTTTTTGCAAATACTCCAATTGCTTTTTTTGATCCTTAAGCATGTCCAACTGACTAGCATAGGCCTCCGCTTGGACACCCTCTGACCCTTCCTGATATTGAACAAGAAGCTCCCCCTTCTTGACCAACTTATTTTCTTCCAAATGATTGACAAGAATACGATTGTTGCTAGTTGACTGGATATTTGCAAGGATTCGACTAGGCTCAACAGTAGCTCTAGTTGACAAACTCATCTCCTTCTCTGCAAATGTTGCAAAGCCAAGCAAAAACACGAGCAGAAGGAACATAGGTACAATCACTCGACTGGAAAAATTATGGTAACGACGATTATAAAACTCCGCACTTTCTAAAAATTCTGGTTTCATCCTCTCCTCTTTCTAGCTATTCACCAAATGGGCATAAAAGCCACCCTGTACAAGCAAATCAGCATGCTTTCCTTCTTCGACAATCTTGCCCTGATCCAAGACAACAACCTTCTCTGTCCGCTCTGCAATGGTCAAGCGGTGAGCAATGAAAATCAAGGTCTTGTCTAAAGCCATGAGATTATCTACGATCCGCTTCTCTGTCAAAATATCCAAACTGCTAGTCGCCTCATCCAAAATCAAGACCGGCGCATCTGTCAAGAGAGCACGCGCCAGAGCGATTCTCTGACGTTGACCACCTGAGATTCCTGCCCCATCCGAAGTCAATTCTGTCTGATAATTCAATGGCATGCGCTCAATGTCCTCCCGAATCTCTGCCAACTCGACCGCCCGTAAGATATCCTCTTGAGTCGTCCCATCCTTGGCTCCAAGGAGAAGATTCTCCAAAATCGTTCCGTTAAAGACATAGGGCTGTTGAGGCAGATAGTTGATATACTGGCGCAAGGCCTTTTTATCAATCTGATTGAGATTGACACCACCCAGACTAATCTCTCCCTGACTTGGATCATAAAAATTAACCATCATCTTAGCTAAGGTCGTCTTACCTGACCCTGAAATTCCCACAAAAGCCACCTTAGACCCTTGGGAAATGGTCAAATTGATATCCGACAAGACATCTCGACCATAGCCATACTTGTAGGAAACCTGCTTGAAAGTCATCTCTCCCTTCATCAAGCTCAAATCCTCAACTGTTTTCTTCTCCTCAAACTCCGAAGCTACTAGATAAACCTCATTTAGACGGTTATTGGCGACCTGCGCTGTCTGAAGTTTGGTTTGCAGATTGATGATATTTTCCAAAGGATTTGTAAAGTAAACCAGCAAGGTATTATAGGTAATCAACTGCCCCAAACTCATCTTGCCATCCATGACCAGAACAGCTCCCATCCAGAGAATGCCGACATTGAGTAAGAGATGGGCAACTTTTTTCAGAGCCTTTTGCTGACTCTCTGCCCGACTATAGGTAAAGGATTTTTTCAGATAATCCACAAATTCCTTGTCAATCTTTTGGTAACGCTGACTTTCACTGGTCAAAGACTTGATAGTCTCAATACCGTTGATGTCCTCAATGATAGAAGAAGACAGAACCGCATTGGCTTCCATGGTATCCCGATTCATCTTTTCAAACGGCTTCATAAAGGCAAAGATAATCACTGTATAGATAGGAAGTGCCAATAAGGTCATGAAAAAGAGATTGGTATTTTGTGAAAATAAAACAAGGGAGATAATGACAACCGTTGACACATCTAGGAAAATCGAAAGAATGGTCGAAGCCAGCGCATCGATGATACTGTTAGCATCTGTAAAACGAGACACGATTTCCCCTGTCCGACGTGTCGCAAAAAAGGACATAGGCAGGTGAAAAACATGCTTGATGTAGGACAAAATCACATCAATCGACAAACGTTGCCCCAAAACAAGTAAGAGATACTCCTGAGCATAAGACAAGATCTGCTGGAGAATATAAACGATAACCAATCCAATAGAAATAATCCCCAGCGTCGAACGCATCTGATCTGGCACATAGGTATCAATGATAGACTGCAGATAATAAGAACCCACAATGTTAATCAGGGTCACCAAAAGTGTCGCTAGGACGATGTTGGCAATCAAGCCACGCTGCTTCACTAATATAGGGATAAAAGAGAGCAAACCATTCTTTTGATCCTTATGAGGCTTGTAGTCTGGACTAGGTGCCATAAACAGAGTCACTCCTGTCCATTCTTCCGCAAAACGCTCACGTGGCAGTTTGGTCAATTTCACCCCAGGATCTGGATCGGCAATATGAATGCTATCCTTATCCTGCCCAGTCACCACATAGTAGTGGAGCAATTTCCCTTCCTTAAGCACATGGGCAACAAAAGGAAAAGTCAAATCTGGCAAGTTAAAAAGCGTCATATCCGCCTTAATGGCTCGCGTCTCAAAGCCAATCTCCTCTGCCACCTTGACCAAGCCCAAAGCCGTCGTCCCATCCATGGTCGTCTTGGCTAATTCTCGCAAGTGAGCCAAAGAATAGTAACTACCATAGTAGCCAAAAACCATGGCTAATGAAGCTACACCGCAGTCCATCTGATCCACCTGCGGACGATAGTGACGTTTCCCAAATTTCATATTCATCTCCTTTTTCCTATTACTCAATGAAAATCAAAGAGCAAACTAGCCGCAGGCTGCTCAAAACACTGTTTTGATGTTGTAGATAAGACTGACGAAGTCAGTCACATATATACTGCAAAGCGACGTTGACGTGGTTTGAATTTGATTTTCGAAGAGTATAAACTCATCTGATAACAACTATCTTACCCCAATCCCCAAACAAAAACTGGACTTCCTTCCCAAATGTGCCTATCTCCCTCCCAAATGTACTTTTAGGATAAAAAAATAGGCAGAACAAGCGTCCTACCCAAAATATATATTTATTTCTTTTTCTTCCTAATTCTTTTGTCAATCATGTACAAAACGATAATCGAAAACAGCGGTGGTACAATATAACTCTTTTCACTCATTGTCAGCTGAAATCCCAGAGTTGTTAGTATCTTAAAGATGAAAATATTCATCAAAAATAGAAAAACAAATACTAAAAAATATCTTAAAACCTTCTTCATTTCTTTTCTTCAACTTTCCTAATTTCTATACCTATTTTATCAAAAATATATGTAAAACTCTAAATAAACACCTCAACTGAACTTTTTAGCAAAAATAGGCAGAACAAATGTCCTACCTACTAAAAATATGCTATTGAAAGGAAAATGATTTTTTTCTGACACCCTAGGCAAGCTTGGGACAAATAAATCATTGATAGTAACATTTATGACATCCTATTTATTACTTCAATTACTAATGTCCCTGCTATTTCTAAGCCACCTATGGTATGATCTATTCATAGTCAGAATAGATAACACCGTTCTAAATTACGATTCATAGTTACTCCTTTTTTTGATTCGTTACTATAAGACTCCTATTTACCCATAGATTGTCTACTACCTCAAATTTATCCATTCTTTTTTTCTTTACTTCTGTATAAAAGAATGAAGACCATCACAAATAATGCAATCGTTGGTATATTGAAACTATCAAGCCAAGTAGGTAAAGATACTTTATTCATATCAGATACTAATCTGATGATGATATAAGACATTGAACTAAGTAATACCATAATTTCAGGCCAAACTTTCAGTATTGATTTAACAAATTTCATATTAAACTCCAATGTGATGCATTCTTAGATTCTAGCCTAGTCATTTTAGTGCAGATTAACAAGTCATTCTTAACTGCTCACTCTACTCGCTTTTTATTGGCCTTATATCCTAGATAAAAGAGCCCAAATAAAACGAGGTAAATTTCTGGATAAAATAGGGTATTGATTGGATTTCTCAACATCAAATACGTTGCGATGTAGATTATGAGCGATACGGTAAAATAACCCTCAGCAAATCCTAATAAGAATTGTTTCATGGTAGACTCCTATTTACTAAAAAACAATCTACCATCCTTTTATCCACCTCGTGATGCCGACTGATAACCATTATACGCACCCCAAGCTAATAGTCCGACAGCCAAAATACCACCACCAACCAAAAGTAACACTCCTCCACCATCAACTTCTTGCAATTCAATATCACTTAACGTAGTATAATTTTGTTCAATAGTTTGTAAATTTGACATATTTATCCTCCATTTTAATAATAAAAATTAGTTTTCTTTTAATACACCAATAATAATCATCAATACACTCATAACAAATGCAGATAACAGTCCTTTAGTAGTACTATTGAAAAAAGGTCTATCAAAAACATAATAATTATATGCAGACAATCCTAAACCAACGGCAGTCACCACAATTGTAATAACGAGTAGTATAATCCAAAATGTTTTCTTGCTCATATTTATCAAATACTATGGATGAGTAATATAGTAGAATGTTTTACCAGCAGCTTCACCAGCTTGGTAAATCCCCCAGCCAATCGCAATACCCAAAGAGACTACCTCCCAAGCAATTCCCCCATCTACATTCATCAACTCTTCTTCTGTAAGAGCTACAAAGTTCTGTTCCATTTTGTCAAAATTTGTCATCTTTTTCTCCTCTTGTTCTATTTTTTCTAAATCTTATCTTCTAAAAAATGGGGTTCCAATAAATATACCGCGTAACAATAGACCTGTAATTAAACCCCGTTGATAACTTTCCTTGCTACCACCCACCAGCAAAGCTAAGTCGCTCTCCTTTAATACTTCAATAGTATACTTATCATTCATTTCATTCATCTCTTATCCTCCTAAAAACCAAAACCTCTACGAAATCCAATGTACCAATCTGCAAGGGTCTTCACCCAACTTTCTCCACCTTGAATATCGGTCAATTCTTCCGAAGTTAGCTCAACAAATCCGTAATAATGTTCTTTCATTATTTTATTCCTTTCTTTTTCTTCTTACTTATCTATTCGAAAAAAATTTCGAAAATGTACAACTAAATTAAATTTACTTGAAAAATAATTTAGTAAACCACGGATAAAAAATTGGTAGATACATGAATTAGACTCCTTTCTTTTTCCTCTTACTTATCTATTCGAAAAACAATTCGAAAATGTACAACTAAATTAAATTTTATTTAAAAAATAATTTAATGTACCATGAATAGAAAATCGGTAGATACATAAACCAGACTCCTTTCTTTTTTCTCTCACTTATCTATTCGAAAAACAATTCGAAAATAAACAACTAAATCAAATTTTATTTGAAAAATAATTTAGCAAACCACGGATAAAAAATTGGTAGATACATAAACCAGGCTCCTTTCTTTTCCCTCTTACTTATCTATTCGAAAAAAATTTCGAAAATGTACAACTAAATCAAATTTTATTTGAAAAATAATTTAGTAAACCACGGATAAAAAATTGGTAGATACATAAACCAGACTCCTTCCTTTTTCCTCTTACTTATCTATTCGAAAAATAATTCGAAAATGTACAACTAAATTAAATTTATTTAAAAAATAACTCAGTGAACCATTGGTAGAACATTGATATAAACATGAACTAGGCTCCTTTCCTTTTCCTCTTACTTATCTATTCGAAAAAAATTTCGAAAATGTACAACTAAATCAAATTTTATTTGAAAAATAATTTAGTAAACCATGAATAGAAAATTGGTAGATACATGAAGCAAACTCCTTTCTTTTTCCTCTTACTTATCTATTCGAAAAAGAAGTCGAAAATGTACAACTAAATTAAATTTTATTTAAAAAATAATTTAATGAACCACGGATACAAGATTGGTAGATACATAAAGCAAACTCCTTCCTTTTCCTCTTACTTATCTATTCGAAAAAGAAGTCAAAAAATAAGAATATCAGAAAATTTTCCGATATTCTTATTGATAAACTCATTCAAATCTAACAGATACTAGACATTAAGATGTTTTTTAAGTGTTCTTCTGGCTGTTCGCGATACGGGGAAGTGCAAGCCTTCTAACAAGGTCACTTCTGTGGCAGTCATCTCTTCAATGGCCTGTAAACTGACTAACGTATTGCGATTGGCATAGACAAAGTAATCTTTTTCAGCCTTGGCAGCAATATCCTTGAGACTGCCATAAATGGTCTTGATAGAATGATTGGCATAATAGACCTTGATACGATGAGATTCCACTGAGGTTTCAAAGGCTAAAATCTCATGGTAGGGCAGAGTAAAGCCCCGTCTTCCCTCAAAACTATAGGTGAAGAGACGCATATTTTCCCTCTTATCTACTGCCAGTACATAGTCCAGACAGCGCTCCAGCTGATGACGGTAATCCTCCTCAGGCTGATCCTTGGAAATAAAATCCAAGGCAGACAAGTGATAGCGAAAAGCTAGAGGCAAGGCCTCCGAGTGCGTGGACACAAAGACAATGCTTGTAAAGGGATCTCGCTCCCGAACCTGTTGAGCAACCTGAAAGCCCCGTTCACGCTCTCCATCAATCTCTAAATCTAATAAATAGAGCTGGTAATGGTCAAAATACTGAGAATACTTTTCAACTTCCCCATAGTTTTTGGCAATATCAATTTCCAATCTCAAATTGCGAGAGCGACCGATATCTAGCAAAGTCTGCTCTATCCGTCCCTGCTGAACTCTATCGTCTTCCAAAACTAAAATTCTCATTCCTCTCCCCCTCGTTTCTCATCCTTAAATGGTAATTCTAAATCTTGTCTAAAAGTCGTCTCTCCTAGCTGGGTATCTAAGTTTAAATCATAATGAAAAACCATATCCTCCAAGGTCGCTAAACCCAGTCCACTGTGGTTTCCCTTGGTAGAGTAACCCTTTTGACTGAGAATGATGGGATTCAGTTCTTCTTTCTTACGAGTGTTTTCAATGATAAAACGGACACTCCTATCACCTGCCAATAAAGCAACCCGAATCTGCGGATTTTCCGCCTCACTGGCTGCCTCTAAGGCATTTGTCGTGAGGATAGAGAGGATACGGATAGCCTCCAACATCGGCAAATCCAGCTCTTCGACAACCCCCACCGTCTCCAAACTAAAATGAATTCCCTGATTATCTGCCACAATCATAGCTTTTGCCAAGGTATTGCGAATGGCTATATCATGGATATTATGAAGATTAAAGGCCGTGTAATCTGCCTTCCTCAGCTTTTCATTTGTCTTTAAAAAGACATCTTGATAAATGGTAGACACCTCAGCCATATCTTGATTCGCTATGGCAGGCTCCATGCTAGCGACAATCCCTGCAAAATCATGACGGAAACCTCGAACCTCATCATAGAGATGACCCAACTTATCCACCATCCCTTGCAAGGAACGATTTTCTTCTTCCTGTCTCTGAATGGTCTGCTCATCACGATAAACCTGCTCTAAGTGTCTGATATAAAAGAGCCAGGAGAAAAAGAGAATGAAAATCAGGAGAGAAATGGTCGTGTCAAAGCGAACGTAAAAAGAACTATTTCTATTGGTCATGAACGAAGAGAATATCCTAAATCCAGTCAGAGGTAGGATAATGAAAAAGCTCTTACGATAGTGGGTTTTAAAAGTATCTGAAAAGAATAAATCCAAATCCAAAGACCAACGCTTCATAATTTTACAACATAGAAAGATTGATAATAAATCAAATATAGATATATATAAAGTAGAAAACGAATCTACGAAACAACAATGCTCACCAGATAATACACGAATCCAAATTGTCAAAAATAAATAACGAATACTTTGAAAGAAGAGAAAAAAATACAGAGAAAGAAAAAGAGATTCCCCTTTTCCCTTGTGCAATACTAATAAAAAAATACAGTAAAAGTAGATAAGAACTCCTATATGAAATAATTCTCCAAATGTTTGACGAGCAGATAAACTAATTAAAAATATAAGTATCCAATAACGTTTTTTATAAAATTCTGGGGAAATTTGAGCGCCCAAATAAATAGTAGGAACTATGGTTGAAACGACTACCAACAGTAGATATATCACAGAAAATAAGAATTCTAAAATAAGCATAAATAAATCTAATCTCTAACTAATACTGTGAATTTAAGCAACGTGTCTACCCGTACCAAATAATTTATTGCACCATTTTACAGTATCTTCAAAAATCCCTCCACCATTCACTTCCTCCAAAACCTCTGGGGTTAACTCTTCAAATTGTTCCAATTCTACAAATGTGTTTTTCATTTCCATGACAGACTCCTTTTCATTATTTTATAGATAACTCTATCCCCTGCTCCATCTACAAAAGGCTTTAGTTTCCTTTTAAAATACAAGAAATCTAAAGCCTCCTGAAAATGGTATATTGGTTAGAGCGTTAACGATTAGTTGTGAAGATGTTATTTTTATTTAACCACAACCACTTTATAATATTCGTTTGAGTGTGGAGATTCAATCTTAATTTTTTCACCATATAAACCATCGATTTCTTTATCCAGATAATCTGAAACTCCTGATGGCAAGCGTTTCATCTTAAGAATTTCACCAGATTGATCCGCATAGGCTAGGATGTGATAGTGGGTTGTAGCCATACCATCATCAATCAATACAAAGTAACCTGTTTTGAGCTTACCTTGCTCATTTTCTAAATAGTATAGTTTATTGTTATTGATTGTAAAGTGGGTAGCTCCAAGACGAAGTCGTGCACCTGGATTTTCTAAATAGACATCATTGCCAACTTTTTTAATCTCTGAATAGGTTGTCATTGCTGGGATATTAACCACACGATGTCCATTTTCATCAAAGTAGTAGCGATTTGGTAAGTTTTGGAAGTTCTGTACAACTGCCTTAGGATCAATTTCTTGTCCTTCTTCTTTATTATCCACTAAAGCTAAGGTAGTATTTGCAACCTCATCTCCATATTTATTAGAAAACTTCTTGAACTCTGGTCTGATATACCAAGCATTTTTTTCAATAATAACATCGTCACCTTTAGCATTTAGCAAATATTCTTGCCCATCTCCAAGTTTGACAATATCATGAATACTGTATCCAGCATCTTTTCTATTTGCTAGATAGCCATCCTTACCAATGACATAACTTTCCCCATCACTGGCTGGAACAGCTCTATCTGCAACCATAGCACCTGATTTTTCAAAGTAAGACCATTTACCATCTATGAACACCCAACCTGTCATCATAGAACCACTAAAATGAAGATAGTACCATGTAGACCCTTCTTTGTACCAACCTGTACGCATGGCACCACTATTAGCTAGTGAGTACCATGTGTTGCCTTCCTTGTACCAGCCAGTGCGCATAGCACCACTATCTGCTAGTGAATACCAAGTATTGCCGTCTTTTAGCCAGCCTGTCTGCATGTTACCAGTGCTGTCGAAGTGATACCAATAACCAGCATTTTGCACCCATTTATCCTTAGCGAGGCTACCATCTTGAGAAAGATTCCAGTCAGACCCATTTTTAACCCAAGTATCTGCAGCCTGTGCTTGGTTAATAGACAAAAGCAGACCAGCACCTGCAAGCAAACCAAGAGTAAGTAATTTAGATTTTTTCATAGCTATTTCCTCCTTTATCGAACAGCTATAAGAGGGCTTCCCCTCTTTATTTAGCTATATTCTAATACTTTTCATTGTCAAAGTCAATAATATTGTGAAAAATTAGACAATATTACCAATATCTACGAATTGTATTTTGAGTAATACCGTATTGATTCATATAAGAAACATCTTGACCTCTATCTGGAGCATGAACTACCTTGCCACCACCAACATAAATACCCACATGTTGATTTGAACCTTGGTCGCCATTGTACAATATTAAATCTCCAGGAAGTTATGAGCCATTACTTACATAGCTTCCTCCTGTCGCTTGACCATAGGTTACTCTAGGAATACTAATATCAAACTTAGCATGAATAGCCATCGTAAATCCTGAGCAATCTACGCCACTATTCAAATCTGCCCCACCCCAAACATATGGGATTTTTCCTACAAATGTCTTTGCGTATTCACCAAGAGCTTGCCCACGATTTTCTACCCATACACCACTTTCTCTAAAGAAATATGGTGTACCATTCACACGTTGATAACCAGTGACCATAGCACCACTAGCAGATAAGTAGTAATAATTACCATCAGGTTGAATCCAAGTATTTTCTTTCATCCATCCTTGGTCATCAAAATAGTACCACTTGCCATCTAATTGTTCCCAATTTTTAGCATACCCACCTGAACCGTATTTAAACCACCATTTACCATTGGTTTGCATCCATGTTCCTTTCGGATCACGATATTGATTGAAAGCTTTCTTCTCTTGATTGCCCTCTGCTTGAGTTTCTTTATCTTCAAAACCAATCAATTTTACTTGATCAGCTTCTTCAGCTTTTATCTTGCCTTGATTAACTAATTGAGCAATCGCTTCTTTCTCACTTGCTGATGGAGAATCAGCATAGGCTACCGTAGTATTTGCTAGGAGAACGCCTCCTGCAAGAACCAACAAACTAGAATAAAGATATTTTTTCATCGTGAAAATCCTTTCTTTTTCTCCTTTTTGGAGATTGATTTTTCTGATTTCATTATATCCCTTATTTGTCCTCAGATTTCTACTGTCCCTAGAAAGACTAAATCTGTTCCTAAACGGTCACTTGAACCAAAGAAAAATTCCAAAGCAAATGCCTTGGAACTTCTTATCTTTATTTTCCTTGAATAATCTTAACCACATCTCCTACGCTCTGCAGTTGATCAATTTCCTCGTCACTGATTTCGATATTAAATTCATCTTCCAGTGTCAAGATAAACTCCATCAAGTCAACTGAGTCAGCATCCAAATCGTCTTTCAGACTCAAGGATTCTGTCACGACAAAGTCCTCTCCCTGTCGCTCTTGGATAATAGTCACAATACGGTCAAAAATTTCTTTTTCTGTCATCTCTTTTATTCTCCTGAAAATTCACGCGCAGTCTGGGCAACTACGTCTGTCTCTAGCATGGTACGAATCTGGCGAATTGTACTATAAACAGCCTTGGCATCGCTTGAGCCATGAGTCTTGACAACAGGTGCCTTGACACCAAACAAGACCGCTCCACCAACATCTGAGTAGTTGAGCTGTTTTTTCAAACCTCTGAGGCTGTCCTTGAGAAGGAGGGCACCTAGTTTCGCTCGAAGACCACCACCTGTAATAGCGGTCTTGAGCAAGCCCATGATTCCCATAGCTGTCCCTTCGATGGATTTGAGCACAGCGTTTCCCGTGAAACCATCTGCCACAACAACATCTGCAACGCCATTCATCAAATCACGCGCTTCCACGTTTCCGATAAAGTTCAAACTTTCATCAGCCGCCAGTAATTCATAAGTTTCCTTACGAAGCGGGTCGCCCTTACTACTCTCTGTTCCGTTATTGAGCAAGCCAACACGTGGTTGCGCAATGCCACGAACATTTTTAGCATAGAAAGAACCTAGAACTGCATATTGATGGAGGTGCTGGGCTGTATTTTCTGCATTAGCACCGAGGTCCAGCATGTCAAAACCCTTCCCATCTACAGTCGGCAAGGTCGACATAAGTCCAGGACGATCGATATTCTTGATACGACCCACGATGAAAAATCCTGCTGCTAGTAAAGCACCTGTATTCCCAGCCGAGAGAACAGCGTCTGCTTCACCTTCTTTGACAGCCTTGGCCGCCAATACCATACTGGCATTTTTCTTCTTCCGAATAGCTCTCGTAGGTTCATCGTCTGAATCAATCTTTTCATCCGTATGGATTATGCTGACGCGCTCTGTCGCTGTCAGATATTGCTTGATTTTAGCTTCATCTCCATAGAGTTGAACCTCGATATCTGAAAAGTCAGCTAGAGCTTGATTGACACCCTCAACGATGGCTTGAGGTGCGTAATCGCCCCCCATGGCATCTACTGCGATTTTTTTCATTTCTTTTCCTCTTTTAGTAATTGTCCCCAGTCTGCTAGGGAATCAATAAATTTCTTTGATTTTAGGTGAATCCCAACGTACTCTTCATAGAGTTGATCCATAAATTGGCGTAGCTCTTGCTTGATTTCAGGCTTGAGCGAAATGGTCTCCAAAGTCTCAAAATCAATGGCTTGAAATTGATTGAGCAGATAAGGGATATTGGGATTGAGATGGCAACGTCTCTCATCCTCATGATAATGCTCTGGGCAGAGGCAGGCTCCATATTTGAAAGAAAAGTCAAAAGCCTGACCAACCCGATGGCAGAAGACACACTCATTAAAATTGAGGCTAATCCCAAATCGAGTCAAGATTTGGATTTCAAAAATATTGGTCAAAACCTGATAATCTAAGCCAGCTTCCATCAACTCCAAAGTCTTTTGCAAAAAAGCAAACAAGGGAGCATCCTGCTGATTGTCCTGCAAACTCGCATCTGCAAGAGCTGCTACGTAGGTCGCATAAGCCATGACAAAGAGATCGCTATTAATCTTGGGAAAAGTCATCACCTCATGATAGTCCTCAATGTAGCTAAGCCCATCATCATTGATTCGTAAGAGAAATCGTGCCAGCACTAAGGGCTGAATAACAGGAGCCAGTTTGGACTGACCAGCGTGTTTGACAAAAAACATGCGTTTGCCAGCCTGCTCTGTAAAGATTTTGACTAGCTTATCATCCTCACGAAAGTTGCGATTGTAGAGCACCAAGCCTTGACTCGTGATAGACTGAATCATTCTTCTCTCATGTACTCCTCAAGTCGTTTCATGGCTTCTTTGATAGTCTCCATGCTAGCCGCATAAGACAGGCGCACATAACCTTCCCCGTAACGCCCAAAGGCTGCACCAGGGATAAAGGCAACAGCCTTCTTCTGAGCAAAATCCTTCAGAAAAGCAAAGGAGTCTTGATTGTAACCCTCTGGAATCTTAGCAAAGATATAGAAGGCACCGTCTGGTTTGATAATCTCAAAACCAAGAGCAGTCATTTTCTCGATAATATAGTCCCGACGCTGGATGTATTCCTTCTTCATAGGTTCCGCATCGTTTTTACCAGCCGTCAAGGCTTCTACCGCAGCATGTTGAGCCATGGTATTTGCAGCAGTGACCAAGTACTGGTGACTCTTGATTAACTGGGCTGTGAAGGCCGCAGGAGCGAAAATCAGACCCAAACGCCAACCTGTCATAGCATGCGATTTAGACAAACCATTGATAATAATAGCTTGATCTCTCAGCATGGTTCCTAGAGACACATGAGCTTCGCCCGTATAGGTCAATTCTGAATAGACCTCATCACAGACAACGAAAATCTCATACTTGCGTAAAACATCTGCCAAGGCCTCCAACTGCTCCCGACTATAGGTAATTCCTGTCGGGTTGGCTGGATAGTTGAGAATAACCGCTTTGAGCTTATCACCCTGCTCCAAAATGGCCTTCTCCAACATTTCAGGAGTCAAGACAAAATTATTTTCAGTCGTATCAATCTCGACAACCTCTGCCCCAACTAGATTGACAATCGGTTCATAGCCTGGATAAGCGGGAGCTGGCAAGAGCACCTTGTCTCCCTCTTCCAAAATAGCCGTCAAAGTAGCAGATAAAGCCTCTGTCGCCCCAATTGTAACCAAGATTTCATTCTCAGGAGCATAGTCCAGTTGATACTTTTCCTTAACAAAATCACTGGCCGCCTGACGTAGAGTCAGCAAGCCACTCATCCCTGTATAGTAGGATTGGTTCTGGTCAATCGCTCGCTTGGCCGCCTCCTTGACATGATCTGGCGTTGTAAAATCAGGTTCTCCCAAGGTCAAACGCAAGACCCCAGGAATCTCCGAAATAGCCTGGTCAAACTGACGAATCAACGAAACTTGAATCTTATCTAACTGTTTATTAAAGCGCTTAGTTAAGTCCATAGATACCTCCTACTGTCAAAACGTATCTCTATTATACTACAAAAGCCCCCTGACCGCAAAAATACATTATAGAATAACGCTAGCATAACAAATTGAAGTATGTTAATTTAAATTCATCACAACACTATGTTTTTAGAATACTCAATGAAAATCTCATGAGACTAGGAATCAAGGTGAAAGCATAACTAAAGTTAGGTAAGCCGAAGATGACAACGTATCATGAGATTTTCGACGAGTATTGAGTTTTTGCTAATCTTCGTTACAGTTATTCTAGCACCATTACTGATTACTATTACCGGTAATGTCATTTCTGAGTGGATAGTCAGAAAGTGGTTAGATAAGCGCGACAAAAAAATATAACCTGAGTTTAGTTTTAATGTAACTGGACAAAAAGAAATACCAGAGGTGGAGCTCTGGTATTTTTGTTTTTGCCAAGACTTCGTTACAGTTCTTGTAGGATTATTATTACATAATTAGCACTACTTGTCAAATAATTGTTAGCTCCACTTTCTATTTGACTTTTCCTGTTTTTATGTCTACAATGGTAAAAGATTTTATTTGGAGGTTTTTATGTCATTTCTATCAAAAAATGGAGCAGGCATCTTGGCCTGCCTTCTCATTTCAATCGTATCTTGGTACTTAGGAGGATTCTTTCCTGTTATTGGTGCACCCGTTTTTGCGATTTTTATGGGCATGCTCCTACATCCCTTTCTCTCGTCATATAAACAACTGGATGCTGGATTGACCTTTAGTTCCAAGAAATTGCTCCAGTATGCTGTTATCTTGCTTGGTTTTGGTCTCAATATCTCGCAAGTCTTCGCAGTTGGGCAATCTTCACTCCCTGTCATTCTGTCCACCATCTCAATAGCCTTGATTGTTGCCTATCTCTTCCAGCGCTTCTTTGCACTGGACACAAAACTGGCCACCTTGATTGGAGTAGGTTCTTCTATCTGTGGGGGCTCTGCCATTGCTGCGACAGCGCCCGTTATCCATGCCAAGGAAAAGGAAGTAGCCCAATCCATTTCCGTTATCTTTTTCTTCAATGTCTTGGCTGCGCTCATCTTTCCAACCCTCGGCACCTGGCTTCATCTATCCAATGAAGGCTTCGCCCTCTTTGCAGGGACTGCGGTCAACGACACTTCCTCTGTAACGGCTGCCGCCAGCGCTTGGGACAGCCTTTACCAAAGCAATACCCTCGAGTCTGCAACCATTGTTAAACTCACGCGCACCCTAGCTATCATCCCCATCACGCTCTTTCTATCCTACTGGCAAAGTCGCCAACAAGAAAACAAGCAAAGCCTACAACTGAAAAAAGTCTTCCCACTTTTTATCCTTTACTTTATCCTTGCCTCTCTCCTCACTACACTACTCACCTCTCTAGGTGTATCCAGTAGTTTCTTTACCCCTCTCAAAGAACTCTCTAAATTCCTTATTGTCATGGCCATGAGTGCTATCGGTCTCAAAACCAATCTGGTAGCTATGGTCAAATCCAGTGGAAAATCCATTGTTCTCGGAGCCATCTGCTGGATCGCCATCATCCTCACCAGTCTTGGTATGCAGACCCTTATCGGTATTTTCTAATACTCTTCGAAAAGCTCTTCAAACCACGTCAACGTCGCCTTGCTGTAGGTATGGTTACTGACTTCGTCAGTCTTATCTACAACCTCAAAACTGTGTTTTGAGCTGACTTCGTCAGTTCTATCCACAACCTCAAGACTGTGTTTTGAGCAGCCTGCGGCTAGTTTCCTAGTTTGCTCTTTGATTTTCATTGAGTATAACACAAAAGGTAGCCTACCAGCTACCTTTTTTTATGCTTCCTCAATCAAGCGAGTATGTTCTCTCTTAATGCAGCGATTCATCACAATGTCATCGCATCCACCAGCACGCAAGATTTCTTCCGCTTCTAGATTTTCAAGTCCCAGCTGTGCCCAAAAAATCTTACCATCAGCCTTGAGAAAATCACGCGCCACATCTGGCAAAAACTCACTGCGACGGTAAACATTGACAATATCTACAGGAAAAGGAATCTCAGCTAGGCTGGCATAAGCCTTCTCACCCAAGATTTCGCCACCTGCCGCCTTGGGATTGACTGGGATGATTTTATAACCCCGAGCCTGCATTTCCTTGGTCACTCGATTGCTAGTTGTTTCCTCACGGTCTGACAAGCCCACCACAGCAAGGGTTTTACTCGTTGCTAGATACTGACGAATCACACCATCACTTGGATTGATAAATTCTTGACTCATAAAAATCCTCCTTTTTCATCAGTATAGCACATTTTGAAAAGGCTTGCAGAATTCTGCTACAAAAAAGGAGGACTAGCCCCCTTTTTATTTAGCCTCGTACCAGGTTGCCCCCTCATTTTCATCTGCGATAAGGGGAACACTGAGTTGAATGGCTTCTTCCATGGTTTGTTTGACCAATTTTTTCATCTCTGCCAATTCAGATTTAGGCACTTCAAGGACGATTTCATCGTGCACTTGCAGAAGCATTTTAGTTTGATAACCACCTGCAACCAAGGCTTTATCCAGCTGAATCATAGCAATCTTGAGAATATCTGCTGCCGAACCCTGGATAGGTGAGTTGATAGCCGTCCTCTCTGCGAAACCACGAATGTTAAAGTTACGCGAATTGATATCTGGCAACTCACGACGACGCTTGAAGAGGGTCTCCACATAGCCCTTATCACGCGCCTCACGCACCACTTCATCCATGTAGTTTTTGATGCCTGGGAAGCGTTCAAAGTAGGTATCAATGTAGGCTTTGGCTTCCTTACGGCTGATGCCCAGATTATTAGACAAACCAAAGTCTGAAATTCCATAAACCACTCCAAAGTTGACAGCCTTGGCATTGCGACGATCGTTTGCAGTCACATCCTCAGGACGTTCAATGCCAAAGACCCTCATGGCTGTCGAAGTATGGATGTCCGCTCCTTCTTGGAAGGCCTTAATCAAGTGCTCATCCTTAGAAATATGCGCCAAAACACGCAATTCAATCTGTGAATAATCAGAACTCAGAAGAACACTATCATCCCACTCTGGCACAAAAGCCTTGCGAATGAGACGGCCCTGCTCCAAACGCACAGGGATATTTTGCAAGTTTGGATCCACACTAGACAGACGCCCAGTCTGGGTCAAATCCTGCACATAACGAGTATGAATCTTGCCATCAGCCAAAATCCAGTCCTGCAAGCCAATTACATAAGTAGACTGAATCTTGGCAATCTGACGGTAGTCTAGGATTTTCTTAACAATCGGAGCAATAGGAGCCAGGCGCTCCAAGACATCCACCGCTGTCGAGTATCCAGTCTTAGTTTTCTTAGTGTACTCTAGAGGAAGTCCCAATTTTTCAAAGAGAAGTACACCCAATTGCTTAGGCGAGTTGATATTAAACTCCTCACCAGCCAGTTCATAAATCTCCTGAGTCAGTTTTTCAATGACAAGCTCATTTTCAGCCTGCATCTCAAGTAAGGTCTCTTTCTTGACCGTAATCCCAGCAATTTCCATCTTAGCAAGGACAAAAGCCAGAGGCTGCTCTATATCATAAAGAAGCTCTAATTGCCCATTTTCGCTGAGTTTTTCAAGTAAAACAGGCTCTGTTTCGACCAAAACGGCAAGTTTACGTGCCAAGTGTTCCAAGAATTTCTCACGTTCAGGAATGGCCTTCTTGGCTCCCTTACCATAGAAAGTCTCATCATCAACCAAATAAGTCTGACCATAAAGACTAGCAATAGTCGCAATTTCATTGTCCTCCACAGTCGAAAGGAGGTATTTAGCCAAGCGACTGTCAAAAGCAGGTGCCTGCAAATCCACACCCAAACGATGCAAAAGAACTTTAGCCTTCTTAAAGTCATAAACTCTCAGAGGTGTTTTTTCTAAAAAGTTCTTGAAAATCGGCTCTTGCAAAAGTTCAAGTTTGTCTGTGGCATAGAGCTTATCCCCACAAGACCAGGCAAAACCAACCAAATCATCCGTATGGTAATTCTCACCAAAGAGTTCAAAATGGAAGATAGACTCTTCACTCAGCATATCTTGACTGACTTGGTCAACGATAGTAAAGTCCAAACTCTCAGCCACATTAGCTGACGACACATTTAAAGCCTGCTTGAGCTGTTTGAAACCCATTTCATCGTAGAATTTCCCAAGATTTTCCACATCTGGACCACTATAGACCAAATCCTCCAAATCAATCTCAATCGGTGCCTTGGTATCAATGGTCGCTAGTGTTTTAGACAAAAAAGCCTGTTCCTTATCATTGATGAGATTGTCCTTCATCTTAGAAGCCTTCATCCCATCAATATTTTCATAAATTCCCTCAAGCGAACCATGCTCCAGCAAGAGCTTGATACCCGTCTTTTCACCGATTTTGGTCACCCCAGGGATATTATCCGACTTATCTCCCATAAGCGCCTTGAGATCGATAAACTGCGTCGGTGTAATGCCCATCTTTTCCATGAGATAATCTGGCGTAAAGGCCTCAAACTCAGCCACACCTTTCTTGGAAATCTCAACCACCGTATGCTCATCCGTCAGCTGAATCAAGTCCTTGTCCCCACTGACAATGGTAATATCAAAACCATCCTGCTCTGCTAGTTTATCCAGTGTCCCAATGATGTCATCCGCCTCATACTGAGCCAACTCATAGTGACGAATCCCCATATGATCCAGCAACTCACGAATAAAGGGAAATTGCTCACGAAACTCATCCGGAGTCTTAGCCCGACCACCCTTATAGTCCGCATACATCTCTGTCCGGAAGGTCGTCTTCCCCGCATCAAAAGCCACCAAAATATGACTAGGCTCAACCCGCTCCAATAAATGGCTCAACATCAACTGAAAGCCATAAATCGCATTGGTATGCAAGCCAGCCGCATTCTTAAAACGGTCCAACTGCTGATAGAGCGCAAAAAACGCCCGAAAAGCAACAGAAGACCCATCAATCAATAATAATTTTTTCTTATCCATACACCCATTATAAAGGAAAGCACCAAAAAATACCATTGGAAAGAGCCATACCCAATATTTTTCATACTTTTTCCGAATAAATAGATAGAAGCATAGAATCTAGCAAACCTAGATTAAAAAATGTGCTATAATGAAAGGAGAAGAAATATGACCTTACGTCATCCGGGCATTAGCCCGACCAATGATTTGGTTGCTAAGAAGATTTTTAGCAATCCGGTTTTGTTTCGCAGGAAGTCTAATGAAATTCTATATTTGTGACCTATATAGTCATAAATTCAATTAACTGGAAGCTTTTAAAAAACATATAAAAACTAAGTCATATTTTTACTAGATGACTTAGTTTTTATATATTTGTTTTGTAGTATCTAAAGTTAGTACTTGTTTCAATTTATGATTTTGTTCATATCGTTTGTCTGATCTAAAGGTACTAACAGGATTACAGATAACACTGTTATCGCTTGTTCTTTCTATAAACAGAAAAGGAGTATCTATGGTATCATTATATCGATTTAATTTCAAAAGAAAATCAAATGTGATACTTGTTGGTAAAACATTAGGACTTTGTGATTTTTGAAAAACTTGTATATCCTTATTTTTGAGTAATAAATCAAGATTTTTTATGTTTTCTAATCTATCTATAATAGAGTTATAATTTGGGTCGTTGACTATTAAGTTGAAATTTTTATTTTTTGTATAATTGCTTTTTGTTAATTTAGAAAAATCATCAAATAATTTTTTTGAGTTTGCTTCAATAAGGTGATCATTTTGAAGATGTTTAGTCCCTAAAATAAGATGCCGAAAATTTTCCTTTTCAAATCGTATTAAAAAATTTGTATCATAAATTATTTTTCCTTTTTTGGAGTAGATTAAAGCAAAAAAATAACCTGTAAATCTTAATTTTTTATATTCATTTATGGCATCTAATAGTTTCTGAGGCATAAATATATTTAATCCTTTCAAAAAAGAGGAGAAAATTTCTCCTCTTACGTATTTATGGTTTTCCCCGGCGAGGTCTTCACCAAAAACCCTATAATAAGACTAGTAAAAAAATTTTCGGGTATTTTTTTACGTAAATGCCTAAGTATACTCTAGGTAACACTTTTTAAATAGAAGAACTTCCTCTATATAATTAATTGTAACATAGTGTTATGATTAAGTCAAAATAAATGTGATATAAAATTATTAAGATGAGGGAATTTTGTGCGCTCTTTTTTTCGATTCATTTTGGCTACAAAAGCGCTGAAATCAAGCATTAGTAAAACCAGTGGAACTTACCCTGACACGGAATTCCACTGGTTTTTAGGATTTTTATCAGACCAAGACTGGAAATTTATTCTTACTCTACATCTTTGTCCAATTTTTTACGTTCATCTTGCTTTTGATACTTAATTTTTTCCAACTCTGCTAGAATATTATCCTTATTCAATAGATCAAATAGTCTATCTACTTCCCTTTTTTCATTCTCCAAACTATCTTGAATTTCCTTTACTCTTTCTGTGAGGCCATCCTTTTTCAGTGAACCTTGTAATTGATTTATTTGTTCTATTTCCTCTGATAATTTCTGTTTGACTTTAGTCAATTCATTAGGAGTTTCTTGTAAAACTTCTTCTTTAACTGCTCTTTCTATGTCAAATGTTACTGATATAAGTATAATGAATATTATTATTGTTAAAATAAGTACCTTCACCCAACTATCCCACTCAGAAAAGGGCTTTAAAATAGTATTTAGTAATTCTGGTTTAATGTCGTTCTTTTTATCTTCAAAGAAATTTACTAAAATAAATGATGAATACTCTGAAATGTATACAGTATTAAACAATATTTTAGTAAGAGTAGCTTTTTTTGTTAGTGAGTCTTTCTGAAGAGATGTAAGTCCTATTTCTGCCCGCTTAAAAGCACTATCAATTACATAGTTAGCTCCAATGCTAACACCTATAGCATAAAATGTTTTCACTGAATCTATTGATGGGGTCTCCCTTAAAAAAACGATTAACAACAAAGGGGAGACAATCAAAAATGTGAGTAACATTTGAAGATATAGTACAAATCGTTCTTTCTTATACAATGAGCATATGCTATATATAATAAATACGATAATCCAAGCAGCCAAAACCAGCCATAAAAGTAACGCAAATAATATAAGTATTATGTTTCCCTTAAAAAACATAGCAACTATCAATGTATACAAGATAATAGCCACACTTGCCCCAGAAAAATTTTGCCCTTTTGTAACAAATTTTAACAATTTTTTCACTTTATTCATAACATCCTCTATTACTACTATATAGTCAATTGAAGTAAAAACAAGACAAAAGCACCTCGTAAAAAGTACTGCAAGTTGGTAATACCTTTTTGAGGTGCTTTTTGATATGAGCCCATGTTTTCTCAATAGTATTGTACTCAGGTGAGTAGGGAGGAAGAGGTAAAAGTTTATGCCCAAACTCTTCACATAAAATCTCTAGCTTCCCCATTCTATGGAATCTTGCATTATCCATAATAATAACTGATGGTGTATTTAATGTTGGTAAGAGAAACTTCTGAAACCAAGCTTCAAAAAAGTCGCTCGTCATTGTTTCTTGGTAAGTCATTGGAGCGATTAACTCACCATTTGTTAGCCCTGCAACCAAAGAAATCCTCTGATATCTTCTTCCAGATACTTTATCTCTTATTAACTGACCTTTTAATGAGCGACCATACTCTCGATAAAAATAAGTATCGAATCCTGTTTCATCAATATAAACAGGTGCTAGGTGCTTTAAACTATTAAAATTCTTAAGAAATAAAGCTACTTTTTCTGGATCTTGTTCATAGTAGGTGTGGTTCTTTTTTTTCGAGTGTAGCCCATAGCTTTGAGAGCATAGTGGATAGTAGTTGGATGACAGCCAAATTCAGAAGCTATTTCAGTCAAATAAGCGTCTGGATTGTCAATAAGATAGTTTTTGAGTCTATCTCTATCAACTTTTCTTGGTTTTGTTCCTTTTACTTAATGGTTTAGCTCTCCTGTTTTCTCTTTTAGCTTTAACCAGCCATAAATGGTATTACGTGAGATTTGGAAAACGTGTGATGCTTCTGTTATACTACCTGTTCGCTCACAATAAGAGAGAACTTTTTTACGAAAATCTATTGAATATGCCATAAGAAGACTATACTACATTATGTACTATTTTTGGTTCATTTTAATATATATCCTACTTCTCACTAATTAGAGATTCCATCTTAATACCGAAATCTCTGCTATTTTCACAACATACTTAAAACAAACATTATCCAGCCTATCTTTCTCCCATCATATTGATACTCTTCCAATAATTTTATTTGGCAATGGTATTCTTTCAGACAAAGTCAAATATTAAATCCATTTTACCTCCAGAACAATAAATATTTGCCTCCTCAATTGTAGAATCCATGTGTACGTTAATTTTTATATCTATATGGAAATTTCAAACACATATATCACAGACTTCATACTTTTCTAGCTCATAATATGTATCCCATCTAAACCTTTTTCCAAGGTACAACTTGAAAAATCATACATTTTTGGAAAAGGAAACACGTTCTCACAGGAACATGAATCACTTCATAACTTTCACTCTTGGGATAAAGAATAGGACTATATTAGTCGTACTCAAGTTCAAAATAATCCCTTGTTATAATTCTACCTATTAAACTGTCTTTGTTTAAAAAGATCTCTTGAGGACTAACATCTAAAATCTCATCCGTATCAATGTTAACAATAATATCCACAATATACTTTACCTTGTGAGTCTCATTAATCAAATCATAAGAAGAATCTTCACTTCCTAAAATTGAAAATATTGCTTCATAAGCTATTTCAGCAGTAGTATTACCGTTATCCTCTATATTCAAAATACGAACTAAAGGAGAATCATTCAGTTCGAATTTTTGAATCATCATTTCATCCAATTCGGATAACTCACTATGACCCTTTCGATCATAGTTAGTAACATCAACTTTTATCCCAAAATTCTCAGCATGATAAGTTGGGACGAAATCATAGGTTAAATCAGAAAGAAATTGATTAATTTCCTTTTCAATAACTGATTCCAATTTTTCAATAGTCATACAGACCTTGTCATAGTTTTCATGATGCTTGTTAAGATAGTTAGCACACTCACTATAATTTGCAAACATAGTTGCTTTAGGAATTTTTTGCTCCACAGCTTTACGAAATCCGTTATCAGAGCTAACCACAATAAAATTATCATGATTTTTAAATCGTTGACTGATATTTTGGATAATTAACGCATCCGGAAATTCGTTCTTTTTATTATTTTTATTTTCAAACGGAGGTCTATGATTAAAATAATCATCTAGAACCTCACCTAAATCAAAATTTTGATTATCAGCATGAATCAGTTTACCTTTCAGACTATTAATATCCACAGAAAAGAGAGAAAGAAAATTATTGAATTTATCTTTAGCTTCTTTAATACTAGCTTCCCTTAAAAAGTCTATATCATTTAATACTCTTTGTAATTCATCAAAAATCTCTAAATTCCAAACATCTTTTTTAAACCTTTCAATCACCTCGTTATTTTCTTGCCCCTTCTCTTCCAGATGAGCCATAACCTCTCTGTAAATAATTGAGTTGATATAAATTTCTAAATTTGGAAATTTTTCCTTTTTTAACTCCTTAAATGTCTTATAAAACTGACCATCAAAATTATATTTTGTATTATCATATATATTTGTATCAAAACATATTACAAAATTAGTACTAGTATCCATATATCTACAACTTCCCAAACTGTTTTTTCCGTTCCTCTATAAATGCGATTAACTCCTGTCTAAAAACAGACTTTTCTGCATCAGTTAAGCCTTCTGAATTTTTACGGAAAAGAATTTCAATATCCTCTAACTTATTATTCAGAATTTCTTCATCAGAATTACCAACTAAATAATCAACTGTTACATTTAAAATCTAAGCGATTTTGACAAGATTTTCCTGAGTTGGTTTTTTTAATGCTACATTCCCAAGAATCATAGACTTGTTGCAAAATTCCTAGTTTTTCAGCGACATCAATTTATATTAATCTAGCTTGTTTACGTGATTCCTTTAAACATTCCAAGAATCCCATTCCTTTTTTCCTCAAAAATAATTTAAATTGTTTCAAATAATCTCTTGACAAGCACAATCAATGGTTGTATTGTTTTGGAAATAATAACCTTTTTCAAGACCTTGTCTGAGATCATTGAAAATTGAATAAAAAAATGCGTCTGACAACCAGAGGATTGACTATCAAACTACACTAAACTTCGTACCTTTATTGTAATCTATTTGACAGGTAAAGTCAAGTTCGTTCATTGTTGAAGTTGGGATATGATAGGTAACGGTAACTTCTCAAAGTAACTTCCACTTGACTTGCCGAAGTGGAAATTAGTCTAAAACGGATTTTTATGGTGGAATTAAGTATGAGACGTTTGAGTTAGAAATGAGGTCTACTATGACAAAACATAAACACCTTACCCTTTCAGACCGTAATAATATCCAACTAGGTTTAGAGCATGGAAAACTGCTTGCCTTCTTAGACATGGTTCGCCAACATGTCTTAACTTCCGAGGTTGCCAGCCAGCAGTTGGGCATGACAGTCTCTGAGTTTGAGGCACTGTTATAAGATTATACAATCACTAATAACATAAAAGTAAATGGGAATGAAATATGGTCCTATTTACTTTTTATTTTCTATAGTAGATTGAAATAAGATATGAATAAAGTGATTAGGAAAGTCAAATTAATTTCTAGAAATGTTTTAGAATCCGTAGCGTACTATTCTAAGTTCAATCCACTATACTATCCAACAAAGTCCTCACGCGATTATATACCACAAAAAAACAGGAGATTTCTCTCCTGTCATGATTCAACTATCTAAAATTAAACCCATTCACCGTTTCCGTTTACAGTGTAACCATTTACAGTAGTATTTACTGCAAGGGCACCTGAGCCATTGACATAGTACCATTTGTCTGATACTTTGAACCATTGGCTTGCTTTCATAGCACCTGATGCTTCAAGATAGTACCAAGTACCTCCATCTTTAAGCCAACCTGTTGCCATTGAACCGTTAGCATTTAGGTAGTACCATGAACCATTGACTTTAGCCCAACCTGTTGCCATAGCGCCGTTAGCGTTTAGGTAGTACCATGAACCATTGTATTGGAGCCATCCTGTCGCCATAGCGCCATTGCTGTTGAGGTAGTACCATGAGCCATTGTTTTGTAGCCAACCTGTTACCATAGCACCATTAGCGTTTAGGTAGTACCATGAACCGTTGTCTTGTAGCCATCCTGTCGCCGTTGAACCATCAGTATTGTAGAAGTACCACATACCGTTTTCTTGTTTCCAGCCTGTTTTTGGAGAAGCTGGTTTAGCTGGTTCTACTACAGAATATGAGCTGTATGATGGAACATATGAAGGGACATATGTAGGATTAGCTGGTCTTGCAGGAACAGAAGGTTGTGCTGGTTGCTCTGGTTTTGGAGCTGGAGCCGGCGCTGGTTGAGATGGCTCTTCAGCTGGTTTCTCTGCCGGTTTTTCTGCCGGTTTTTCTTTAGCTTTATCTTCTTCTGCAGCTTTCTTATTTAATTCATCGATAAATTTTTCAGCTTGTTTTGCAGTTAAGCCTTTTTTGAAGCCTTCTACAATTTGTTTTCTTGTTTCATCTGATGCTGCTTTTAATGCTGCAATTGTATCAGCTTTTGCTTTTGCTTCTTCTGGACTATTAGTTTCAGCTTTTTCTAATTCTGCGATTGCTGCTTTCAATGCTGCATCATAGTTCGCTAAAAATTCTTCCTGAGCTGCTTTCTCTTTTTCTGCAGCCTCTTTATCTTCTTCTGCTGCTTTCTTATTTAATTCATCGATAAATTTTTCAGCTTGTTTTGCAGTTAAGCCTTTTTTGAAGCCTTCTACAATTTGTTTTCTTGTTTCATCTGATGCTGCTTTTAATGCTGTAATTGTATCAGCTTTTGCTTTTGCTTCTTCTGGACTATTAGTTTTAGCTTTTTCTAATTCTGCAACTGCTTTTTCTAACGCTTTATCATAATTCTCTAAGAATTCATCTTGTGCTGCTTTTTCTTCAGCTTTTGCTTTTGCTTCTTCTGCTAACTTTTTATTTTCATCATCGATTGCTTTTTCAGCTTCTTCTGCAGTTAAGCCTTGTTTGAAACCTTCTTCGATTTTAGCTCTTGTTTTCTCTGCTTCTGCTTTTAATTTTGCAATCGTATCTTGAATTTGTTCTTTTATTTCAGGATTATTTTTTGCAGATTCTTCTAATTTTGCAATCGTATCCTTTAATGCCTTGTCAAAATTAGCTAAAAATGCTGCTTGTGCGTCTGCTTCTTCCTTAGCTTCTTTTTCCTCTGCAGCTTCCTCTTCTTTAGCTTTTTTCTCTATTTCTTTTTCAGCTTCTTCTACAGTTAAACCTGCTTTGAAGCGTTTTTCATAGTCAGCCTTCTGGTCTTTAGTTCGTTTTTCAAATTCATCAATAAACCCTTGAATTTGTTTTTGTAATTCTGGATCTTCTTTTGCATTGTCTAAATATTCTTTTAATTCTTTAACTGTAGCTTCTACAGCTTTATCAAAATTAGCTAAAAATTCTTTTTGTGCTGATTCTTTATTTTCAGCTGGTTGACTACTAGCTACAGGTTGACCTTCCGCTTTTACAACCGACGGTTGAGATACAACAAATGCTGATCCTAAAACAGCAACACTAGCCAAGCTAGCAGTTAGAAATTTTTTCTTATCCATAAAATATCGACCACAAAATATCGACCACCTTTGGTACTTTTTGGTTCTATTTTACCATTTTTTTCCTAAAAATTCAAGAAATCACACTCTAAAATGACAAAAAAATAAGAGGTGTAACTTCTCAAAGTAA